>SYKU01000489.1 GCA_005808865.1 Acidobacteriota bacterium
CCCGAAGGCTTTCAGCGCGCGGAGTTCCTGCTGCGCCATGGACTGCTCGACGCCGTCGTCCGTCGGGGCGAACTGAAAGACTACATCGCGCGCTCTCTGCGCTTCTTTCACGGCCCTGTATGAACTATCCGGATTCTGTCCGGTTCCTCTATTCTCTCGGCAACGAGCACAAGGCCGTCAAATTCGGACTCGAACGGATTCATGTGGTGCTCGACGCGATGGGGAATCCCCACCGGCGGACGAAGTTCGTCCACGTGGCGGGGACGAATGGGAAGGGTTCCACGTGCGCGATGATCGAATCGGCGCTCCGGGCGCATGGCAGCCTGACGGGATTGTATACGTCGCCGCACCTGCTCTCGCCCACGGAACGAATCCGTATAGGCGGCGCGGAGGTTTCGGAAGACCGCTTCTCGGAGGCCTTTCGGCGCGTGCACGACACGACGGAGCAACTGCTGGAGAGCGGCGCGATCGACTGCCACACGACCTACTTCGAAACCGTTACGGCAATGGCGTTCCTGCTATTCGCGGACGCGCGAGTGGACATCGCGGTGCTCGAAGTGGGTCTGGGCGGGCGGCTCGACGCGACCAACGTCGTGGAACCCGTGCTTACAGTGATCACACCCGTGGAATTCGATCACGAGAGCTACCTGGGGACGAGTCTCGCTTCGATCGCGGGTGAGAAAGCGGGCATCCTAAAAAGGGGCGTGCCTGCGATACTCTCGCGCCAGCGTCATGAGGCTCTCGAAGTGCTGACGGCACGCGCGGCGGAACTGGGCGTGGAAGTGGCCGGGAAGGCGGAGGCGGAGGACGTGGAGTTGCATCTCCGCGGATCGCGCTTCACGGTAGATGGCCTTCACGTAGAGTGTTCGCTCGCCGGAGAGCATCAGGTAGAGAACGCGGTGACGGCGATTGCGGCGTTGAAGCGCCTCGGGGTTCCGGATACGGCGATAGAAGCGGGCGTCCGCGCCGCTCGCTGGCCGGGTCGCCTGGAGCGAATTTCCGAGGCGCCGGAGATTGTCGTAGACGGAGCGCATAACCCTTCCGGAGCGCGCGCGCTGGCGGAGTACATCGACCGCTTTTGTGCCAACCGCCGCGTCCGCCTGATCTTCGGCACGATGCGCGACAAAGCGGTGGAGGAGATCGGGGGAACGCTGTTCCCGCGAGCGCATGAAATCATCCTGACGGCTCCGAAGCAGCCGCGTGCGCTACGTCCGGAAGTGTTGCGGGATTCGACGGATCATGGGCGTGTGCGAATCGCGGCGGATTTGAGCGCAGCGCTCCAAATGGTGACGGATGCAGGGCCGGAGGATATCGTATTTATTACGGGATCGCTGTTTCTTGTGGCCGAGGCGAAGGCGCTGCGCGTAGACGGATCCAGCAGCTAGGCAGGCTAAACCCCGGTATCCTGAGATCCGCGGCGGGCGGCCACGTATCGCTGGGACGGGTGCTCCGTTTACCGGATGGCTTAGTGGCACAACATGGGTCAAGTTCCGGAAGAGTTCGAACAGACGTTCGGAGGGTGAAATCGACCAGCCTGGCAGCCGAGGACCCCGAGACCGAGGTTCTGGAACGAAAAACAACGGACTGATCCACCTGCGCGAGCCAATCAGGTCCACGTCGTGGTGGAAGCGCAGGTTCGCCGCGAGAAAGCAATGCACGCTTTCAGGTCGTACGCGAGCTGAACCTGAACCGTCCTGGGGCAATGAACTGGATCGGAAGTTCGGAATGTCGTCTCGGAGCCGAGTGGGTGTAGCGCAGTTCCTGGCAGTCGCGGCCCGCTGACCTTAGCGGGTTGCGACGCGATAGCCCCTTGCCTTCAACTCCAAATCCGTGTTCGCACACGTTTGCCCAGATATCAACCGGAGCGTCGCGAGGGCGTGTCCAGAACTCCGCTATTCAATGCGCCGGTTCACTTTGGTTCGTCACAGTTGACCATCCAGTTGATGCCGAACTTGTCGGTCACGATCCCGAATGCAACCGCCCAGAAGGTCTTTTGAAGCGGCATGACCACCGAGCCATCTCTGGCGAGGTTCTCGAAGATTTGTTTGGCCCGCGGCGGATCGTTCAGTCCGATGGCCAAGCTGATGTTGCCGCCACCCGCCGCGGCATCAGGCCTCGAGTCGTCGCACATCATGATCGTGGACCCTCCTACTTTGATCGTAGAGTGCATGATGTTTTCCGCCGGGCCCATATCGGACATTGGGGACTCACCAATGGTCTGAGTGAACAGCACTTCGGCGTCAAGCGCGCTTTTGTAGAATTCGATCGCTTCCCGGCACGTTCCTCTAAATGCGATGTACGGATTAACTCCCAGCATTCCTGTCTCCTTTGGACTAAACGTTTGCGGGCCGCACTGGCGGCCTTCTCGGAAGAGTGGATTATACCTCCGCCGGGCGTTCCTCAGAAAGCGACATGCACAGTCCCACGGCCCCTGATCAACGCAAGGAGAGGTGGGCGCTCCGGAAGATATCGCAAGAAAATGGCGTCGCACACGCTCGGCCCGGCGCAAGGGGTTATCTTCCCAGGCACCCGTCCGGGACGTCCGTACCGGGAGCTCCGGCTCTCCCGATACCTTCTACAGCCGTTGTTTTCAACGCAGCCGCGCAGATTGTTCGCAGCTCGCCAACCGCCTGACATAATATGGATACTACATGCGCGCGCTTTTCTATTCGATGCTAGCAGCCGGTCTATTCGGGGCCGACTGGCCTCAGTTCCGAGGTCCGAACGGCTCCGGACTTTGCCCCACCTGCGCGAAACTGCCAGCGGAGTTTGGGCCTCAGAAGAACGTTCTGTGGAAGACAGAGATGCCGGAAGGGAAATCGTCCCCCGTCCTGGCCGGAGATCGCATCTTTCTCACTGCTTCCGAGGGCGATGACTTGATTACGATGTGCCTGAACCGCATGACCGGGAAGATTCTGTGGCGGCGATCAGTCCGCGCTGCCAAACGCGAAGCCCAGCACAGCCTCAATCACCGCGCGGCGCCTACGCCGGTGGCCGATGAAAGGAGCGTGTTTGTTTTTTTCGCTGATTTCGGTCTGGTCGCCTATGATTTCGAAGGCAAACTGCGATGGCAGTTGCCGCTTGGACCATTTAACAGTCAACACGGCGTGGGTGCATCGCCCGTCTATGCCGATGGAAGAGTGATCCTCGTCTGCGACCAGGACACCGACGCATACGTGATCGCGGTGGATGCGGACAGCGGTAAGATCGTCTGGAAAACGCCACGTGACGTCATCAACGGATACTCCACCCCTATCATTTACCGTCCGGCCCGCGGCCCCGCGCAAGTCATCGCGCCCGGCTCCTACCAGCTCACCGCGTATTCCATCGTGAACGGCGAACCGCTGTGGTTCGTTCGGGGCCTTACCTGTCAGCCAAAATCCACGCCGGCAATTGCCGGCGATATCGTCTACTTCAACGGTTGGACCACTGGGAATGACGCTGGGCAGCAGGTCGAATTGCCTGCCTTCGCCGAGGTGATCGCCTCAGCCGATGCCAATAACGACGGGAAGCTTTCTCAAAAGGAGCTTCCTCAGCCATGGCAGCCCACGGGAACCTGGCGTGCGATTGACCTGGATAGGGATGGGTTTCTGAACGAGAGGGAGTGGACGTTCTTCCGCACTCGCCGTGCCTCGCGCAACGGTGTACTGGCTGTGAAGCTCGGAGGCAGCGGAGACGTGACAGACACACATGTGCTCTGGCGATTCGACAAGTCGCTGCCCGACGTACCGTCGCCCCTCGTTTATAATGACGTGGTTTTCCTCGTCCGAGGCGGCGGAATCGCGACCACTCTAAACGCTCAAACCGGCAAGGTACTCAAGCAGGCGCGGCTGGCAGGGGCGCTCGAAGACTACTACGCCTCACCCATTGGCGTCGACGGGAAGGTCTATATTCCAAGCGTGCACGGAAAGGTCGTCGTGCTGCGTGCCACGGGCGATTGGGAAATTCTGGCGATCAATGATTTCGACTCGGACATCTACGCAACTCCTGCAATCAGCGAAGACAGGATATACATTCGGACCCGAAACGCCCTCTACGCCCTAGGGTCGTTGAAGTAGAGTTGGTAAGCTGCCGCTGGCGTCACGCTTTCGAATCGAATTTCCGCGAATGGTCCGAAAAACACGCCTGTGTCATCTGATCGTGTCTCACCTGCTCGCATGGCTGGCGGACCGGAAGTATTTCGCGAAGGTTAACGGAGGCTGATTGCTGGCTCGCTGAAGTAAGGCGATCAAACCGGACGCCCTCGGCCTCAAGTAGGATTCGGCCCCGAAACCACCTGCTTGGGTTCCGGCGGATGCAAACAGGTTAAGGATGTCCGTAGCTTAGCTCCAGGCGGCGAGGCCCGACTGGATCTGACGTGGCTGCCGGTTCAGTACCTGGTAGATGGGAATCTTCGAACGATGTAGGAAAGGGTTCGTGCCCACCCGCGGCGATACCCACGAGGCCCTCTCCATCGCGTCCGACGACTACCCTTGCTGCTGGCCGCTACTACAGGTCGCGGGTTCGGGGCAATGAACATTTAGGTTGACGGGGAAGGGACCGAAGACAGACACGAGAGGAGCGGCCCGCCCATGACCGCCGAGCGCCTCGTGCTCGGCGCTCACCGATGCTACGAAGGTCTGTTGGCCCACAGCGAGGCCGGTACGATATGTTTGATTCATGCGTTCATGGAGGAAGACCATGCGCGTGTTGACGGGCCGCGCGGGCCGCGCGTGAGACGATGACGCGGGCGGCGCGCATTTGGTACGATATTGAGTAGGATGCCTTATCGGACTACGAGTAAGCTCAACATCAAGGTGAAAACCAGCTACACCCTCTCAGCCGAGTCCGTCGCCTTCCTGCAGGCGATGCGCAAGAGTCGGCGAGCGGCGTCGCTCTCCGCGGTGCTGGAGGAGATCCTCAGCGCTGCCCGAACCGCACACGAGCGGAGGTCGGTTGAAAGGGCGGTCGCGAACTACTATAGCGGACTTTCCGCAACGGAAGCTAAGGATTTGGCTGAATGGGGCGACTTCGCGCTCCGTGAGTTTCCGGCAGAGGATCTCGCCTGAGTGCCGCCGATTCCAAGAACTCCGCTCCGCGGCGAGATTTGGTTTGTTCAGCTTCCGGTCGATCCTCCTGAAAAAGGAAGACGTCCTGTCGTGATTGTCTCCCTCGACGCGCGCAATCGCCATGAACGCGCCGACACCGTCCTCGTGGTACCGCTAACAACCAGCGTTCACAAGGATGCCCCGACGCATGTCTTTCTGCCGGCTGGGGAAACGGGACTTCAAGCTGACTCCGCCGCTCGGGCGGAGGACGTGACCGTCGTTCGAAAGCGAAATCTCATCGAACCCCGAACTCGACTCATGCAAGTCGCGGACAAACGGATATGCGAACTCGCAGCAATGGTGAAGACCGCCATGGGTTGCGGACCGTGATCCTTCGTGCCCTGGCTAACACCGCCACTTGCAGCGAATCCGCGTAGCTCCCCTTAAAGTCTTCGATCCTGCCATCCTCGAAGCGCAAGACGCCGCGTCGCGACTTCGTCGATCAAATCCTAGTCGTGCGTCACCAGCAGCACCGTTCCTTCATACCGCTGAAGCACGATATTCAAGGCGTTGATCGATTCCGGATCCAAATGGTTCGTCGGTTCGTCGAAGATCAGGAAATTCGGTTTCTGGAGCATCAGCTTGCACATCACCAGGCGCCGCCTCGCCGCCCGAAAGAGCAGACGTGGGTTTGGCGCCTTCTTCCCCGCTGAAAAGCATCTGCCCCAACAACCCGCGCAGTTCTTCATTTGGCGGCCGGCGAGAAAGTCGGTAGACACGTCCTCGAACAGGACTTTGGCGCCGATTCTGGAGGATGTCGGCAGCACTCAGGTAGCAGGCGGGGATTTCACGTTCGCGCGTGACGGAACCTTCGTCTACCTCGCGGGAAGGCAACCAAGGCGGTGTGGCCGATTTCCTGGGTCGATAGCGGCGGCAGGACGGCCCAACCGCTGCACGCGCCCCCGGGCCGATGCGTCACGCCGCGCTTTTCGCCCGACGGCAGGCGGTTAGCGTTTTCAATCGAAAAGGACAACGGATCGAATCTCTGGGTGAAGGACCTGGACCGGGACACAGCGTCGCGGCTGAGTTTCCTGCCGGGCGCGCATGACTTCCCCGTGTGGACTCCCGACGGAGAGTACATCCCCGCCTGCGGCGGAAGGCGCCGGTAGGGAAATAGAGCCCATCATCGATAGCGGCTGAGTACCGGAAAGTAGCTTGATTCAAAACGTGTTGGCTTCAGGCGGACGTTGTTGCAATGATCGACGCAGCCCTCCACCAGACAGCGGGCATCGTGATCGCCACACACAAAGACAGGCGTGCGCACGTCTGTCGAGACGAACGAGTCCGGCTTCTACTCGCTACGGGCGCGGTCCATCGGCTACTCCACGGTGCGGGCAGAAATTGAGCGGCTCTCGGTCGCAAATGCAGCAGAACGTCATTCTTGACATTGGGCAGGCGCAGGAACTCAACTTCACTCTGCAGGTTGGACTGGCGAGCGAAAGCGTAACAGTGACCCCGGGCACGCCGATCCTGAGAAACGGACGCCGGAAGCGAGGCAGCGGGAATCTGGCAGGCTCCGTGTCCGGAAAATGGTCCGTTGGCTCCCGTATTAATCCGGCACACTGCGCCAGTTCACGGTGCGCGCGGGACCCGATACGACGAACTCATTTCCCGCGGGGCCGCTGCATTCCGATGTGTATAGCGGCTCGAGTCCGGGCACCTCCCAACGCACGCTCACGCGGTGGCTCGACAGCGGCGCATTCCGGCAGCCGGAGCCCTACCAGTTCGGCAATCAGGGAGTTACCATTCTCCGCGGCGCCGGCCCGGAAAGTGTTCATGAAGGATCCACCCCCTTGTTAAGCGCGAAAGACAAAAGCGGTAAACTACTAAGTGGAGGTAGTAAACCAGATGATAAGACTATTCGCGCTGGCGGCTTTGGGGAGCATTGCCGGCCTTTCGTTATTTGCACAGGACTCCGCCGTGGGACTGTGGAAGCACACGGACAAGGATAAGGTCGTCGTGTTTCGCGTGTCGGAGGAGGGCGGGAAGCTTTCAGGGAAAATCGAAAAGATGAGCCGGGCCGGCAAAGAAGTGCCCGAAGAGAAATGCGTGAAGTGCACGGGCGATTTGAAAGACCAGCCGCTGTTCGGCCTGAAGATGATGTGGGACCTCACCAAAGACGGAGCCGGTTGGAGTAAAGGGAAGATCCTCGATCCGGACGACGGCAAAACCTACAACTGCAAGGTGGAGTTGGCCTCGGGCGGGAAGGAACTGAAAGTCCGCGGATCCATCGCCTTCATCGGGAAGACGCAAACCTGGAGCCGCATGGAATAGAACCCCGAATGGCGCGGGGACCGGACGATAGCATTTTCCAATCCAGAAATGAGCCTGAAATCGAGATTTGATTCCAATGCGGAGTGAGCCTGAAATCGACGGCTC
>SYKU01000490.1 GCA_005808865.1 Acidobacteriota bacterium
CGCGACGCCGCGGGGCTGATGACACCGCTTCCCCGCCCTTCCATCGACACCGGCATGGGCCTTGAACGTATCGCCGCCATCATGCAGGGCAAGCGTTCGAACTACGAAATCGACTTAATTGCACCCATCGTCGAATATGCCGCCAGGCTCGCCCGCGTGACGCAAGGGGACGGCGCGAAAGCCGACACGGCCCTACGAATCGCCGCCGACCACAGCCGCGCCGCCGCGTTTCTTATCCATGACGGTGTGCTGCCTTCGAACGAAGGCCGCGGCTACGTGCTCCGCAAGATCATGCGCCGGGCCATGCGCCACATCCGCATGCTCGGCCTGGAAGATCCGTTCCTTTACAAGATGACCGGGTTCGTTGCCGAACTCATGAACCCCGCGTATCCCGAACTTCTCGAAAGCGTCGAACGCGTGGCGCGCATCGTCAAAGATGAGGAACATCGTTACGCCACCACGTTCCTGGTTGCCGAAAAAGTTTTCAGCGACGAAGTGAAGGCGCTTTCCGGTACCACTCTGCCGGGTCCCGTTTCGTTCAAACTCTACGACACCTACGGTCTTGCGATCGACGAACAGGAAGACATGGCCCGTGAACGCGGCCTCTCGGTCGATCGCGAAGGTTTCGAACACGAAATGCAGCAGCAGCGCATCCGCGCGCGAGCGAGTTGGCGTGGCGCCGGCAAAGGAACTGTCGCCCCCGCCTACCAGACCCTTCTCCACGGAGGGCGCACTAATTTTCTGGGATACGAGCAGCTCGAGGCGAAGACGCGCGTGACGGGCCTGCTGGTCAATGAGAATCTGGTGGACAATATTGGACCGGGAACCACCGCGGAACTTGTGCTCGACCAGACTCCGTTTTATGCCGAGACCGGCGGGCAGGTCGGCGATTCCGGCTCGCTCTACTCCCTCGCAACGGGCGAGAAATTGGCCACGGTCCATACCGCTTGGCCTGCCGTGCCCGGACTTACCGTGCACCGGATTACCTCAATCGGTCCTATTCACATGGGCGAGGAGCTGCGAGCCGAGGTAGACGAGCCCGTGCGCCGCTCCACCATGCGCAACCACACCGCCACGCATCTGCTTCACGCCGCGCTTCGCAACCTGCTCGGATCGCACGTCAAGCAGGCTGGCAGTGTCGTCGATCCCGGGCGGCTGCGTTTCGACTTCAGCCACTATGCCGCGCTTGATCGCGCTCAGATCGATGAGATCGAGCGTGTCATGAACGGGCATATCTTCAGCGACGCCGCCGTCGAAACGGACGTCATGCCAATTGACCGGGCCATCTCCTCGGGCGCAATGGCCTTGTTCGGCGAAAAATATGGGGAGCGCGTTCGCGTCGTATGCGTTCCGGGGTTCAGTAAGGAGTTGTGCGGCGGTACGCACGTCGGGCGCACGGGCGAGATCGGCATCTGCAAGATCGTGTACGAAGGCAGCATCGCGGCGGGCGTGCGGCGTATCGAAGCCGTCACAGGGCATGGCGCCGTCGAACGCTACCAGAAGTCGGGCGATTCACTTCATCGCATCGCGTCTTTGCTGCGGGTTCCGGAGACGGATCTTGTCGAGTCCGTCGAAAAGCTGCTTTCCCGGGAGCGCGCGCTCGAAAGGCAGCTTGAACAGCTCAAGGGCAAGCTCGGGCAGGCAGCTGTGTCCGGACTTGAAGCCGAAGCGCGTGACATCAATGGCGTCCGCGTCGTCTCGGCGCGCCTCGATGGCATGGACCGCGGACAACTTCGCAATCTTGTCGATTCCCTACGCAACAAGTGGAAATCCGCGGTTGTCCTTCTCGCGTCGGCGGACGATTCGAAAGTCGACATCGTCGCGGGCGTAACCAGGGACCTCACAGCCAAGGTCCAGGCGGGCAAGCTTGTGGGTGCCGTGTCGCTGGCCGTGGGAGGGAAGGGCGGTGGCCGTCCTGACATGGCTGAGGGCGGCGGCAAGGACGCGGCGGCGCTCGACGCAACGCTCGCGGAAGTCTACGTCACGGTCGCGGGATTGCTGTGAGTGTGCACGACGCCCTGATTGTGGGCGCCGGGCCCACGGGGCTCGCCTGCGGTATTGAACTCCAGCGGCTTGGGCTCGACGCAGTCCTCATCGAGAAAGGCTGTGTCGTGAATTCGCTCTACCACTACCCGGTCAACATGGTGTTCTTCACCACGCCGGAGCTTCTCGAAATCGGCAACCTCCCGATGACCAGCCTCAACGAGAAGCCGAATCGCACCGAAGCCCTGAAATACTACCGCCGCGCGGCGGATCATTATAAGCTCCGCATCCGGCAGTACGAGCGGGTCTTGAGCATTGACGGTGAGGATGGCGGTTTTCACGTCTCAACGGAGGACCGCAACAGCGCCGTGCGCGTGCATGAAGCCCGTAAAGTGATTCTGGCCACCGGCTATTACGACGTGCCGAATCTGCTGCATGTGCCAGGCGAGAACCTGCCGAAGGTTTTGCACTACTACAGAGAGGCGCATCCTTATTACAACCATGACGTCCTTGTAGTGGGAGCTAAGAATTCGGCCGCGATCGCCGCGCTCGACCTTCATTGGAACGGTGCGCGGGTTACGCTGGTTCATCGGGGCGCCGGCATGGCGAACGCCGTGAAGTACTGGATCAGGCCAAACATCGAGAACCGGATCAGGAACGGCGAAATCAAGGCTTATTTCCACTCGAAGGTGACGGCAATCGAGCCCGACGCCGTGCTGCTCTCAACTCCTGAAGGCGAGGTTCGTGTCGCAAATGATTTCGTATTCGCCATGACGGGCTATCGGCCGGACCTTGTGTTTCTTGCACGCACGGGCATCACGCTTGAGCCGAAATCGCAGCGTCCGCGCACGAATCCGGATACGCTCGAGAGCGATCGTCCCGGCATCTACCTCGCGGGGGTCATCGTTGCGGGAATGCACACCAATGAGATCTTCATCGAGAACGGCCGTTTTCACGGCAGGATCATCGCGGAGGCGATTTTGAACAGGCTCCGCGAAGTCAGAATCTCGCAATGAGCCCCGCCCGAAAGGCGCGCGGGAAGCCGGGTGAGATGTTCGTGTTGCTGTCGGCGTTGAGGTAATATTTCCGGTCGAAGACATTCTCGACGTTCACCTGAAGCCGCATTCTTTCCGTTAGGGAAAAGAACACTGCCGCATCCGCGCGGGTGTAGCGCGGCAATATCACCGTATTGTCAATCGCGGCGAACATGTCGGAGCGGTTCAGCACACCAAGACCAGCTCCGATCCTGCCGAAGATCTGGTAGTTGTTCCAGAGGGAGAATGTGTTGCGAGGCGCCTGCGCGACCTGCGCGCCCGCCCGGGCGGCTGCCGTGGCGCTGGTCACGAATGCGTCCTGGTGGGCGTACCCTCCGGAGATCTTCCACTTTCGCGTGACGCTGCCGCTCACACCCGCTTCGAAGCCGTTGCTGCGCTGACTGCCGGTTTGCACGATGCGTGTCGGGTCGTTTGGATCGGTCGAGCGGGTATTGGTCCGGTTTAGCCGGTAGATCGCGGCCGTGACTGAGAGCGACCTGTCGAGGTCCCACTTAATACCTGCCTCGTAGTTGGAGAATTTTTCCGGCTTGATCTGCTGCGTAATCGTAGTAAGCGAAGAAAACTGGTCTCCCGCACTCGGAAGATAGGAAACGCTGTAACTGCCGTAGACGGAGACCGCGCCGGCCGGCTTGAATACCACTCCCGCGCGCGGAGAAACCAGGTTATCGATTCGACGGAGGGTGTCGCCGCCCCGGTTGTTGCGATACTGCAAGTCGAAGCGGTCGAAGCGGAGTCCGGCGATCAACTGAACATAGCGGGAAAGCTCGACCTGATCCTGCATGTAGGTCGCGCCGACATTCGTTTTCAGGTGATTGTCCGCATCGGTCGCGCTCTGGCGGAAAGCCGGGGACACGCCGATAACTGGGTTCCCATACGGCGCAAGAATCGATGTGGCACTGCCGCCGAAGTATCCTGTATTTCGGAAGTTGTCCGTGACCTGGCGTCCGGCTTCGGCCCCAAGGAGAAGCGTGTGGCGGATTCGTCCGGTCGAGCCCACATAGCTCAAATCCGTCTGGTTGAATATGTTTAGCCGGTTCGTGGCGTTATTGTACGCGCTGATCGCCACCAGCGCCTTGTCCGGCGTAACCACGCCCGGTACGAAGTTCTGATAGCCGCGGTCATAGCCTCCAAAGTGTGTGCGGTTGCGAAGGTTCAGCCGGCCGGCCTGACGCTCGACTGTCGCCGCGCCGAGATTCACCAAGGCTCTGACGTGGCTGTCGTTTGGATTGCCGAAAAACGTCGAAACTGATGTGTCCGCGGGCCGCCCCTGGAACGAGGGAATGCCCCGGTCCGAGGTGCGGTAGTCCCGGAAATGTTCGTAGTTCAACGCGATCTTCGTCCGCTCGTCCGCGGCAATGGACAGCGCTGAGCTAATGCCGTAACGCTCCAGATTGACGTACCGCCGGAAGCTGTCCGAGTTTTCGTACATGCCGTTCACGCGGAAAGCCGCCTTGCTTCCTAAAGGCCGGCCCAGATCCGTCGCGATCCGCTTGTTGCCGAACGAGCCGCCCTGAAGCGAAACCTCGCCAAGTGGAGTGAACCCCGCTTCCTTGGTAACGCGGTTGATCACGCCTCCCGCGCCGCCGCGCCCGAAGATCATCGCGTTCGGGCCTTTTAGCGCCTCTACGCGTTCGAGGTTGTAAAGATCGCGGTAATACTGTGCGTCGTCACGGACGCCGTTGACGAAAAAATCCGCCGACGAGCTATTACCGCGAATCACCAGCTGGTCGCGGTTGTTCTCGCCCTGACGAGCCGTGATCCCCGGCACGTAACGAACCACGTCGCCAATGCTCATCATCATCTGGTCCCTCATCTGTTCCTGGGACACGACTGTGATCGACTGCGGGACGTCGCGCAGCAGGGTCAGGGTCTTGGTCGCGGAACTGCTCGAGTCCCTTAGATACCCGGCGCTCTCGGTGACGGTTACGGTGGACCGTGCTGGAGAGATCTGCAACTCAATATCAAACTCTGTTGATTCTCCAAGCGGCATCGAAACTGTCTGCGACCGCTCCACGAACCCGTCCTTGACTATCTTGAGAGTGTACTGGCCGGGGTCGAGTGCGAGGCGGAATACGCCGTCGGGGCCTGACTGGACCACGAAGCCTGAGGTTCGGCCTTCGCCGAGAGCCCTTACCTGCGCACCAGGGATGGCCGCGCCCGCGGCATCGAGAACTCTTCCCCGAAGCATCTCCGCCTCACCAAAGACCGCTCTTTCAATCGATGCAACAAGAACACACAGCCGGCAGATCCGGTTGAATCGAGATGACATGATGGTCTCCTAACCCTCGGTTCATGGCAGTCCTTAGTTGCTCCTGTGTGGCAAATGAGCCATTGAACCTGCGCCACCGCCACAGCGCGATCCATTTTGAAAAGCAGGAAAACAGCCTTGCTTTCCTGTCTCCTAGAATAAGGTAGCGGAGATTTGCTGTCAACCGGTTATTTGCAACTTAGTTGCAACAATAGTTGAATGGGGAATAAGCCGCAGTGAACGGAAAGCACAATAGTCAGGTGTGCCGGCCGAATCCCGCCGAGTACAAGCCCGATCCGTGCCATCCGTGATGAAACGCACCGCGATCTCTCCCTCCGGCCCGGCCGGATTACGACCCGGGAATTAGCACGTTCTTTCCCTTCTCTTTCATGATCTGGAACGGCGTGTGATTGCCATCCTAATCACGGTGATTCGGCCTCAAGAACATTTTTGAGGTGATCGTGTCATGACTCGGATCTGCCTAAAAAAGGGAAGGCCTACACTACATTGCGTTTCCCGGAAGCCCCCGCTGCAAGCAAGAACCTTGTCGTCATTCGCCGGCCCAAAAAAAACCACATCATTGGGACCGTGACGAACTTGGACTAGAACCGCAGCCGCAACCGCAACTCGATCTGCCGAGGATCGAACGTCGTCATTCCCCAGGTGCCAAAATTGTCGTTCTGCACCATCCCCGGCTTGATCCCCTGCGCCGCCTGCGCCGGGCTCACCGAAGTGAATGTCGCACCCAGGCCGGCGTTCATCTGCGGCCGGAACTGCGTGTTGTTGAAAAGGTTCGACGCTTCGGCCGAAAACTGCATCTGCAGACGCTCGGTGATGGGAATATCCTTCTGCAGACTGAGGTTCGTGTTCCAACGCCCGTTGCCGCGAATGTCGCCGTAACGGATCGTGGCGTTTCCAAACCAATAGATGTCGGGCTGGATACTGCCGTTCGGCATCGTCACGGTGCGTCCGGCAAATGCGTCGGAACTGTACTTGAGGAAGCAATAGCGGCAAACCGTGACGCTGCGCCCGCTGGGAAGCCTCACGGTGCGGTCGGCCGTATTGGCGCTCGTGTACCAGCGCTGCAGTTCCTTCGGCACTTCGACGGGCACTCCCGAAACGCGGTCGCCGATTCCGGTCATCGAACCCGTCGACCCCGTGAACCCCTGCTGCGGCTGGCCCGATTGCGCGATCAGCACACCGCCAACATTCCATCCGCCCAACACACCGTTGGCGAACCGGTTGCCCAGGTCGAGAGCCCTTCCCTTTCCCACGGGGGGAGTCCAAACCCAGGTCGCAACCACGCGGTGCGGAATGTCGTTGGGCGAAATCGAATAGCTGTTGGAGAGGTTCCGCCGGTCAAGGGTTCCGGGCGCGGTTCCCGCGTTTTCGGCGTAGTTGTTGCCCTGCGCCTCGCCGAACCAGTTCTCGATGGTGCGCGACCAAGTGTAGTGCAGGCTGAACAGCAAGCCGTTGGAAAAATTCCTCTGGATCTGGGTCATCATCGCGTTATAGGTGTAATAGCCTTGCGGCGACCCCAGCAGATTGTTGGGGTGCAGCGCGTACGGCAGCAGCGTGTTCCGCAGAGGCACAGTGGGATTGCCGAACACGCCGTTGAAAGGCAGTCTTGCGCCGGAGGCCGGTTGGTAGGGATTTCTCACCTGCTGGTTGGCCGGATTGGTCCCGTTGTTGGCGATATACTGCCGGCGCCAATCCTGCAGAAGCGTGTCCGGCAGGTCCTGATCACTATTGACGGTGTAGCGGCCCAACTGCAGGTGATAGCCACGCGCCCCGGAGTAGCCGACCTGCGCCAACCAGTTCTGACCCAGTTTGCGTTCCACAAAAAGGTTCCACTGCAGGATCTTGCCGTTCTTCATCGTGTCGTAATCAAAGCGCGGCTCGTTGCTGCCGTCGCCGTAATACTGCGGCGCGTTCCGGTTCGACCCGATCGCCGGTATCATTTGAGTGACCTGGTTGTAAGGCGCCACCAGCGCGCCCTGGGGATTCGCGCCGTATTGTCCGGCCACCGGCTGATTGGTGCGGTTCACGAAGTTCTGCGCGCCGAAGTAATAGGGTCCGCCGAAATATCCGGTGTTTGACGGCGTATAGGTAACCCCAAAACCGGAACGGATCACCCAGCTGTCGGTCACCCGGTACGCCAGCCCCAGCCTCGGACCCCAGTTATCGAGCGGCATCTTGTAGAGGCTCTTGCCGATGCCGTTGTTGCCCGGAAACATGAAATTGCCTGCCGAGCCGAACGGATTTGTACCGCGATAGCTGAAGCTCGAGATGCGGTTATAGCGTTCGCTGGGCGCCTGCTGCAGGTCATAGCGTAGGCCGAGATTCACCGTCAGACGGCTGGACGCGCGCCAATCGCTTTGCGCATAAAACGCCGCGTATTTCGCCGAAAGCGCTAGCAGGACGGCATTCTCGCCGGCCTGGATGTCGCCTGCGCCCAGCAGCGCGGTGGCAATCGGTGAGCCGGACTGGTTCGCCGCCACCACGTTCACCGGCTGGCCCTGCCCCTGAATGATATTGCCGGCCGTGAACGTATTCGCCGAGCGGAACCAGAATGCGCCACGGGCGTCGGAATAGTTGGATAGATAGTTACGGAACTCGCCGCCGAACTTATGCGTCCATTTGCCCGACGTCTTGGTTACCGACCCCACCAGGTTCCAGTTGGTTTGGCGTTCGATCTTGGCCAGGTAACCGGTGGCGTTCAAACCGTTGGCCAGGTTCCATCCGCCGCCGCCCTGATTCCATTCCGGAAAAGCGCCCTGCAGGCCGGGCGCTCCAAGGAAGGATGAGGGAACCCCCAGCGCGCCGTAATCGAGATCGGCGTAAGTCGCGGAGCGGTTCTCCGCCGCCACGCGTGTCAATCCCACGCGAACATCGGCTACAGTGGAGGGATTCAGAATCCACGTGTCGCCGATCGAGCCATAGTAGTTGCGGTCTCCGTTCACGGCTCCGATAAAGCCGCCCTGCGTCGTGAAGGCGCGGGTGCCGTCGCCCCAACCATTGGGCGAATCGATGGCTCCGATGTTCGATCCGAAAGTGCCGTAAAGCGAGTGGCTGGTCATGCGGTGGTCGAGCCTCGCGTTGATGGCGTCGCGTTTGAACTTGCGAACCATGCGGTTGTAGAAATTATTCAGACCGCGCGGATCGTCTGGAGTGCGGTTGGGCAGCGGGAACTGCGTAACCATCCGCGCGAAAGAAGGATTGATGCGGCTCGCCGGAATAGTGGCATTTGGAAATACGTCTGGCCGCCACTGTCCCGAAACTCCAGCCACGGGCGTGACGTTGAAGGGATCGAACACATC
>SYKU01000491.1 GCA_005808865.1 Acidobacteriota bacterium
CGGCGGGTTCGGTGGTGCTCGCCAGCGTGCTGCTGAAGAGGGGCACGTACGGTTTCCTGCGCTTCTCGCTTCCGCTCCTTCCGGAAACGGCGAAGGATCCGCGTGTCATCAACGCAATGGCGCTGCTCTCGATTGTCGCGATTGTTTACGGGGCGCTCGCTTCGCTCATGCAGAAAGACTGGAAGAAGCTTGTCGCCTATTCGTCCGTAAGCCATTTGGGTTTTTGCACTCTTGGAATTTTCGCCCTTAACCCGCTGGGAATCGCCGGCTCCGTTCTGCAGCAGATCAACCATGGCATCTCAACCGGAATGCTCTTCCTGATTGTCGGCGTAGTGTACGAACGCAGGCACACGCGCGAAATCAAGGAATACGGCGGACTGCTCAAGGTGATGCCTGTTTTCACAATGGTGTTCCTGATCGCGGCCCTTAGTTCGATGGGCATGCCGCCACTTAATGGTTTTATCGGGGAAATCACCATTATTCAGGGCGCCTACCAGGCCTCCTTCAATTGGGCGTTCTGGTGCGCAGTTGGAATCGCCTTGGGCGCGGCCTACCTGCTGTGGCTGTTTCAGCGCACTATGTTAGGAGAGTTAAGCAAGAGCAATGAAAAGCTGCTTGATCTTTCGCCGCGCGAGATTGCCGTCTTTGCGCCGCTTCTGCTGGCCTCCTTCTGGATCGGTCTCTATCCAAAACCGTTCCTCGAAATTCTGGAACGGCCAGTTGCACAAATTGTCGAACGGGTCCAGCCCGGCTACCATTCGTCGCACAACCTGAAAAATCCGCTCAATGTTGCGGCGCCGTCGGCGGACTTGCGGTAGAGATGGATTTTCGTGAATAACACCGTGAAGCGTCCGGTGTCCCGGCGCACCCTCCTGTGGAGCGGGGCGGCTTTCGGCGCGATGCAGCCCGGCGCCAGGTTGGACGGACTTTGCGCTCAAGCAGCAGGTCCGCGGCGGCCCAATATTGTCATCATCCTGGCGGATGACCAGGGTTGGGGCGACCTCAGCGTTCACGGAAACACCAACCTCTCGACGCCGAACATCGATTCGCTTGCTCGCGACGGCGCGATGTTCGACCGGTTCTACGTGTGCGCCGTCTGCGCTCCAACCCGCGCCGAATTCCTCACTGGCCGCTATCACGCTCGAGGCGGCGTTCGGGGAGTTTCCACGGGCGCGGAACGGCTGAACCTGGACGAGAAGACCATCGCGCAGACCTTTAAGGCCGCAGGTTACTCGACGGGCGCATTCGGCAAGTGGCACAATGGGTCGCAATCCCCGTATCATCCCAATGATCGTGGTTTCGACGAATACTACGGATTCACTTACGGACATTGGGGCCTTTACTTCGATCCGGAACTCGACCACAACGGGAGGCTCGTCAGGGGCAAGGGTTACATCACCGACGACCTCACGAATCACGCGATCGACTTCATCTCATCCAACAGGGACCGGCCGTTCTTTTGCTACGTGCCTCTGAATACGCCGCATTCGCCCATGCAGGTGCCGGAGAAGTATTTCGAGAAGTTCGCTCGCCTCGAACCGAAGTTGCGCGCCACGAATCCGGAGCAGGAAGAGGTTCCCATGACCAGGGCCGCGTTGGCCATGTGCGAGAACATCGACTGGAACGTAGGGCGGGTGCTAAAAAAGCTGGACGATCTAAGACTCTCGGAAGACACGATCGTCCTTTATTTCAGCGACAACGGTCCCAACAGTTGGCGCTGGAATGGAGGAATGAAGGGGCGGAAGGGGTCGGTCGAGGAAGGCGGCGTGCGCGCCCCTCTGCTCATGCGCTGGACGGGACGGATTCCGAAAGCTACGAGGGTCACGCGAATATCGGGCGCGATTGACCTACTGCCTACGCTTACGGATTTGGCGGGCATACCGGTTTCGGGCACGAAGGCGCTGGACGGGAAGAGTCTCGCGCAACTGCTCACGGGCAAAGTTGGAGACTGGGGAGACCGCATGATTTTCTCGCTCCAAGGCAAGCGGATAAGCGTCCGCACCCAGCAATACCGTATGGACCCGGCCGGTGCGCTGTTCGACATGGTGGCTGATCCCGGGCAGACGCGCGACGTCGCCGCCGCCAGGCCGGAGGTCGCGACGAAGCTGCGCGATGCGGTCGAGACGTGGGGCAAGGAAATGTTGCCGCTAGTGGGGCCCGACGATCGCCCCTTTACGGCCGGGTACTCAGCCCTCACGCTGCTTCCGGCTCGCGATGGAGTTGCCGTGGGGGGCATCGAACGCAGCACCAGCGCGCCCAATTGCTCCTACTTTACGAACTGGACGCGCAAGGAGGACCGCATCACGTGGGACGTCGAGGTTGGACGGGCCGGCGAATACCAAGCCGAACTGTACTACACCTGCGGGGCCGCGGACGCCGGATCCACGGTCGAGTTGAGTTTCCTCGACGAAGCCATTGAGGCAAAGGTCGGCCCCGCCCACGATCCGCCAATGATCGGCAAGTCATTCGACCGCGTGGAACGGAGGGGCGAATCGTACTGGAAGGAATTCAAGCCGCTCGCGATGGGAACAATCCGGCTGCGGAAGGGTCGAGGTAAGCTGACTCTGCGCGCCGTCGCCATCGCGGGAAAGGAAGTTGCCGACGTCCGGCGCATCGCACTTACGAGAAAGGCGTAAACAGCATTCTGGCGCTGGACGGCGCCGATCAGTCAGGAAGTATCAGTCGCTACGCGCTTCGCGCTCGCCGCTGAGTCGCGTGAGTCTCAGGAAGCTTGGCGATGTTGATTTGCCCAATAGCGCGTTCGCCGGAGTGCGGCATCAACAACGGGAACGGCGGTGGCCGAGCTCCGACGGCTCAGGCGCCAAGCACTGGCAACGAGGCCGCGATCCGGAATCGCAACTCGGCATTCGCACGGCGCAACGATCGCTCTACCGCCACTGGGTCCGCGCCACTTGCGAAGAGGAATCCAAGGTAGCTCGATCCCTCTGGCAGGGGAATCATTATCTGGCCCACCTTGGCGGTAATGCTGACCTCGTCGATTCCCGGAACGCGGGCAGAGCGGTCCTCGCCATCCACACCCTCGTAGACGCCACCGGCTGGGATGGGAATCATCATCGCTCCCGCAGCGGGGCGCTCCGGCGTCAGGCCGGGCATCTCCTCGCCGACCGCGTGCCGGAGAATAACCTCCTCGTAGGGCATGCCCGCTCCGAACCGTAAAATTCGTGCGCAGAGTCCGCCGATCGGACGCGCCGCGACTTCGAGGATCCACGCTCCGTCCCGATTCCATCGCAACTCTGCGTGAATAGGTCCGCGCGTCAGCCCGAGTGCTCGTACGGCGCGGGCGGTGGTCGCGATAATCTCCCCTTGAACGGTAGCGGGGGCGCGCGAAGGTGTCACATAGATCGTCTCCTCGAAGTGCGGGCCATCAAGCGGATCCGGCTTGTCGAAAAGCGCCGTAACGCAGAGGTCTCCGCCAGTCATGATTCCCTCGACCGCGAATTCCTGCCCCGGGATGAAACCTTCAACTTGAACGTAGCGGTTCTGCTCTTCCTTGAGAATACGAACCTGGGTGCTTTCGAGAATCGCCCGGATACGCTCGAAGGCAGCGGCGAATTCCCTTTCATCGTTTGCGCGGATAACGCCACGGCTGCCGGAGAGACCGAGCGGTTTCAGCACGCAGGGATAATTAGTTGCGAGAGCCAGTTGGCGCGGGTCCTCGGCGATGCCGGCGCGGAAAAACCAGGGGACGAGCATTCCCGCGGCCTTGTACAACTGCCTCGCCAGGTATTTGTCTCGGCATGCAATTACGGCGGCGGGAGGATTGTGGGCGATTCCGAGCCGCTCGGCTGCTACGGCGGCGAGGAGCGTTGGCCGATCCCCCACGGCGATCACTCCCAGAAAGGGCCGGCGCCGCCCTTCGACCGCAATCAATTCGGCGGATGCGGCAGGCTCGTCGAAACGGACGGGGATGGCCTGATCGCCCCAAGGGTCCTGGAGGATGTGGCAGCGATCGGTGGCCAGGGACAACCCGCAGCCGACACGGCGCGCCGCCTCCGCGAATGCGCTGGTCTGGTAACCGGTCGTCGCGGCGACAAGTAGAACGCGGCCCGGAACAGCGCCGGTCACCCGTAGGCCCTTTGTGTCTTATCTCCGTTCAGTGTTCCATTAAAACATGATTTCGACTCAACTCGCGAACCGGCCGAAGCAGCTTGTGGATGGGAGCCGAAGTGCGCGCGAAGATGTGCCAGCATCACCTGAAAGACAATACAGCGATGAGCGGAATCCGGCTGTCATCGAGGAGAATGGCCGCATGGCAGTGTCTTGGTGCGACGGAGAAGCGCGGTGGGCCGGCGAAAAGAAGGGGTACTTCTTGCGGGGAACATCGGGCCAGCCACCCGGATCTCGCCGCCCGCGTGCGGAAAGATTCCAGGCGCATCTGAGCCCCGGAACGCTGTCCGGACTCCAGATCCTGTCGAAAGCGAATGGCCGACTCAAGCGGATTCCGAAGCGCTCGACGATGCGCCGTTCAGCCACATGGCTTGGAACCTCCTGGCGTTGGAGGAGATTTCCTCGCCTTCAAGGATGCTGAAGTCCAGGCACTGCCAGGGCCAGTAGCGGATCGGAGCCGGGACCAGCGCTAGAACGCCAGCCTGAGCGCGAACTGGATCTGCCGGTTCGAACGTTGCGTCGACGTGATGGTTCCCGCGCCGCCCACGCCCACTGTGGCGTTTGGCAGGCTGCATTGCGGGTGATTCAGGCCGTTGAAGAACTCGGAACGGAACTGAAGCTCGCGCGCGTCGGCGAATTTGATTTTCTTCGCGATCGAGAAATCCAGGTTGAAGAGCCGGGGCGCGTTCTGCGAATTGCGCGCCAGCGTGCCCCAAGTAAACGCGGGCGGCGTGGTGAACGCGGCCGGATCGAACCAGAAATTAATGTTGCGGTTCGACGGATTGGGATTGGCGCCCGTCACGGGATTCGCGCGGCTGCCGGCGCTGGTATTGGAGGGGGAACCGGCAACCTGCACGGTAAACGGAAGACCGCTCTGCATCACGCTGATACCGCCAATTTCCCAGCCGCCGATCACTTTGCCGAGCGGCCCTGAATCGTTCGCGTACTTCTGCCCGGGACCGAAGGGCAGCAGATAGGTCGCCGCCAAATTTACGCGGTGACGGCTATCGCTGTTGGAACTCGCCCAGTCCCCGCGGCGGTTCGTCGGGTCCTGAGGGATAGGCCCGTTGTTCCCGCCATCGCCTCCGACATTGTCGAGGCCGTGCGCCCATGTCCAATTGCCGAGGAAATAGAAGCCGTGCCCAAAGCGCTTCTCGAAGCTCGTCTGCATGGAAGAGAAGAACGAATTACCCGAACTCTCAAGCCAGCTGATACCGGTAACGCCGGGAAGCGCGGCGGCAAACGGACGCCGCGGATCGACCGCTCCGGCGCCGGGCCCCGGCAGATTGAGGTTGCGCGCCCAGTAGAGTTTCGCGCCCGCCGAGCTCACCAGGCCAACCGTTGCAACCATATCTTTGCCGAGTTCACGCTGCAGGCTTAAGTTGAACTGTTGCATCTGGCCGTTGCGATAGTTCGGCGTCACGCCGCGGAGGGCGAACAAAGGCGGCCCTTGCCTGAGGTTGGGCGAGGTCGAGACGATCGGAATGCCCTGCGACGTCGTCGTGGCCGGCACATCGTTGCCTGAGAACGGAAGGTTGACCACGAAGCCGAAAGGAGGCTGCCGGAACTGACGGATGTTGGTGCCCGCATTCCCCTGAGGGAAGTAGAACAACCCGTAGCCGGTCCGGATAATGGTCTTCTTGCTCATCTGGTAGGCGAGGCTCACGCGCGGCGCCCAGGCCTGGTAGTCTGTGTTAATGTTGCCGCTCCGGCTCACGCCGTCCTTTCCGGCGATCAACTGCCTTCCCGTCGCGGGATCGAAATTCACCCACTGGTCCTTGGCCTCCGTGAACGGGGTGTTCACCTCGTAGTGTACGCCGATATTCACCGTTAGCTTTCCGGTTACGCGCCACTCGTCTCTGATGTAGAAGTTCAACTCATTTGTGCGAAGCGTCGCGCTGCCTTGCAGGAACACGTCCCGCCGTATGGCAATCGGATAACCCATCAGCATGGTCGCGATAGTTTCACCGGTCCCGCCCGGCGAGGCTGGATTGCGGGAATACGACGGATCGAAGACCCACCTTCCGAAGGCGCTTTCTCCGGGAGGGCTGGCCGTCTCACCCGTGGTGCGGAACCGGAAATCGACGCCGTACTTTACGTTGTGGTTGTTCTTGAGCGTCGAGATGTTGGCAACAAGCTCATGCGATTTCTGATCGCGGATAAGCGGCGTTGAGCGTGCGTTGCCGAGGCCCGCGTACCCGGTGGTTCCGACGATGGGGGCGGAGGGCTGGAACGGGTCGTTGGTCTGGCGTCCCGGAATCGTCCTCCATAGAGGATTCGTCAGCGTGGTGGGCAACAGGGCCATGTTGAACTGCGTATACCCGTAGCGGAAGTCACCGATTGTGGACGGTGAAAACGTGTGTGTCCACGCAGCCACGAGATTGCGCCCCTTCACGGCGTCGTCGCCGGCGAAGCTGGCTTCATTGCCGCCGATGTTGGTGTTGAACGTATCCGGGATCGTCAGGTCGCTCCAGTCCGCCGAGAAGCGGAAGAACAAAGTGTCCTTGGTGGTGAGCTGGTGATCCACGCGTCCGTCACCCCGGTGCACTTTGCTGCGCTTGATGGGGTTCACGACGTAGTTATTCGCCAATCGGACCGCTGCGGCAGCGGCCACATGTTCACCAGGCCGGAGCCAATGGGGTTGAAACGGCTCGCCGGAATCGTGTCGTTCGCGAAGCGGTCGCGGATGGCCGCGCCACCCGCAGGGTTCGCGCGGGTGGTGAGCGGATCGTAAATGCCGTTTGCGACCACACCGCGAAAGTCGCCGGCGCGGATCTGGGCCACGGGCACCGTCACCACCTGAGTGTCGCCGAATATCTCACGGTATCCTTCGTAGTTCGCGAAGAAGAACGACCGGTTGCGCTTGATGGGGCCTCCGAGGCTTGCTCCGAACTGGTTCAGCTTGAATGGAGGCTTGCCGGCGTCTGGCCGAGCGAAGAAGTTGCGGGCGTCCAGGCGCTCGTTGCGCAGGAACTCGAACAGGGTTCCTCGAAATTGATTGCTGCCGGACTTCGAGGTCACCACCACGACCGCGCCCACGCTGCGTCCGTATTCCGCGCCCGCGTTATTGGTGAGTACCTTGAACTCCTGGATACCTTCGACGGCCGGACGCACAACGAAAGTTTGCGAGATCATCTCGGTGTTGTCGATGCCGTCGAGCAGGACCTGATTCGAATAACTGAGCGCGCCGTTAGCCTGAATCGCGGTGCCGCCGGGACGAAGCTCGTCGGGGCGTTTGCCGGTGTTGATGGTGTTCGGCTGCGCGTAGTCGAGGCCGGAAACTCCCGGTGCGAGAATGGCAAGCTGGATGAAGTTGCGACCGTTGAGAGGCAGCGCCTCCACCGCTTCCCTCCCAATCACCTGTCCCACCGACGCGTTCTCGGTTTGGAGCAGCGGAATTGTGCCGGCAACTTCCACAGTCTGATCCACGCTGCCGAGCTCCATCGATATGTCGAGGCGGGCGCTCTGCCCCACTTGGCCGAAAAACCCATCAAGTCCTGCCAGACGTTGTTGAGTTCGCGCGACTGGACCGCACCACAGATTTCCCGCACCAGGAGATTCGGCATGGCCGCATCCACGTGCAGGCTTGCAATGCCGCCGATGGGGCCTTCGCAAGCATGCGGCGCGATGCGGATACCCGCCGCATCGGCCAATGCGCCTGTCTTCCACAACGCGGTGACGCCGCCGACATGGGCGATATCCGGCTGAAAAACATCTACCACGCCCATCTCCGCCAGTTCGTTAAATCCGTACGCGGAAATGAGACGTTCACCGGTAGCCAGGGGTGTCGTTGTAAGCTTGGCGATTCTTTGCATCGCCGGAATGTTCTCGGGGGGCACACCTCCTCGGCGAACAGCAGATGCAGCCCCGCCGAAGATCCGGATCGACAGGGATCGCACGTCCTGGACAAATCGCCTGGCATTTCCCGACCGGAACTACACTGTTTTCTGTTTGAGACGCGTCGAGGGCCGTTGAAGAGCCGGCCGCCCGCTGAGACCGCCGCCATGTTCATCCGGCGCAGGATCAGCCCGTGGAGTCCGTTACCCATTGATCTTCAGCACCCGCGCGGCGTTCCCGTACAGCAGCTTGCGCGTTACCTCCGGACTCGGCGACAGCCGCCGCACAGCCGCGATCTGCTGCGAACCCGAGCAGGGCTTGCCCTTCCCAACGCGGTCGCTGCAGTCGCTCCCGTAGAGCAGTTTGTCCTGGTGGCGCTTGAAGAACTCACGCGCCTGGTCTTCATCGCGTTCGAACGCGTTCAGTCCCGAGCCCGCCGACAGATCGGCGTACATGTTGGGGTAGTCCGCAAGCAGCCGGTCCGTGATTCCTCCCGGCGTCACGCGCCCCTTGGGGTACATCACGGTCTGATCGTGATTCTTGTCGATGTTGCCCCAGAACGTCTGCGCATGTCCGATAAAGTTCACCCTCGGGTGCTTCTTCAGCGTCCTGTGGAAGTTCTCGTAGCCGAAGTTGTACGTCTTGTGCTGGAAATGCAGCAGCACCGGAACATCGAACGCGCGTGCAATGCTCGCAATCAGATCGATGTGCTTCGAATCCGAATCCACGGGGAACTTCTGCTCGCCGATACCGATCGCGCCCATCTTCAGGTACTTTTCGATCACGGGCCTCGCCTCAGGGATATCTGGCAGCTCGTTGGCGAAGAAAAGATACTCGCCCGGATAGCGGCGACAGACCGCGACCACGCTGTCGTTACCGTAAGCTTCCGCAGCCAGCCCGTACTTGGAACCCGCAGGCAGCAGGACGGTCTTCGTAATGCCCATCTCGCGTTGATGCGCGACGAGTTCATCGTCGCTCCGGCCCGAGTAGTGCGTATGCTGATGAATGTCGATAACCGGATCCGCGCCCTCAAGCAGGCAGGCGGACGCAGCACCCAGGAGAAACGCACGGCGGCTTTGCATGGGACTTAGAATAGCAAAACCCCACCCGGCTGTGATCCGATCTGCGGACCGGCCTCTGCTCATTGACGGTGTGAGGAGTTTTCCAAAGCCGCCCGGTGCGCGGAGGTCATCCAGAGGCTTTCCGGGCAAAAGCTTCCCGGTAACCGTATCCGGATGTCGAACCTGCGGACAAAGCGCCGAAACGCCGGGTCAGCAGCAAACACCAACGGAGATCAGCTGGGTCCGCACCATCGCGGTACGAGGATCCTGTTCCTGGCTGGGCATCAAGGCCTGCCGGATTGTTATCCGATCACTACCCTGCGTACCGGCCTCTGGTCTTTTACTTCCTTGAGTTCAAGCGAAATCGGCTCTGTGCGCTGGTCCCGGCGTAGCGACACCGAGGCCGATGCCTTCGCCGAATCGATCGCCGTTCCGGGCGGCAGCGTGGTTTGGTCGACGACGACCTGATAGTCGCCCTCCCGCATATTGTAAAAGCCGAAGCGGCCTTCGGAATCCGGAGTGGTGTAGCGCTCGGTCCCGGCCAAGCGGATGATCAGGTTGTCGAACGGCGTATCCTTCGGCGCCGTGACCGCACCTTCAATCGACGTGAGCCAGTAGACGTCGAGATCTACGCGGGTGATCCTGTTCGGATTCACGGCGACGGCGAACTCACGTTTGCTACCGGGATCGAAATCCGTTGGTAACTCGGAGGAGATCGCCACGCGGTGCCTTCCTTCAGGGACCTCCTCAAAGAGAAATCGCCCGTCCGGACCGCTGAGTACCGTTCGCCCTCCGACAAGGCTCACGGGTATCCCCTCCACCGGCCTGTTGCCGTCCATCCGTACCTCCGTGACGAACCCATCGACCGATCCTGTCAGCGGGATCTCGCGGGCCATGAACTGATCAAGCCCTTCGGAGGGCAGAACGCCGCCCCAGCGAATCTGCTTCGTGAGCCGGAAGAAGAAGCTCCATTGATTGAAGTCGGTGAGAATCGTCGAAAGGCCCACGCCCCGCGAAGCGAGCACGAATACGCTCTCCGGATTGAGAGTGCTGATGAACCGGTTCCTGAAGACTTCCGATTGCAGGTTCCACTCCTTGAACAGGGGTGCCGAGACTCCGCCGACAATCGTGTTGTAGGTATTGGTGGCGAACACTGTTTTGTTCACCAGATCGTTCCCAAGCTCCACGTAAGAATAGATCGAGAACCGGCGGATTCTTCCCTGTGCCGAGCCGCGGTAGAAGAGCGAGTTCCGTTTCTGGTCGCTCGTCTGGGTCTGGCCGCGCACAGATCCGCCGAACATGAGGCCGCGGAACGAGAAGATGTCCTCCACCTCGTAGGAGCGTTGCCGGTCCATCTGGCCGTTGAGGTCCAGCCGCAAGTCCCGCGCGGCAACCCGGAGATTGTGTCGCCTGACAGGCCGGTTCAGCGAATACGTGGTCTGGCGGTTATTCGAGGGGCGGAACTCCTGACCGGGCCCGGGAAGGCGAACGCTGAATCGAAGGCTGGTCAGTTGGGCCGAAAAGCCGAATTTCCACGGAAGAACCAGGGACGTCCCAACAGAGGAGGACTTGGTCTTGAAATCCTGCGCCGCCGTGTTGCGCTCGAGATTGTTCGAGGTTGAGAGTGTGGAAGCGAAGAATTCGAACCTCCTGAAAGGCCTGTACCGGGCTTCCGTGTACGGCCCTTTTCGATCACCCAGGAAGTAAGCCAGAAGCGGAAGGTAGGAAGCGCTCTGCCGGCTATAGTTTGTCCGGAAGGTGAACTTGGGGCTATCGTAGGAGACGCCTCCGAGGGTGGAGAACGGCGCGGAGTTCGTCACCGTGGTGGGGTCCAGACGGGAACTCGTGGCCAGCGTGGCTTCCCCGTACAACTTGAGCCTGCCCGTGAGCTTGTAGAGCACCTGTCCGGAGACGCTAGTTGAACTCAGAAAGTCCCGGTTCACAGGGAAGTAGTAGACTTTTTCGACGACCGAGTCTTCGCTGCTCCAAAGGCGCAGCAGCCGCACTCCCACTTGCAACCGGTCGCCGAACTGCCGTTTTGCGGACCCGCCCAGGACGGTCTGCGGCGCATTCAGGCGGAATGGTACCCTGGGGCCGCCCTGAATGGTCTCGCCGCCGAAGTAGATTTCGAACTGACGATCCTTCCGGGCGGCTTCGATAAAGACGCCCCGGCCGCCGATATCCGGGGTGAAGATGTTGTGGAACGGAAACTCCACCATGTGAGACGGCCTGCGGAAGTCGCCGCCAGAGAACGTCCAGCGGTAGCCTTTCCACGAATATCCCCGTAGCTGGAGGTAGTTCTCGCCCGTTTGGAGACGGCCCTCGGCGCCGTATCCCTCGAGGCTGCCCGTAAGGAGCCCGACACCTGGAATGAAATCCTTGAAATTGATGCCTAACCCTGAGACGTCGCGAACGCGGGTGGAAGCGCCTCCGAGGTAGAATCCCTGGAAAGAAATGTCAGCGAGGCCGCTGTGCTCGGCCGCAACCGTCACGCCGCCGAAGAGCCAGGCGACCAAACATAGGTGGGCTCTACGCGCAGCCATTTCATGGAGTAGGTAGTTCGGCCTTAGCCGAAACCGTACCCTCCTGGAGTTCCGGCCCGCCAATATCGATGCGCGCCCGCAGCTTGTACTCGGTTCCCGCGTGGATCGGCCCCTTTAAAACGAAGAGGAACCGCTGCTTTCGCTTCGGCAGCACGGGCAGCGGCTGGAACTCCATCGATTCCAGAACCTTGCCCTCGGCGCTGAGCAAGGCCAGCTCGCCAATGGGACGGAAGTACATCAGGCCCAGGTTTTCCACCGACACGACGGCGCGCCAGACGGGCGTCTTCGCGTCGGGAACGTACTCGATCTTCATGTCCCGCAACTCCCCTTGCACCTCGGGTTTTCCGGCAATAGCGTAGAAAGCGGAAATGATGCGTACGGCCGTCGCAATTCCCACGCCCTGCTTCTGGGCCGGCGAAGGCAATGTGCTAAATCCGGCGGCACAATGATAGCTGCTCTCAGAGGCTTCCGCCGGAACGCGGAGTGTGTAACGAATTCCGCGCTGCACGCCGGCTCCCAGTTCCAATTCCATCGGGTTGAGAGTAAGCCATTGCTTGCAGGAGTACTCCTGCTCCTGCTTGAACTCGCGGCCGAACTGGGGCGTTGCCGCCGCGTCAATGAAGAAGTCGAGAACTTCGGCGCGAATGCGGATTCGGGCGCTCGAGTCGTTGGTGAGCGTCAGGACGCCTGTATGCTGTCCACCCTTCGGAAAGCGGAGTTCAAGACGCATGGGTGAGAGGGCAAGACCCAGTTGTCCCCAAAGGTCTGAAGCCGGAGCAACGCCGGCCGCAATCGCAAGAATGAGACTCTTAAGGCGCATTGACGGTATAGGTGACACTCAGCGTGCAATTCACCGCGGTGGAGGGAATGAATCGCCACGCGTCGACAATCGTGTAGGTGACGTTTGCCGTGTAATTCCGGGTTCCGTTTCCTTCCTTGCCGCTGGCAATCTGCTGATCCGCGCTCGTAAGAGTAATCTGACCGCCCGCGACGTAAGTCCCGCCTCCGCCGCTTACGGTGCCAGAGGGGGCGTTAACTCGTACCGCGCTGTTCGGCACTGTGGCGCAGTTGGTAAACGACCCGCCGGCCGGCCCGCGAACGCTCAGCGTCCATGTCTGCACGTTCGATCCACCCGTAACTCTCCAGCCCACCACAGTAGCGCTTGCGGTAACGGAACCGTCAGGCCCATCTTCTAC
>SYKU01000492.1 GCA_005808865.1 Acidobacteriota bacterium
AGCACGGCGTAGCCACAGCGACGGTATGCGCGCTGTTTGGGCTCGAATGCGTCGTCTACATGGGCGAAGAGGACATGCGGCGTCAGCGCCTCAACGTGTTTCGGATGCGGTTGCTCGGGGCAAAGGTTGTGGGTGTTACCAATGGCAGCCGCACTTTGAAGGACGCGATCAGCGAGGCCATGCGCGACTGGGTCACGAATGTCGGGACCACGCACTATCTGCTGGGCTCGGCGCTCGGTTCACATCCATATCCTTTGATGGTTCGAGACTTTCACAAGGTGATGGGCGAGGAAGCGCGAAGGCAGATTCAGGACGTTGAAGGACGTCTGCCGGATACGATCTTCGCCTGTGTCGGCGGCGGCAGCAACGCCATCGGAATCTTCCACGCGTTCCTTCAGGACGCTTCGGTGAAACTTGTGGGTATTGAGGCCGGCGGCTCGGGCATGGCCCTCGGACAACATGCGGCCAGATTCTCCGGCGGATCGCCTGGAGTCTTGCAAGGCGCGCGCAGTTACCTGCTTCAGGACGAACACGGCCAGATTTCGCTTACCCACTCCGTCTCGGCGGGTCTCGATTACGCACTGGTCGGACCCGAGCACGCATGGCTTCATGACAACGGCCGCGCGGAGTACGTTTCAATCGGCGACCGTGAAGCGCTCGACGCGGCGAGACGGCTGTCCCGGACGGAGGGCATCATCCCGGCTCTCGAATCGGCTCACGCCGTCGCGGAAGCCGTGAAGCGGGCGCCCGAAGCTCGCGGACAAGTGTTCCTGGTAAATCTTTCCGGACGCGGTGACAAGGATATCGATATCTACCGGGAACAGATGGGAGACCTTGAAGGCTGATGCCTGACACCCGAATCTCCCGAGTGTTCGACCGCCTGAAACGCGACGGGCGCAAGGGTATGGTTGCGTACATCACGGCGGGCGATCCGTCTCCCGGCCGCACGCCGTCGCTTGTAGAAGCGCTGGAGCGCGGCGGTGCCGATGTTATTGAGCTGGGCGTGCCGTTTTCGGACCCTATCGCCGACGGCCCCGTCATTCAACGCGCCGGGGAGCGCGCGCTCGCCGCCGGTACTACGTTGCGCGAAGTACTCGCGATCGCGGCCCGAATTCGGGAGCGTTCCGGGATTCCGCTGCTTCTGTTCACTTATCTGAATCCCGTGGTCCGCTATGGAGTGGAGGAACTGGCCCGCGACGCCGCGGCCGCGGGCATCGACGGTTGCCTGCTCACAGATGCCAGCGTCGAAGAAGCGGGGGAGTACGTGGAAGTTATGCGCCGCCATGGTCTCGACACCGTTTTTCTTGCCGCACCCACCAGCACGGAGCGGCGTCTAAAGCTGATCGCGGAGTACTCGACGGGATTCGTCTATCTTGTATCTCGGACCGGCGTGACGGGCGAACAGGAATCGCTCTCCGCCGCGGCGCTCCCGCTTATCAAAGCGGTGCGCAATGTCACGGACCTGCCGCTCGCCGTTGGGTTCGGCGTGTCGAAGAAGGAGCACGTGGCCGAGCTGGGGCGTGAAGCCGAGGCCGTTGTGGTGGGCAGCGCCATCATGCGGCTCATCGAAAGCAATGGGGGAGACGCCTCGCTCGAACCGCAACTGGAATCCTTCATTCGGGAATTGAAAAGCGGATTTGGAGCCGGACGCACATGAACGAAGACTCTGTCAGGAACTTGCTTGCGGACTGCCGGCAGCGGATCGACGTGGTGGACCGTCGGATCGTCGCGCTGTTGAACGAACGGACGCGCGTCGTCCAGGAAATCGGCCGCATCAAACAGGAATGCGGTCTGCCCATCTATGAACCGAAGCGGGAGGACGAAGTGTTTCAGAACGTCACCGGGTGTAACGCCGGCCCGCTGGCGGCGGATTCTGTGAAGCGCATCTTCGAGCGCATCGTCGACGAGATGCGGAGCGTTCAGCGGCTGCGTATGGAGGGGGACCGGTAAATGCTCGTAGTCATGCAGCAGGGCGCTACCGAAGCGCAGATTCAGCAGGTGATCGACCGCCTGATCGGGCTGGGCTTCAACGCGCACCGTTCCACCGGGGCGATTCAAACGGTGATCGGAGCCGTCGGCGGGCAGGGCGGCCTCGACACGGCGCTCTTCCATGTGATGGATGGCGTTCAGGACGCGAAGCGCATCACGTCGCCGTATAAGCTTGCGAGCCGGAATTTCAGGCCCGCCGGAACCATCGTGAACGTGGGGGGAGTGGAGTTTGGCGGTAAACGCATCGTGGTTATGGCGGGCCCGTGCAGTGTCGAGACCGTCGACCAGATTGAGCGAGTGGCTGACTTCGTGGCCGATGCCGGCGCACGCGTGATCCGCGGCGGCGCGTTCAAGCCGCGAAGCTCGCCCTATAACTTTCAGGGCCATGGAGAGCCGGGCTTGAAGATGTTGCGCGACGCGGCCAAACGGCGCGGACTGCTCGTGATCACTGAAGTGATGGAGATTTCGCAGATTCCGATGGTGTGCGAGTACGCCGATATCCTGCAAGTGGGTGCGCGTAATATGCAGAACTACAATCTGCTTCGGGAACTGGGCAAGGCGCGGAAGCCGGTGCTGCTGAAGAGGGGCCTCGCCGCGACGATTGAAGAACTGCTGCTCTCGGCTGAATATGTTCTCTCCGGCGGGAATTACGACGTGATTCTGTGCGAGCGTGGAATTCGTACCTTCGAGACCTATACGCGCAACACGATGGACATCTCGGCGATACCGGTGGTCCACAAGTTGTCTCACTTGCCGATGGTCGGGGATCCCTCGCATGGCGTGGGGCTGCGAGACAAGGTCCCGGCGATGGCTCGTGCGGCGGTCGCGGCCGGTGCGGACGGCGTGCTCATTGAGGTACATCCCGATCCCGATCACGCTTTCAGCGATGGGGCGCAGACGCTCAATCCCACGCAATTCCAGGACCTGATGGGCCAGTTGCGGTTGATTGCCGCGGCTGTGGGCCGGAGTATTTAAGAGACCCATGCGCACGGTTGTGGTCGCGGGCACGGGCCTCATCGGTGCGTCCTTCGCATTGGCGCTGAAAAAAGCCGGCTTCGATGGACGCATCATTGGAGTGAGTTCCGAAGCCGCGTTGCGCGACGCGCGGGAAGCCGGGGCTATAGATGAAAGCGCGCCGTTGGCGGAGGCCGTGTCGCGCGCGGACCTCCTTTTTCTCGCGCAACCGATCGGGCGGATCGTCAACACGCTGCGTACGATTGATGCGCGGGACGTCCTGATTACCGACGTGGGAAGCACGAAGGTCGAGATCGCCCGCACAGCCGCGCGGCACATCAGGCACGCCCTGTTCCTGGGCGGCCATCCCATGGCTGGAAAAGAAAGACGCGGGGCGGGTGCGGCCGATGCGGATCTGTTTCGTGGGCGCACCTGGGTCCTGACTCCTATCGCCGACGGGGACATGGAGACTCCGGCGGCAAGGGTGTTCGTCGGGTGGCTGGAGCGCATTGGAGCCGTTCCCGTGGTTCTCACGCCGGAGGAGCACGACCGGCTGGTCTCGTTCACCTCGCACCTGGCGCAGTTGGCGTCCACCGCCTTGGCCTCGACGGTGGCGGAACACCTTCAAGCGCCTGAACACTCGCGCGTCTCCGGGCCTGGTCTCATCGACACGACGCGGCTCGCCATGAGCGCCTACGAAATTTGGCGCGACATCCTCGAGACCAACAGCGGCAATATCGATCGGGCGCTTTCTGCGTACATTCAGAAATTGGAGCATCTGCGTGAGAACCTCCGGACCGGACAGATGCGCGAAGAATTTGAGACGGCTGCGGCGTTCGCGTCGAAGCTAAGGCGGTAGACTGACGGCCAATTCGCAGTTGCATTTTTAGCCTGAAATCCGAATTTGGACACTTAAACCAATTATTTTCAGCGGCTTGCAGGCTGGAAAGCCAACTTCGCCGAAGTTGGCTTTCCACAGCGTAAACCATTCAAAATACGTCGGATAGTCTTTGAAATGATTGCAACTTCGGATTTCAGGTTTAGACGGTTGATGAGCGCCAAGGGCCGATCTGGTATTTGATTCTGAGCGCAACCCTGGACCAGTCACATCGATCCGGTTGCACGGTTCCAGCCAAGGACAGGGCCAGGACAAGTAGGAGCGTGTTCCTCTCAAGCCTCCCACGATCTCCGGCCGCTGGCATCGCTTCTCCGGCCTACGAAGTTCCTCGAGACCGGCAGCCCAGGCTTGCGCTTCCTTGATCCATCTGCCCTTTCGAGCAACGCAGCCGTCTACGCGGAATCTCGACGTCGCGAAAAAACTGAAATTATTCTTCTGCGTCACCCCCATGCAAGCCGTTGACCTGTAAAGGCTTGCGGCGGTTGCAGGGTCAGCGTCTCGCCGCACGGCCATAATCGGGCCGTCCCCCGGGCAGACAGTCGCCGCCATTTCGCCCGTCCCTAACATTAAAAAACGTTTTGCCCTATTTCCCAATCACTTACGTCGAATCCACGTTTTCGTCCGGCCGGCCGTGGTGTACACTTCATTAAGTGAGAATCGCCGGTCGCTCTGGTATCAAGAAAGAAAAACGAGAAATTAAATTTCTGCGTCACCCATCTGCAAGTCCATGATGCAAATATACTTACGGACCTCGCCAAACCCGCCTCATCCGCGGCCCCCGATTCCCCTGAGAATCGCCATCCCCGAATCCCACATCCAATCTTGGAGAATACTCCGGCCACCGGCTCTGGGTTAGTATCGCCCACACCCGGCTTGCGCGAACCCATGCTTAAGCGCTAGATTGATTATGACTTCACCTGCCATCAGCCTGGAGACCGAACTTCACTGGCTTGCTTTGCGATTGATCCCCGGACTCGGAACCCGGAAGGCTGGAAAACTGATTGACCGGTACCGGACGCCGCAGGCGGTTTTTCGCGCATCCCGGTCGGAACTGGAGTCGCACGGAATCGGGGGCGCCGTCGCACAGACCATCGTGAGCGGCTGTTCTTTTGAGGATGCGGCCGAACAGCAGCAGCGGATGAAGGATGCCGGCGCGGTGGCCGTTCCGATCGTCGATCCGCGATATCCGGCCCTGTTGCGGGATATTTTCGATCCGCCTGTACTCCTGTTCGTCCGAGGGCGCGTCGAGTTATTGTCCACGGTTTCACTCGGCGTCGTGGGCACACGCCGGCCGACGCCATACGGTGTCGCGGCGGCGGAAAGGCTTTCGGCGGATCTGGCCCGCGCCGGCCTCACGATCACAAGCGGGTTGGCCCGTGGAATCGATACGGCGGCGCACCGGAGTGCCCTTGCGGCCGATGGCTCGACCATCGCTGTGCTAGGCTGCGGAGTGGACCTGGTTTATCCGTCGGAAAACCGGCGGCTTGCGGCGGAGATCGCAGCGAAGGGGCTGATCCTCTCGGAATTCCCGATGGGATCGACGGCGTTTCCGCAAAATTTCCCGATCCGGAACCGCGTCATCAGCGGACTGAGCGTGGGGGTTATGGTGGTCGAAGGCGCGCAGTACAGCGGCTCCGCGATCACGGCGAAGCTGGCGCTCGACCAGGGAAGGGAAGTGTTCGCCGTACCCGGCAACATCACTTCCAAGGAAAGTTGGGGGCCGAACCTGCTGATCAAGCAGGGCGCGAAACTGGTCCAGGAATGGAATGACGTAGTTGCGGACCTGCCGGAGCAGGTGAGGGCGAGGCTGATATCGGAGGGCCGCGAACGGCTGATTGCGGGCTTCGCCGAAGGCAAAGCGGCCACCGCACCCGAGGGCGGTAATCCGCTCTCCGCCGGCCCGAATGGCGAAGTCGGCCGGCGGGTTTTAGAGCGGCTGAAAGTGGATACCGCTGTAGCGCTGGATGATTTAGTGGAGAGTTTGGAGGACTATACCACACCGTCGGAAGTGATCGCCGCTTTGTTCGAACTCGAGATGCTCGGACTCGCGAAACAACTTCCGGGCAAGAACTTTGTTAAAGTGTGGTGACCGCGTTCGAAGTCAAATATGCCAAAGGCACTGGTTATCGTCGAATCGCCCGCAAAGGCGAAAACAATCATGAAGTACCTGGGGAAGGGCTACTCCGTAATGGCGTCGCTCGGCCACGTGAAAGACCTTCCGAAGAAGGATCTCTCGGTCGATGTCGATAACGGCTTCCTCCCCCACTATGAAGTGATTGAGGGGAAGAAGAAGCTGGTTCATGAGCTCAAGCAGGCCGCCAAGGGGTGCGATCAGATCTACCTTGCGGCCGACCCCGATC
>SYKU01000493.1 GCA_005808865.1 Acidobacteriota bacterium
ATGAGGAACTCAAGGGTAATGGCAAGCACGCTCCGGAAATCTACCGCGTGATGTTTAACGAGATCACCGCGAACGCCGTGAGAAGGGCCTTTGAGAAGCCGCTCACGGTGAACGTCAATCTTGTGGAGGCGCAGCAGGCCCGCCGCGTCCTTGACCGCCTGGTGGGCTATAAGATCTCCCCCTTGCTCTGGGATAAGGTGCGCCGGGGGCTGTCGGCCGGCCGCGTTCAGACAGTGGCGTTGAGAGTGATTGTAGAGCGCGAACGGGAAATCCGCGCCTTCAACAAGCAGGAGTACTGGACGCTGGACGTCAGCCTTTCTGGCAGGAAGCCGCCGCAGCTTTCGGCGCGGCTGATGAAGGTCAACGACGAAACGCCGGAAGTCACCACGGTGGAAGCGGCAGAAGCGATCGTCGCGCGGCTCGCGGACGCGTCCTACGTCGTCAAGTCCGTCGTGACCCGCGAAAAGCGCCGCAATCCGGTGGCTCCGTTCATTACCTCGACTTTGCAGCAGGAATCCTCGCGCAAGCTGCGCTTCAGCGTGAAGCGTACCATGATGCTCGCGCAGCGCCTCTACGAGGGCGTTGATCTCGGCGAGGAAGGTCTCGTCGGTCTCATCACCTACATGCGAACCGATTCCACGCGCACTTCGGACGATGCCTTGGCGGATGCGCGCACACTGATCGGCGAACGCTATGGAGCCGAGTATCTTCCGCCCGCGCCAAATGTCTACAAGACGAAAAAGGACGCACAGGACGCGCATGAGGCGATTCGTCCATCCTCCGCGCTGAAAACGCCCGACGCAGTCGAGCCTTATCTCGCCGAAGACGAGATGAAGCTCTACCGCCTGATCTGGATGCGCTTCGTCGCGTCGCAGATGATGCCCGCCGTCTTTGATCAGACCTCGATCGATGTGACCGCTGCCGGTAATGATGGCAGCGTGCACATGTTCCGCGCCACCGGTTCCGTTCCGCGGTTCGACGGCTTCCTTCGTGTCTATGAGGAGGGCAAGGACCAGAAGGACGAGGAAGACGAAGAACTGAAGCACAAGCTGCCCGTGGTACAGGAAGGCGAGTCGCTCCGCTTCCGCTCCCTTACTCCGGAGCAGCACTTCACCGAACCCCCGCCGCGCTACAACGAAGCGACGCTCGTCAAGAAACTCGAATCGGATGGCGTGGGAAGGCCGTCCACCTATGCCTCCATCCTGTCCACGATTCAGGAACGCGAATACGTGCGCAAGGACGGGGGCCGTTTCACGCCCACCGAGCTTGGGATGGTCGTGACGGACCTCCTTCTCGAAAGTTTCGACGACATCTTCGACGTCAAATACACCGCACGGATGGAGGAAGAACTCGACGAGATCGAGGATGGCACGCTCGATTGGCGCGTCGCGATGAAGGAGTTCTACGAAAAGTTCGACGCGGACCTCAAGCACGCCGAAGAACATATGACCAACATCAAGCGGATGGAGCGCCCCACCGACTTGACGTGCGAGAAGTGCGCAAAGCCCCTGGTCATCAAGTGGGGCAAGCACGGAAGTTTCATCGCGTGCACCGGCTATCCCGACTGTACCTACACGCGAGAACTTACGGTCGATCTTCCGGATGTGGAAGGCGCTGACCTTACCGAGCAGGGCGACGAAGAGTACTGCGAGAACTGCGGCAGACCCATGGTTCTTAAGAAAGGCAGGTTCGGAACATTCTTCGCCTGCACCGGATATCCCGATTGCAAGACCACGAAGCCGGTGGGCGGCTCGCAGAAGAAGGCCGACGTTCCGCTTGAGGAGAAGTGCCCGCAGTGCGGGAACCACATGGTGCTCAAGAGCGGCCGGTTCGGCGAGTTCACGGCGTGCAGCAATTACCCGGCCTGTAAGTACGTGAAGCAGAAAACCATCGGCGTACCCTGTCCGGCGTGTTCGAACGGAGAAGTAGTCGAGCGCCGTTCGAAGCGCGGTAAGACATTCTTCGGGTGTTTCCGCTATCCCGATTGCGACTTTGTCGCTTGGGGCAAACCCGTATCAGAGGCGTGCCCGAACTGCGGCAGCGCCTACCTGATTGAAAAGTGGCTCAAGGCCGGTCCCATGCTTCAATGTCCGAACAAGGAGTGCAAGTTTAAGAAGGACGCTCCCCATTTGGTGGCGGAGCCCGTCGCGATTGCGAGTTAGAGGACTCCTCAGCCATAGAGCCGATCTTATTTCGGGTGCGGTGTTTTGCCGTACCTTTGCTCGCGAACACGTTGGAGATCCACACCGCCGCAGGCACCATGAAGTTTGGCGCGAATTCGACTCTGGCCACCCAGCCGGACTTCTCCACTACACGCCGCCACGTGGCGTTCGCGGAATTCTCGTAGCAGAGCAGTCTGGCTGACCGATGTGCAATTCGCCAACGACAAACGCGAAGGCGAATACCGGGATTCCGAATGGCCTGCTTGCGTGAAGTGGCGGCCGGCGAGTTGGCCGCGAAGCCACGTTAGATTACGGACCACTATCCGCCGTTCGGCGAAACCGTCTTACGGTCGCAAAGTTTCGAATATTATTTCGCGTAATTGTTCAACAACTTACGCGCATTCTCGCCCTTCGGCCTTTCGCTCTTGCTGTAGACTTTATTCAAGTCAAGCGTTCTCCCGGCCTCGCAAACGCCGCAACAGCTGGCCCCGGGGCCGTTACCCGAAGCGTTCCGAGTTGGGCAGCGCCACCTGATCGAAAAGTGCTCGTGGATGCGCGACGGACCAATCCTGTTTATCGTGACTTCCTGAACTGATTGGGCGATGACGAATCCGGGATGCGGTTCGCAGGCGCCCTTCCTGAGCAAGTGTGTCAACAAGCCGCGCCACATCCGCTGAGGGCGGCCACTTCGGCGATTTCCTGGCGTGCCGGTGACCGGAAGACCTTTAATCTGGCCGCGGAGCAATACGCTCAGTTGCCCTGAGCTCTTCAGTCCGTCCGTATTTGTGTGATGTGGGCTGAGCCGTGGTGCTATTATCGAGTTCAGTTCAGGAAAGCAAGGAGTCCAGGCAATGCAGGAAGGCATCGGCTTCTGGGCCACAGCCGGCCCCGTCACATCGGTGCTGGTGAATCTGTCGATATTGGCCGGCGTGATTGTAGCCGTCATCAAGCTCCGCGTGCTTCACATCCTCGAGCGCAAATACCGCTCCGAAGTGCAATGCACGCACCACGCGATCGGAAACGGCCGCGATATCTTCCTAGCCGACTACAGCATTCACAACACGGGCGAGATGCCGATCATGCTCTCAAGCATCAGCCTTCGTTTGCATCCGGCGGCCCGGGAAGGCGTGCTTGTGATGCCCGACAGGAAGACTCTGCTGGCGGAGCGAGTCATAGAGTCGGCCGAGTATGAAAAGCGAGGATTGTTTCAACTTGAATCCGGGGAACGCAGCATTTTTACTTTACGCTGCGAACTTCCTGAACTGAATGCCCCCGTCTTTCTACTTTGCCAGATTTCGTGGCCCTATCGTCGCGTTCCGGCGCCGTACATCAGTCTGTACGTGCCTTTCAAGGGTGCAACCAATATCGAACGCTCCGCAGGGTAGCTGAATGCTGGCCAGCCTCGGGAGTCCCGGCCGTGGCTGCTTGGCTGTGCCCGGCGATTACTGAGATGGCGCATTCGATGCCCGCACGCTTTCCGAATCGGTTGGCGTCGGGACGCCCCGAGGAATTCCGGGGGATGGCTCGAATCGGAAGGAGCGGCGCGGGGTTACTTCGCCGAGGAGGCAGGATTGCGATTCCGCGCCAGGGTCCAGGATTGTTGCGTGCGGTTCCGCGAAACGGCTGGGATCGACAATTGGCGGCACGTCTGGTGATCTCCGGAAACCCGGTGGGGCCTCCGGGGCGCTACCCTGGCCGTTTACGCTACGCCCATCTCTCCTTCCGGCTGAGCGTCTTTCCAGATGCAACGTTTCACCCGGCGTGCGTCTATCGGTAACTGTGACCCGGTGGTGGCTTTTGCACGCCGGCCGCCATCAGCCATTGGTGGTTGATCCGGCATCTGGATGGTCTTGACTGCAAGGTTGAGGCGGGCTGGTGGGATCTGACTTCCGTGATCCCAAGGCCGCTCACACTCAGCCCCTTCACTTGAGCGACCAATTTCGGGAAAGGATTCGGGGAACCAAACAAAGAACGGGTGCCCGTCTCAAACCGGCTCGCTTTTCGGAAAAGAGGCTTTCGCGATGCGCTGACGAACTCACGCCGAGCGCCGGGACGCCCTGCAACGTACCTTCCCATGGAATCTCGTGCGACCAGGCCAAACGCCGTCTTCCGCGAACGCAGGTCAATGGAGTGCGTCTGATCCGCTGGTTATGAAGGACTCGCCCTCCTCGCGAGGCTGTCTCGGTCTCACATGTGGAACGGACGTCCTTTCTTCGGCCCCGCCTGCTTTTCTGTGCGCTGGATCAGGATTTGGGGAATGAGGGGAGTTTCCCGCGCCTTGACCAGACAGGGGTTATCGTTGTACGGTAGGCTACGAGTCTAGTTTCAGATTAGGATCGACATGATATTACCGCAAACCTACTACGGTGCCCTGCTGTTGCTGTTGCTCACGACGTTCTGTTGGGGATCCTGGGCCAACACGCTGAAGCTCGCCGGGAAGTGGCGATACGAATTGTACTACTACGATTTTGCCCTTGGCGTGCTTCTGGCTTCCATCGTGTGTGCCTTCACCTTCGGTTCGCAACCCACTGCCGATGGTCTCGAGTTCCTTGACGATATCGCACACACGGGCCGCCGCCAAATCTTCTATACGTTCGTCTCGGGGGCGATTTTTAACCTGGGTAATATGCTGCTGCTGGCCGCAATTTCAGTTGCGGGTCTCGCCGTGGCGCTCCCGGCCGGACTGGGTACCACTCTTGTCGTCTCCGTCGTCGTGGGCTTCTTCGTTCAGCCCAAAGGGAACCCGGTGTTACTCTTCGCCGGTGTCGCCATCGTCGTCGCTGCGGTTGTCACAGACGCGCTTGCTCACATGGCACACACCCAAACGAAGGCCGAGGGAGATGCCAAGCTCGGAAAGACCAAGCCTTCAAAGAAAAAGAAGGAAACCGGCCTAAAAGCCATCTTTCTCAGCGTTATTGGCGGCGCGGCGATGGGTTCCTACTTTCCACTATTGGACGTGGCCAAAGCCGGGGACCTCGGGATGGGGCCCTACTCTCTCGCACTCGTCTTCGCGGCAGGCGTGTTTTCGTCCACGTTCGTTCTCAACTTGTTCCTGATGAATCTTCCTGTGCAGGGAAAAGCTGTCGAAGTGTTCGACTATTTCAAGGGACGAGCCAAGCAGCACCTCCTCGGTCTCGCTGGCGGGGCCGTTTGGTTTTCGGGGACCATGGCGAGCCTCGTAGTGGGCAGCGCGGCAGCGAAGGATGCTCAGATCGGCCCCGCTCTCACGCTCGCCCTGGGACAAGCTGGTACCCTGATCGGCGCGCTTTGGGGTTTGTTGGCATGGAAGGAATTCCAGAACACGGACATAAAGGTCAAGACATTGATTATATTAATGTTAATACTGTTTGTGTCTGGGCTTGGCATGATCGTAATTGCTCCGCTATACTCGCGTTAGCGGACCGTCGGATCGACGATATCCTGTAGTGCGGGAAGCGGTTTGGACTCGGGCCTGAAAACCGCCAGCCTGCAGGCTAAAAGCATCGGTCCAACGCGATGGTACCTGCCGAGCCAAATTGAGAAGATAGTACTAATAGAACCCGTGCTAGAATTCACCCATGACCCGCTCTGTGCATGAGCATTACGATATCGTCATTATCGGAGGCGGCCTTGCGGGCCTCACTCTCGCCCGACACCTCCTTCTCAGTACCGGCAAGACCGTCTTACTGCTGGATAAACGCCAGGAACTTCCAGGACCTTCCCAGAAAGTCGGCGAATCGCTGGTTCAACTGAGCGGGTATTACCTCACGAAGGTCCTCGACCTCGACGAGCACCTTCTTACCGAACATTTCCTGAAGTACAACTTGCGTTTTCAATGGAAAACCGAAGGCCGCGACAATCGCGCCTTTGAAGATTACAGCAAGTCCTTCATCCGCTTGAGCTCGAATATCCCCACGTTCCAGCTCGACCGCAACGTTTTTGAGGCCTACCTGCTAGGCGTGCTCTCCGCGGACGCCCGGTTCCGGTTCGAGGGTGGCGCCAGTCAACTCGATGTCGAGCTCTCGGAAACCGGAGCTCATCAGGTCAGATTCTCCGGTGCGCAAACCACCGCCGCCTGGATAGTTGACGCCTCGGGCCGCGGGCATTTCCTGAAAAAGAAGCTCGGGCTGCTTCACGAGAACACGATCAAGCACGGCTCCACATGGTGTTGGGTCGAGGGTTTGGTCAATATCGAGAAGCTGACAAGCCGCTCACGCCGCGACATTCGAATTGACCCGCATCGCAACAAGCAAGGCAACATGCCGTACTTCCTGGCGACAAACCACTTCTGCGCCGAAGGCATGTGGTTCTGGATCATTCCGCTGCACGGGAAGACGAGTCTCGGATTGGTCTACGACCGGGCCGTCCTCGATGGTGAGAAGGTTTCGAGCGCCCGAAAGATGCTCGATTTCGTCTGTAAGCAATGGCCGATATTCGAGCGCGATCTGCCAGATCGCAAAATCCTGGACGAAGGCCGGTACTTCGACTTTTCCTACGATGCCCGCCAGACCCTCAGTCCGTCGCGATGGGCAATGACCGGCGAGGCCGGACGCTTTTCCGACCCGCTCTACAGCCCCGGAACGGACCTCATCTCCATTTACAACACGCTAATCGTGGATGCCATAGCGGATCCCGACGCCTCGCCCGAAAATGAGAATTTCCGGGAAAAGTGCCGCGTCTACGAGCAGATGATGCGCATCATGTATGAGGCCTACGTCCCTTCCTATTCGATCAGCTACGATTGCCTGGGAGATCAGGAAGCCTTCACGCTCAAGTACACCTGGGAACTCGCCATCTACTTCACCTTCTACGTGCAGCCGTTCCTCAACGATTTGTTTACGGACCTTCAATACCTGCCGTTTTTCTTTCGCAAATTCGGCCTGCTCGGCCCCATTAATCGAAACATCCAGAATTTCCTCAGTGGTTTTTATAAATGGAAGAAGGGCAGGGAAAAGATGGTGGGCGCGCCGCTCTTGAACGACTTCTACGATATGCTGCCTCTGCGCGACTCGGAGAAACTGTTCTACGAAGTGGGATTGACGCGCGAAGAATCCATGGAAGTGATGGAGCGGCAGTCCGCGCGTCTCAAGGAGTTCGCCCGCTACATCGCCGCCCAAGTCTACGCCTCGGTGATGGGAGATAAGAAGGTGCTCTTGAACGCACCGTTCATCGAGAGCATCAAGCTTCGGGATTTGCGCTTCGATCCCGCTCGTATGCGGGAGCAGTATGCTCCATTCGCGGACCGCACCGAGATGCATCACTGGAATCTCAATCCGTTCGCGCTTGAGGGCTTCATTGGCGCTTCGCGTGAGGAGGTAAACGCATGACCGACCTGGCTCCTGGGCTGGAAAAGTGTTTCTTGTTCGATGCAGTCGAAACCTCTTATGAAATCTGCGGCATCGAAGGCCGCCTCCCCGAATGGCTCCGAGGCTCGTATTACGTAAACGGGCCGGCGCGGTTCGAGCGTGCAGGGCAGCGCTACAAGCACTGGCTCGATGGCGACGGCATGGTGCTCTCCCTGCGATTCACCGGCGATGGAGTCCAGTTCACCAGCCGGTTCGTCCAGACCCTGAAGCTACGGGAGGAAGAGACCGCCGGACGGTTCCTGTACCGCGGTTTCGGGACGGCTTTCGAGGGCGACCGCCTTCGCCGCAACGTGATGCTCGAACCGCCGAGCAACGTGAGTGTTTATCCCTACGCGGGAACGCTGCTGGCGTTTGGCGAACAAGCTCTGCCGATCGAACTGGACCCGGTCACGCTCGAAACGAAGGGCGATTACGACTTCAATGGAAAGCTGAACGAGGTCAGCCCATTTGCCGCGCACGCGAAGTTCGATCCGTCGAACGGTCACATGATTAACTTCGGCATCTCGTTTTCCGCAACGCAGCCGATGCTGAACGTCTATGAGTTCGACGCCGGCGGGAATCAGATCCGCCGCCGCCGCTATCCTCTCGAAATGCAGCATTCGAATCACGATTTCGGCATCACGGATAATCGAGTGGTCTTCTTCCTGAGTCCGCTGCTCATGGACTTCAACCGCTTTTGGGGCGATCGGGTGTCGGTGATGGAAGCGCTCGACTGGCTTCCGGAGCGCGGCAGCCGCATCATGGTGTGTCCTCGCGAATCGAAGACGGAAGGCGCCTTTTGGGTGCCTGCTGGCTCGGGTTATTGCCTGCACCTTATCAATTGTTTTGAGGAAGGGTCACGGCTCACCGTCGATATTCTCGAGCTGGATTCGCCTGTGTATCCGGAATATCAACCGATTCCAGACCTGTTTCCGAATGTGGCGAAATGCCGTCCGGTCCGCTACGTCGTGGATCTCGAATCGCGCACCCTCGTTGAGCGGATTGCCATGGACTACGAACTGGCCCCCGACTTTCCTGCCATTGATACGAACCTCGTCGCGAAAAACTACGACGAGTTTTGGATGCTGGGAATTTCCGAAACGGGCGGCGAGGGGCGTAAATTTTTCAACCAACTGGCTCACGGTTCGTGGCGGAAGGGCGGCGTCCGGGACGTCTACCAGACAACCTTGGGCAGTTACCTGGGCGGCGAACCGGTGCATGTGGCAAACCCGAAAGACCCCGATGGCGGCGCGGTCATCGTGGAAAACGTGGACACCTCTTCCGGTCAAGCGGAATTTTGGGTCTTCAATGCCTCGGCCGTGGCTTCCGGGCCCGTGGCGCGGCTGCCGTTGAGGCACCGGATTCATCCCGGTTTTCACGCAAGTTTCGCGCCGTGCCAGTCCTGATCTGCGTTCTTTCCGCCGCCTTTATTCTGTGGGTGCTGGCGGGCTATCCGCTGTTTCTCGGGCTGCTGACGCGGTTTTTTGAAAAACCGTTCTTGAGGGAATACAGTCCACGCGCCGTCAGCGTGATCTTGCCCGTTTACAATGGCGAACGCTGGGTCCGCACCAAGCTCGAGTCCATTCTCGGGCTGGACTACCCTCGGGATCTGGTGCAGATCATCGTCGTTTCGGACGGATCAACCGACCGCACGGACGATCTGGTTCGGGAGTTTGCCGGACAGCGTGTGGAACTGGTTCGAGTTCCGCAGGGCGGAAAGGCGCTGGCGCTCAACGCGGGCATGGCGCGCGCACACGGCGAGATTCTGTTCTTTACGGATGTCAGGCAGGCGCTGGAGAAAGATTCCCTGAGGCGGCTTGTCGAGTGTTTCGCGGATCCCTCGATAGGTGTCGTGAGCGGGGAGCTTGTTATCCGGAAAGGCGGGAGCACGGAGGAAGCCGACATCGGCCTTTACTGGCGCTATGAGAAGTGGATTCGGAAGCACCAAAGCCGCCTTGGCTCCGTGCCCGGAGCGACGGGATCGATCTATGCGATGCGGCGGTCGCTCGCGCGCCCACTGCCCGCGGCCACGCTCAATGACGATATGCACCTTCCTCTTTCCGCCCTGTTCGCCGGCTGCCGGGTTGTCTTTCAAGGCGAAGCGAAGGCCTACGATTATCCCGCTGCGCTCGGCTCCGAGTTTCTGCGGAAGGTGCGCACCCTTGCCGGGGTCTATCAGGTGATCGCCGCCTTTCCCGGGTTGCTTTCGCCTTTGAGCCCCATCTGGATTCACTTCATTTCGCACAAGGCTGGGCGCTTGCTGCTCCCACACGCGATGATCGCGATCGCGGCATCGAGTTTCTATTTGCCGGGGCCGTGGGCGTGGATGACGCTTGTGGGCCAGGGGGCGTTCTACGCGCTCGCGGCGCTCGACCCGTGGATGGGGGCGCTTGGTCCATTGAAGCGCCTGTCGTCCCTGGCGCGCGTGTTCGTGACAATGATGATCGCGGCATTTCTGGCGCAGTCGTACTTCTTTCGCGATGCGAAGACGATGTGGAAGACGACGGAGGTGAAACCTGCGGCTTGAGAGACCCTGAAATGGCACACCGAATTCGTCGCTTTTGCCATTTACATCCTGCCGATCATAAGTTGTAGCGAATTGATATAACGATAGTTAACGATAGACACTTGCTGCGGAGGACATTACGGTGATTTTCCGGCGGTCAACTTCAATCTCCAGCAAACATCACGGAGCGCAAGACCTCGAACACCGCCTGTCTAATCGAGTGCCTGCGCTGTCCTGACCAACCGCGACCATCGATTCGTCCAGTCGCATTCCGCCAACACCTACGTGAGTGGCGCTTCGCTCAAATCTCGCGATGCGATACCCTGAGGTCCCGCGTCATCCCATCAGCCATCACCCGGCGCGAGCTGTTTCGCGTCATGCTCGCCGCGCCCGCCGCGGCGGCCCTCACTTCTTTGCGCGCATTCGCGGCGCCGGATCTCAACAATGCAGATCAAAAATATCGCGGGCAATTGCCTCATCCGTATCGACACAGACGCCGGTCTGACCGGCTACGGCGAAGCAGGCTCAACCGGGCCCATGGCCCGCGCGCGCATCGAAACTCTGAAAGCCCTGCTCATCGGGAAAGATCCCCTCCAGATCGAGGTGCATTTCCATAACATGACGACGTTTATTCACACTTACATGGCGCACATCCCTACCATCAGCCGCATCAACTTGGCCCTGTGGGATCTCGCGGGAAAGATTACCGTGCAGCGCGTCTGCACTCTACTGGGCGGACCGTTCCGCGACGCCATCCCGATGTACTCCCACGGCATCGGCCTCGACATGCTCGACAAATCCTCGTGCCGCGGCTGGGCGCAGCGCATCAAACAGATGCCCGAGGGCTTCAGCGCCTTCAAGAACAACATCGATCCCGTCCTCGGCGTTCCTTCCGCCCGCTTCGCAGCTACGCTTGACGGGTCGCAGTTGCGCAAGGTGGCGCGCGGTTACTCCAATTGCCGTGAGGCCGTCGGAGACGAGATTGACATTGCCGCGCATTGCCATAACGAGCTCGATACGCCGAGCGCCACCACCGTCGCGAAGGCCGTGGAGGCAATGAATCCGCTCTTTTTCGAAGATCCGTTGAACATTCCGGATTCGGAAGCCTGGGTTGCGCTCAAACGGTAGAGGCGCGTTCCCATCCTTGCGGGCGAGAAGATCGAAATCGTCGGCGGCTTCCGGCCGTTTCTCGATCACCAGTCGGCCGACATCATCCATCCCGATCTCGCGCTTGCACGCTGGATTAACGGTACCAGGAAGATCGCCAACTTCGCGGCGTTGACACGCACGCCTGTCGCGCTGCACAATGTCGGGTCCGTCATTTTGAGGTTTGCGAGCGCGCATTTTGATTCATCGATTCAGAATTTCTATCGCTCTGACAGCGCGCTGGGAAGGCCGGCGCGGTATGTCGAACAGATGGTCGTCCGCAATCCGCCCGAAGTGCGAAACAGCCAGTCGAAGGTTCCGCCGGGTCCGGGACTCGGTCTGGATTTGAATCATGAGTTTCTCAGGCGAAACCTGATTCCAGGTGAGGAAGATTGGGGGTAAACTAGTTTGTTGTGATTCCACTGTCCCTGGCGATCGTCGTCGCCGCGTGCGTGCCCGCGCTAGCGCAAGACCTTCCGTCGAAAGCATTTGCCGTTCTTCAATCGAAATGCGCCGAATGTCACGCCGGCGGGATGAAGATGTCTGGACTCGACCTGTCCTCGCGCGATTCAGCCATCAGGGGCGGCACGCGCGGGGCGGCGATCCTTCCAGGCAACTCGGGCCGCAGCCTTCTGTTTCAGGCCGTCTCACAGGCTGGGGCGCTGAAGATGCCGCCGGGAAAAGCGCTTGCCCGGGAAGAGCTGGACGCTCTTCGGGAATGGATCGATGGTGGCGCGCCGTGGCCCGTTGTGTCCCAGCAGGCAAAACGCAGCGCATGGTGGTCTTTCCAGCCCGTCGTTCGGCCTTCGGTACCGAAGACCGGCTCCGCCTGGCCCGTAAATTCGATTGACGCCTTTATTCTCCACGCGCTGCGTGCAAAGGGCCTGAATCCATCGCCTGAGGCCGATCGCGCCACTCTCATTCGACGTCTTTATTTCGACCTCACGGGGTTGCCGCCTGCCGCGGAACGCCTGCAATCGTTTGTTTCGAGTAAGTCGCCGAAAGCCTACGAAGAACTGGTGGACGAACTGCTCAGTTCGCCGCAGTATGGCGAAAAGTGGGGCCGTCACTGGCTTGATCTCGTCCGCTACGCCGATACCGCGGGCTTCGAACTTGACAGCCACATCCCGGACGCCTGGCGCTATCGCGACTACGTGATCGATTCCTTCAATCAGGACAAGCCGTACGACCTCTTTATTCGCGAACAACTCGCCGGGGACGAGGTAGCTCCGGAAGATCCGGCCGCCGTTACGGGAACGGGTTATTTCTGCGTAGGCCCGAACCGCGATTACTTTCCAGATCAATCCGACATAAACCGCGTCGAGACCCTCACCGATTACGTCGATACTACAGCCTCTGTGTTTCTCGGCCTGAGCGCCGGTTGCGCCCGCTGTCACGACCACAAGTTCGACCCCATACCCCAGAGGGATTACTACAGGCTTCAAGCCGTGTTTGCTCCGGCCGTCAAGACGCGCGTTCCGCTGACGAGACTAGGTTCGCTGGCCTTTGATGTCGCCGAGAATATTCGCGAGATCAAATTGCGTGAAATCGGAGAGCAGATCGGCGCGCTTGAGGAGCGGTGCCGCAGCCAGGTCAAGAACGGTGCAAACCGGGACGCCGAGATCCGCGCCTGCCTCTCACCGGCCGAGCGGGCGTCGCTTGATGCCCTGGGGCAAAGTCTGATTCGTCTATTCAGCAACTACCGCGCGAAGCCCTTCGCCTGCGGAGTGAACGATGTTGGCGATTACTCGCCAAAGACCTACCTGCCGGTTCGGGGATCGAAGACCGGCGAAGAGGTCGCCCCCGGCTTTCTCGCGGTGCTTGGCGGCGGGGACATTCCCTCCATTGGGCCGCCGCGTGAAGCTACCGGACCCATTCCCCTCAGCCAGACCACGGGGCGCAGGAGGGCGCTCGCGGAGTGGATCGCGCGTCCCGGGAATCCGCTCACCACGCGCGTGATGGTGAACCGGATCTGGCAGTTTCATTTCGGACGCGGAATTGCCGCGACGCCCAGCGACTTTGGAACCCGCGGACGCCTGCCGACGCATCCAGAACTGCTTGACTGGCTCGCGTCCGAGTTCGTAGCGCAGGGGTGGTCGATGAAGAAGATGCACCGGCTGATTCTGAATTCCGCGACCTATCGTCAGAGCGCGAATGCCGGCGTTGATTCGGCGTCCAGGGACCCGGAGAATCTCTATCTCTCGCACTTCTCGCGCCGGCGCCTGACGGCCGAGGAGATTCGCGACGCAGTGCTGGTAAGCGCTGGAACGATCAATCTTCGAATGGGCGGCACGCCCGTGGTTCCGCCGCTCAGTGGCGAGGAACTCTTCAATCCGATTGGCCGTCCGGGCGACGTCTGGATTGTAACGGCGGACAAGCGTGAGTACACGCGCCGAAGCGTCTATTTGATCCAGAAGCGTACGTTCCGCGTTCCGATGCTGGAAGTGTTCGACACGCCGGACAACATGCTTACCTGCCCGCGGCGCGAAAGCAGCACAACGGCGCCGCAGTCCCTGACACTCTTCAATGGACCTTTCGCGACTGAACAGGCAAGAGCTCTTGCCGCGACTCTGGTTTCGAAGCACAACGATGACGCCGGCTTGATCGCGGCCGCGTTCCGGCAGGTGTTGCTGCGAGCCTGCCTGCCAGCCGAACAGGCCGTGGCCGCGCAGTTCCTGCAAACTCAAAGAGCGAATACCGGAAGCCGGGAAGCCGCCACAGCGGAGCTGATTCGAGGACTATTCAACCTGAACGAGTTTCTCTATGTCGATTAACCGGATGCGTACGCGCCGAGACCTTTTGACGAACGCGGGGATGGGATTTGGGGCGTTGGCCGCGAGTTCGCTGCTGCCGGCGGCGGCAGTGAGTCCGCTCGCGCCCAAACCGGCCCCCTTGCCCGCGAATGCGAAGGCGGTGATTTACCTTTTCATGCACGGAGGTGTGAGCCACGTCGACACGTGGGATCCTAAACCTGAGCTTGCGCGGCTTTCCGGCCAAACGCTGCCAGGAGAATTCGTCAAAGGTCTGAAGACGAGCCGCATCGACTTCACGAAGGCTCTGGTCCGCGGCAGCCCCTGGAAGTTCCAGAAGCATGGACAGTCCGGCATCGAAGTATCCGATTTGTTTCCCCACATGTCGAAGCACGTGGACGAAATGGTGCTCATCCGCTCCTGTCATGGTGATGCCTTCGATCACGCGCCGGCTATGTACCTGCGCAGCACGGGTTCGCAGTTTCCGGGGAAACCGAGTCTCGGCTCCTGGTTGCTTTACGGCCTGGGATCGGAGAACGAAAATCTACCGGCGTTCGTCGTCATGTCGGACGGCGCGATGAAGTCGGGGCCGCAGGGCTACGGCGCGGGTTACCTTCCCGCCGTCTATCAGGGCACCGTTTTCCGCGCCGGGAGACAGCCGATTCTCGATCTCGCCGCGCCTCCCGGTGTATCGGATCAGACGCAGCGCGCGACGCTCGACTTCATCCGGGCCATGGACAAGTCGCACCTCGACGCACGCCCGGGAGACTCGGAGCTTGAGGCGCGCATCGCCTCCTACGAACTGGCGTTCCGGATGCAGGCGACTGCCCCCGAGGCCGTTGATATCGAAAACGAATCGGCGGCGACGAAGAGGCTTTACGGTATCGGCGAAAAGGCAACGGACGATTTCGGGCGGAAGTGCTTACTCGCGCGGCGCCTGGTAGAGCGCGGCGTGCGGTTCATTCAACTCTATTCGGGAACGCATCTCGGTGACGACTGGGACAACGCGCACAACGATCTCGGCGGGTCGCACACGAAGATGGCGGCGAAATCGGATTTGCCGATATCGGGACTGCTGCAGGATCTGAAGGCCAGGGGAATGCTGGCATCGACGCTCGTTGTGTGGGGCAGCGAATTCGGACGCACGCCGCTCGCCGAGGGGAAGAACGGGCGCGATCACCATCCGTACGCTTTCAGCATGTGGATGGCAGGCGCAGGAATCAAGGGCGGACGGGTCTATGGATCGAGCGACGAGTTCGGTCTGCGCCCGGCGGTGAATCCGGTCGATTCGCACGACGCCAACGCGACGATTTTGCGATTGATGGGACTCGACCACGCGAAGCTGACGTATTTTTATCAAGGCCGCGATCAGCGGTTAACGGACGTTCACGGAGAACGGGAGTTCACGAAGTTTCTGTTGAACGGGTAGGCGTTTCAGTCAGTCGTCCTGGGTCTTGGCAAATGCTCATAGTGATGAAAACGCGCCGCGTGGGATGAGACTCTAAGTTCGTCCTGCGCTCCATCCCATGCTACGATCAAGGTTTAGCGGAACATTCAGAGCCCCAGCTGCGTCTGACGTTTGAAGGATTCTCTCTGTGAAGACGAAGTGGAAAATACTCATTATTCTCGGGTTACTGGTAACGATTGCGGGCGGTGTTTACGCCAGTATTCAGTATAAGAAGCGCGGCATCATTACCGTTCAGACTGGAAAGGCTATCCGGCAGGATCTGGCCGCTGTCGTCACGGCTTCGGGAGAGATCAAACCCCGGAATTACGTGAATATCGGTGCGAACGCCATGGGACCCCGGCAGATAACCGAAATCCTCGTAAAGGAGGGCGAAGTGGTGAAGCACGGGCAGTTGCTCGCAAAGTTGGAGGCTGTTCAGTCGCAGGCTGACGTCACGGCGCAGAAGGCGGCCATCAGTTCGGCGGATGCGGAGTCCTCCGCATCAGAAGCCGCTGTGAATGCGGCGGACGAGAACCTGAAGACCCTTCAGGCCTCGATCGACCGGGCGAAGGCGGAAGTGGAACGTTCACGCCTTTCGTTCGAGCGGGCAGAACTGCTGTACAAGGAAGAGTTGATCGCGCGGCAGGAATTCGATCTCCGCAAGGCCGAGTACGACGGTCTGCGGGCGGGCGTAAGAGAGGCAGAAGCGAGATTAGTGCAGGCAAGAGCGCAACGGCAGCAGTTCGCGGCGCAATTGGGTGCGGCGCAGAAACGCGTAACGCAGAGCCAGGCGGGGCTGGCACGTCTTGCTGACGTATTGGAGAAGCACTACTCCTACTCGCCGCTCAATGGCGTCGTCACCAACCTGCCCGTCAGGGTGGGCGAAACCGTTGTGCCTGGTATTCAGAATTCCGCGGCCAGTCTGATCATGACAATCGCCGACATGTCCCTTATCACCGCGGAGGTCAAGGTAGACGAGACCGACATTGTCAACGTGAAACTTGATCAGATTGCCGATATCACCGTCGACGCGATGCCGAACCGCACGTTTAAGGGACACGTCATTGAGATCGGCAACACGGCGATTCTCCGTTCCACGGGCCTCGCGGCTTCGCAGAGCAACATTTCGAGCCAGGAAGCAAAAGATTTCAAGGTCGTGGTTGCGCTCGACAACGCGCCCGAAGACATACGGCCGGGACTTTCCTGCACGGCCAAGATAACGACCGCTACGCGCCAGAAGGTGCTCACCATCCCAATTCAAGCGTTGACCATCCGCCAGAAGGGAGATTTGGAACCGAAGCCGAAGGATGGCAAAGAAACGAAAGCCGCGAAGGAAGGGAAGGGCGCTGTGATCGATCCGGCGGTCGAGAAGGCGAAGAAAGAGGAAATTCAGGGTGTGTTTGTGATCTCGGGTGAGAAGGCGGAATTCCGCAAGGTAGACACCGGAATTACGGGCGCGACCGATATCGAAGTAACCACGGGACTCAAGGACGGCGACGAGATCGTCACCGGAAGCTACAAGGTGATTCGCACCATGCGTAACGAGGCGAAGATCAAGGTAGACAACAAGGCCCCGGTCAAGACGGAATCTTAGGTCCAAGGAAACTGAATGGCACACGCGGCAGCGGAAGAAATCGATCGCGGAGAACAATTAAAGCGGGACGGGGTGGTTATTCGCACCTACGATCTCTGGAAGACGTACATCATGGGCGACCAGGAGATCAACGCCGTTTCGGGCGTGGATATCCAGATCAGCCGGGGCGAATACGTTGCGATCATGGGGCCATCGGGGTCAGGCAAGTCAACGCTGATGAACCTGATAGGGTGTCTCGACACCCCCAGCAAGGGGCAGTACTATATCAACGGCAACCTCGTCAGCAAGATGACGGATGACCAACTTGCCCACATTCGCAATAAGGAAATCGGGTTCGTCTTCCAGACTTTCAACCTGCTTGCGCGCGCCACCTCGCTGCACAACGTGGAGTTGCCGCTGATATATAGCGGAATTTCCTCGGCCACGCGACTTGAGCGGGCGAAGGCGGCTCTCCGTGCCGTCGATCTCGAACGCCGCATGTACCACAAGCCGAGCGAGTTGTCGGGCGGACAACGCCAGCGCGTTGCCATCGCGCGGGCCCTGGTAAACAACCCATCCATTCTACTCGCCGACGAACCTACCGGAAACCTGGATTCGGCAACCGGCACGGAAATCATGGCGCTTTTCGAACGTCTCTACCGCGAAGGGAACACCATCATCCTGGTTACCCACGAACACGACATCGCGATGCACGCGCATCGCATTATCCACGTTCGCGACGGTAAGGTCGAGAAAGACGAAAAGGTCGACAAATAAACGGCCTCTCGGCACTTCCATTAGGCGGCTGGGCGAGGGTCCCGATGATCGCCGTGGCTGGATTGTCTCACGGCGCCGGGCTTGCCGTACAGGATCGGGCTTCCTTTATCCGCATGATCTGTGCGATCGCGCTGCCGCCCGGGGCAGTGCCTCCGGACCTGTCCCTGGCGAATTCATAGATCAAGCGGCGACTGGAGTTTGGTACAGCCCGCGGCGATGCTTCCGCCATTGGTACGAGTTGAAATCGATAGCTGATGCAGATCCGTCATCATCCGGTTCCGGCAAACGCCCTTCCAACCCGGTGTGCGTTCGAAGGCCGTCGTAGTAATGTTGGAACTCGGTCAGTTTTGCATCCGGATTCGGCAACTACGGAACGGGGGCCCCCGGCCCCGCCAGTCGGATTACGGTGACGATCAGATGAACGAGCAGGATTGAGCAGGATGATGAAGTCGCGCATCTCGGCAATCGTAACAATTCCTCGCGGGCCGCAGTATTCAGGCCGATTTGGCAATTCGCCATAGACAGGTACGAGTTCAAGACGCAGGGAATCAAAAGCCCTAAGCGAGTTCCCTTCAGAAGGTCAGCCGCAGCACCATCACGATGATCCGGGCATTGACGGTAGGATCCTGACGGATCAGGCCAAAGTTCGCATTAGTGACATTGTTGCCGTTGGAATCCAGCCGGCGGAAATAGGTCGTGTTGAGGGCATTCAACAGGTCAGCCCGGTACTCGAACCGGATGCGTTCGGTGACGGCGAACTGCTTAGCCATGGTGAAGTCGAGGTTGTTCAGCCCGAATCCGCGCACGTCGGGGAAGCGGGTTGGAAACGTGCGCAAGGTGAACGGCGCCGGTCCGGCGACGCGCGGGAACAGCGAGGTGTCGAAATACGGCACGTAGCTGACGTCGTAGCGCGGCTTGCCCATCTTGCGGGCCAGTTCGTCGCGCTCGCCGGCCGACAGCTTGGCGCTGCGAGCTTCGAGCGGCGCAGCGTTCGGGAAGTCGAGCGGCGGGCCCGCGCGCTTGTTGTAATTCCCCGCCAGGTTCCAGCCTCCCAGCAGGAAGTTAGCCGCGGGGTGCAAGCCGCCGGCCCATTTGCGGCCCCTGCCGAACGGCAGGTCGTAGCTCCACAGCACGCCGAGATGGCGCGGAGCGTCATAGTCCACCAGGCGCTTCTCCAGCTTCGATGCCTCCGGATTCGCCAGGTTGAAATCCTGGACATTAAGGAAACTCGCCCTTTCCAGGGTCTTGGAGATGGTGAAGTTCACCGCCAGCGAAAACCCGTTGGCGAAGCGGCGCACGAAGCTGGACTGCATGGCGTCGTAGCGCTGGCTGGCGATGGGAATATTGGTAGCCGTGACGCCGGCGAAGTGCGGGAACGGCAGGAGCAGCTCCTGGCGGGCAATCGTCGCGCCGTTCTTTGCCGCACTGCTCGGCAGCAGGCCCCGCATGGGATTCGCCACCTGCTCGCTGTAGTAGCTTGCGGGGCGTCCGAGTTGATCCGCTGGAATGACGTTGATATTCGCGCTGATGGGCAGCTTGAAGGTCTGATTGCCGACATAAGACACGTCCGCGCGGATTCTCCACGGCAGCTCATACTGAAAGCCCGCCGAATACTGATGCGAGTAAGGCAGCGGGCGCTCGCGGAAGGGGAAGCTGACGCCCAGACCGAGGTTCGTCGCCAAACCCAGGCTGCTGCCCACAGGCTGCAGCAGGCCCTCGGGGAAAGCGTTGGCGATGTTCAAGCGCGGGGTCAGGCCGCCGTCGATGGAGTTGGTAACGGGGGTGCTCCGGCTGAATCCGTCGGCCGGGCCGCTGGCATACTGGCCCAGCGAAACCAGACCGTAGCCACCGCGGAACACCAGCTTGTCCAGGATCTTGAAGGCCACGCCCAGGCGGGGCGCGAAGTTGTTCAGGTCACGATTGAAGGCCTGTCGGGCATTGCCGCCGGTTCCCGCGTAGACCAGTCCTCCCGTGAGAGTGAGGCCGGGCGCGGAGATCGCCGCAGGCTTGTCGAGGGCGAAATCGTTAATCATCCGGTTGTAGCGCTCGGCGACCGGAGCCTCGTAGTCCCAGCGGAAGCCGAGGTTTAGGGTCAGCCGCTGGGTCACTTTCCAGTCATCCTGAATGTAGCCGGAGTAGTAGTGAAAGCGATTGGCCGGGCTGATATTGCGGTCGATCGATCCGCTGGACGGGTATCCCAACAGGAAGGTCGCGATCTCGTTACCGGAAAGGGCGTCGCCGCGCCGGGCGTCGCGCTGGCTCCAGTTCTTGGTGAAGTCGTACACTCCACTGGCGTTGCCCGGACCGATGTTGTTCTGGTTGTAGCGCCGGAACTCGGTCCCGATTCTCAGCACATGCTTGCCGAGAACCCAACTGATGTTGGGCTGAAAGCTGTAGGAGTCGCTGGCATCTGTGGAGGAAGGCGACGTGCCGAGCGACGAGTAGTTGCTGCCGCTGAAATTGAACCGTGGGAACTGCAAGAACGAGTACTGTGAAACGAGATTGGAATCGAACCCCAGTTTCCGTGGGTCGAAGCCCACGCCGAAGATGTTTCCACCGAAGTTGTAGGTGCGCGACAGCCCGGCCCGCACGTTGAGCACGAGCGTGGGCGTCAGCGTGCTGGTCCAATCGGCCGCCCAACTCGAGGAACTCCGCGTCGACGGCGCCTCACCGCTGGGTTCGGCTTCGTTGGTTCCCCACACGATCTGCGCGAAGTTGAACCAGGGTGTCTGACCGTAGCGGAAGTAGACGTTATTCTTGCTCCCGATCCGGTAGTCCAGCCGCCCGATCCACTGGCTGTACTCGTTGTGGGTATTGTCGGTGTTGGCGAAATTATTGAGCTGCGCCGCCGATTCCCCCACCGTGTTGGCCTTCGGCAGATACGAGAGCACCTTCGATGCGATGGGGTTGACTCGCGCGCCGGGAATGCGGTTGCCGACAAACGGAATCCGGATGCCGGTGGTGGCATCGGTCGTCAGGGGATCGTAAATCAGGACGGCGTTGCCGCTGCGATCCCTCAGGTTCGAGAAATCGCCGCCGAGCTGTTCGGGAAGGGGAATCGTGCGAATCTGACCCGACGGGCGCAATTCGCGCAGCCCCTCGAAGGACAACATGAAGAACATCTTGTTGCGGCCGTCGAAGACTTTGGGAATGAAGACCGGACCGTCGAACTCGAATCCGAAGGTGTTGTTGCGGAATTTGCGGTTTGGATAAGGCGTATTGGGATTGGCGGCGACGGCGGCGCCGACCAGCTTGTTATACTCCCATTCCGCCGCGTTGAACTTCTCGTGCTTCAGGTGCCAGTACATGGCGCCGTGGATCGAGTTGGTTCCCGACTTGGTGCTGAACACGTTGACGCCCCCGCCGGTTCGGGCGTACTGCGCGTCATAGACGTTCGTTTGCACCGAGATCTCGGCCAGCGAGTCGAGCGCGGGAATGAAGTTGACGCCGCGGCCCGGGCGCGTATCGGTGACCCCGTCGATCACGGTTTCATTCTCGCCGGCCTTGCCGCCGGAGATCGACACGCCGCCGACCTGGCCGTAGGCGTACAGCTCAGCCGATCCCCAGTAGCCCGTCTTGGTGACGCCAGGCAGGGCATGCGTCAGCAGAAACGGATTGCGCCCGTTGTTGGGGACCTTCTGAATCAGGTTTTTCTCGATAAACGCCACTCGTGTAGCGCTCTCCGTCTGAAGCAGCGAGACGTTGGCGGAGACGGTGACCGATTCGTTGAGTTGGCCGACCTGAAGTGCGATGTCCAATCCCAGGCGGTCCGAGACGCCCAGGACCACGTTCTCGCGGATGAACTTCTTAAATCCGGTATGTTCCACGGTGACCGAATAGGTGCCCGGCACCAGAAAGCTCACCACGTAACGCCCGCCCTCGCCGCTGGCGGCCTCGCTCGATCCATTGGTCGCCACATTGGTGACGACAACTTTGCAGTTGGGCACCGGCGCCGCGCTGGAATCGGTGACCGAGCCGGAGATGGAAGCGCGGAACTCCTGCGCGCTCGCGACCGCGCCGAACGCCAGAAGCAGAAGCAACATCCTCATATTGCACCCCCTCACCCGGTGTTACTCCCGGGTTGATACATACAAGAATACACCTCCGGGCGGGGGTAGACACAATGGCGAGTGAGGTCGAGATTCTACCCGTACAGTCCCCTGAGCCGCCGAATTGCTGATCGCGCCTTCCATCCTCTCACGCGTCCGAGGAGGTCCGAGGTCAACCGCTTTTCCCGGCGGTCAATGACAACTGTTCTTCCCAACTGCCATGATCTTACGCGAGGATACCCATCCGCTTCGCGACGCGCGTCAGGATCTCAAGGGCACGGTCCAGTTGTGGCTTCGTGTGAGTCGCCGTCATGATCGTCCGTATACGCGCCTTCCCCTCAGGAACGGTCGGAAACCCGATTCCCGTTGCGAAAACGCCCTGTTCGAAGAGCTCCCGTGAGAATGCGTGCGCCCGAGCGGCGTCACCTACCATGATCGGCGTAATCGGCGTTTTACTCATCCCCGTATCGAAACCAGCCGACTGCAAGCCCTGCTTGAAGTATCGCGTGTTATCCCACAGATTCTGAATGCGTTCCGGCTCCTGTTCGAGGACGTCGAACGCCGCAAGACATGATGCCGCGACCGATGGCGGGTGCGAAGTCGAAAACAGGAACGGCCGCGCCCGGTGGTACAGGAAATCGATCAAATCGCGGCTTCCGCACACGTAGCCGCCGAGCACGCCAATCGCTTTCGACAACGTTCCAACCTGGATATCGACGCGTCCGTGAAGGTCGAAATGATCAACCGTTCCACGTCCGGCGCGGCCGAGAACTCCAGAGGAATGTGCGTCGTCCACCATCATGATCGCGCCGTGCTCCTCGGCGACAGCCACCAACTGAGGCAGCGGGCCGATGTCGCCGTCCATGGAGAAAACGCCGTCGGTAATGAGCAGTTTCCGTCCGGGCACGCCTGCGAGACCGGCGAGGATCCGGCTTGCGGCGGCGTGATCCTTGTGAGGGAAAACGTGTATCTTCGCCCGCGACAGCCGGCACCCGTCGATGATGCTCGCGTGGTTCAGCGCATCGGAAACAATGTGGTCTTCGGTGCCAAGAATCGCGGAGACGGTTCCCGCATTCGCCGCGAAGCCGGACTGGAAAACGACGCAGGCCTCGACATTCTTGAAGCGCGCGATCCGCTCCTCAAGATCGAGGTGCAGCCGCATAGTACCGCTGATAGTTCTGACCGCGCCCGATCCCGCACCGAACCGCCGAGTGGCGTCGATCGCAGCCTCGATCAGCTTCGGATGCGTTGTCAAGCCCAGGTAGTTGTTCGAGGCAAGATTGATCACCTCCCGCCCGTCGAAGCGGCTCTCGGCTGCGCTCGCCGATTGAAGCACGCGCAGGCGCTGGAAAGTTCCGGCTTCGCGCCATGCGGCCAATTGCTCGCCGAGGAAGCCCAGGCGTCCGCTGGCGTTCCAGCTCACGCGCCCTCCCAGTCCAGAATAATCTTGACCGCCTCACCGCGCTCGAGCAGATCGAAGGCGTCGAGAAACCGGTCGAACCGGATGCGGTGCGTGATCAGCGCCGACAGGTCGGGCTTGTACTCGAGCAGGAAGCGCTCGGACTGGTACCACGTCTCGAACATCAAGCGCCCGTTGATGCCGCGCACGGTGACGCCCTTGAAGATAATGGCTTTCGAGAAGTTGAGATTCACGTCGGCTGAGGGGATTCCGAGCAAAGCCACCTCGCCGCCGGGGCGTACGATATCGAAAGCGCTTCGAATCCCCTGGGGGCTGCCCGAGATTTCGAGAACGACATCCACGCCGATACACTCAGGCGTTGCTTGAACGAAAGCGTCGGTCCACCCGGGGACCGCGGGATCGAAGGCGGAGTTTGCCCCCATCGCAAGGGCCAGAGCTCGCTTTCGAGCCCGGGGCTCAACCGCCATTACCGAGAGCGCGCCAGCCGAATGAGCGATCTTGCACGCGAGCAGTCCGATCGCGCCAGCCCCCACAACCGCCACGGTTCGGCCCGCCACCGGCTGCGCCATCACCGTATGCATCGCGTTTCCCAGAGGGTCGAAGATGGCGGCGACGTCCGTTGGAATCCCCGGACGTACCTTCCAGACGTTGGTTTCAGGCATGCGGATGAACCGGGCAAAACAGCCGTCGCGGTCGACGCCAATGATCTCGACGGCGCGGCAGATGTGGGCTTGGCCGGTACGGCAGAAGTAACAGTGGCCGCAGCCGATATGTCCTTCAGCCGAAACCTGCTCGCCCGGCAGGAAGTCTTTCACTCCGGCTCCCACCTCTTCCACGCGGCCGTAGAACTCATGCCCGACGATAAATGGAGGCCGCGTGCGATTTTTCGCCCATTCGTCCCACTGGTAGATATGGAGATCGGTACCGCAAATCCCCGTCTTTTCCACGCGAATCAGGACGTCGTTTCTTCCGCATTGCGGCCTGGGTCTCGATTCAAGCGACATTCCGGGCGCCGCTTGGGGCTTCACCAGCGCGGGCATTGTGGGCAAATGAGTGGGCTCCTGACTTGCATTATCGCGCAGCGCGGCTGGTTTGGCTCGGCGTTTC
>SYKU01000006.1 GCA_005808865.1 Acidobacteriota bacterium
TCACTATTGTCCAAAACAGGTTCCTGCAGTCTGAAATAAGGGGAGTGCCCTCCTATAATTGACGTTGGCGAGCCATTCCTTGCTGGGAGCCTCGCCAAACGCTGCCACAGGAGGGCAATCCAATCGTACAAGTCGCAAGCCTTTTCAATCAACTGCTCCAGCACTTTCCCCGAATCGAGTTCTCCGCACTCGTAAAGAAGCACGCCGCTGAGCGTGACGCCAAGGGCTTTACCTGCTGGACGCAGTTCGTCTCCATGCTGTTCTGTCAACTCGGACGCGCCGATTCGTTGCGCGAGATCTGCAATGGCTTGGGCTGTTGCCTGGGGCGGTTGGTGCATGTGGGGATTGCCAAAGCGCCGTGCCGCTCCACCCTGTCCTATGCCAACGAACACCGTCCGGCGGCTCTATTCGAGGATTTGTTCTTACTGGGTATGTGCTTGACTCCTGTAGGCACAATGGGTAGTATCCGGGAGTGGAAGACTATCCGCGGGACCGGAGGCACACGTCATGTTGAAGGCCTGGAATACGGGACATCCCGGTGGAGTGGCGACGGTGCACGCGAACGACGCCATCAGTGGACTGGTCCGCTTGGAGAGCCTAGTGGCGGAGGCGACGAGCGCATCGCAGCAGAGCCTAATCGCGGAGGCGGTGGATCTCGTTGTTTTCATCGACGAGGACGGCGAACTGGCGGCCGGACGAAAGGTCCGGGAGCTTTTGGTAGTGACCGGGTACGACTCAGGCCGTTACTCGGTCGAGTATGTCTGACTTGATGCGAACACTGCTTCGGAATCTTCCCGAACTATGCCCACTTTGCCAACGAGATCTGGACTATTCGTCCGATTGAGAAGGATGTCTCCCTTGCGGAGTTTCATCGTGCTGAGATCCGCACCATCACGGCTAATCGTGGCAAGGATGGTTAGAATGACCTTGCCATCGACAAGGTTCTTCATTCCTACAATCGGCGTGTCGCCTTCGTTATCCCCTGGCTCACTGAGCCCGTATTCCGTCTTTGAAAGTAAGCTGCCGACAGTTGCCAGCTTCCAATCGTGGGGAAGTGAAACGCGCACAAGGGAGCGGATGAATTTCGAGGGTGCGTTCTTCCTAGACATGTCTGGGTCCCTTCAGCGCGTTCTTCTTTGAGGACGCCGCGATCTTCTCCAACTCCACAATGTCGCTCTCTTCGCCGGCAGCAACCTGCTCCCGGCGCTGCACGTCGAAGACCTCATAGCGCTCGAAGGCGATCTTTTCGGCCTGCGCAGCGGAGACGCTACCGGCGTTCTTCAACAACGGCAATTCGTTCGATCGCAAGAAGCCATCGAGGACCACCTCCCAATCGGCTAGCCTCATCGTCTGGCGCCGTCGGGCGCGCAGATCGGCCGTATCGAGGAACATGGTGACGATCAGGTTGAGGTCGCTGATCTCTTTTTCGGCCAAATAGTTCTTCGCTGTCGTGACGTCGCTCTTGCGCACGCGCGCGCCCTTCCATGCCGTGAGTCCCATGTTGGGCAGGCTGGCATTGGCGCGGGTGGTGATCAACTCGGCCGCCGTGTGACCGGTAACGGCGTGCAGCATCTGGTTCTGAATGATGGCGTAGAAGACCTGCGCCGCCTGGGACTTCGGATCGTAGTCCTCGCTGAGCGAGAGGATCTCACGCACCTTCTGGTAGAAGCGCGCCTCGGAAGCACGAATCTCCCGAATGCGTTCGAGCAACTCATCGAAGTAGTCCCACGCCGGGTCTTTGAGACGCTGGGTATCGAGGACGAAGCCCTTGACGAGGTACTCTTTCAGCGTGGTCGAAGCCCAGCGTCGGAACTCGATGCCGCGCTGGGAACGGACCCGGTAGCCGATGGCGAGAATCATCTCGAGGCTGTAGTAGTCCACCTGGTAGGTCTTGCCGTCGGCGGCAGTTGTTGCATAGCGTGCAACAACTGAATCGGGGGCCAGTTCGCCTTCATCTAAAATCGCCTTAATATGCCGTGAAATCACGGACTTATCTCTTCCGAACAGGTCCGCGATCTGGGCCAGAGAGAGCCACACCGTACCCCCTTCGGCGCGCAACTGAATCCTGGCCGCGCCGTCCTCGGAGGTGTAGAGAATCAGCTCACCGTTTGACATGGATGCCCAACTCCTTGAGGTAGCCAGCCATCTGGCCGCGCACTTCGACCAGTTCGTCCTCCAGACGGTTGATTTCCTTCTGGAGCGCGGCCACATCGATCTCCTCTTCCGGTTCGAAGGTGTCCACGTAGCGAGGAATGTTCAGGTTGTACTCGTTCTCCCGGATCTCCGCAGGGGAGGCGAGATGCGAGTACTTGTCGAGTTCGGCGCGCGTGCGATACCGCCTGCATGATGTCTGTCATCATGAGTCCGCCCATTCGCCTGCCGAGCACTTCGCCTGGCTCCTGTACCTTATCGTGCTCGCGGGTGCCGGACCGGCGCAGTCCGTTGCGCTCGCCTTCACCGACGGGGTCGTAGGTGAGTACCGCCGCCCCTGCGCGGGCGTAGAGGATGCCGCTGTACATCGTGTACCAGGCGTATTTGTCGCCACCGTGTCCGTTCACGGCAATCAACGCGGGAATTCTGGCTTGCGGCAGCGGCTTGGGCAGGTACAGGATGGCGGGCACTCTCATGCCGAATTGCGTCGCGTACGTGATTCGCTCGGCGGTGACGCCGGGAGCCGGGTCGAAGCGGCTGTGCGCGATCGCATCGAGCGCGGGTAGAGGATTCGGTACGAACAGGGCGTCCCTGATTCGCGTCCGTTGCGCGGATTCCTGTGCCAGACACGGTACGACGGAAAGGAAGATCGCGAGGCAGTGCATGGCCAAACGCCTGTCAGACAGCCTGCCATATCCTGGTAAGAAGGCAGGCGGTAAAAACCGATCGCCTGCCCCACGCGCCCCGCCGCGCCCACCCGTTGCGAGTGCGGCAGTTGTTTCCTTGGGTCCACTGAGCCGCGGACGTCCCGGCACGCTGGTAGAGTTTGGGAACGGCATATCTACGGCTCGAAGGGATTGTCGAGCAACAGAGGCGCGGTGCGGAAAAAGCCGCGGCGCTCAATCGCTCCAATCGTCTCATTGCCCTCGCCATATTGACGTCGAATCCGCGCGACGGATTCCTCCTGCATCGCTTTCAGCAAGTCCGGCTCGGAGGCCGCGCCGCCTGCCGCCACTTTCCTGTAGATAGAGCGACCGCCGCCATCGCCGTGCTGATTCACCAGGTCGAGCATGAAGGCCACGCCACGCTCGGAGGTTACGCCGGTTGCGTAGGCTCGAAGCGCCTTGTAGCTGCGCAGAAATGCCGTGGCCGCGCAATTGAGCTGAACCCTCTCCAGGTCGCGGTCTCGCCCGGCCTGCTCAAAGCGCGCCAGCCACAGGCCCTGGATGAGGTCGAAGTCAGGATCGAGTGTGCTGCCCGCGTCGTTCACGCCTCCCTTGGGCTTCGAGACGTGCGCGATGAGCCCGCCGCCATCCACGAAGATCGAAGCAAATTTCGCAGGCTGTTCCGCGCGGAATGCCTCCAGGATCTCCCTAAGACGGCCGGGCTTTTGCGCCCACTGGATCAGACCGAACGAGAGTCCCTGTTTATCCGTATTCCTATTGCACTTGGAAAAGAAACGGCGGGTTTCGAAATGGGAGGTAAAGCTGAGCACGCGGAGCATGGGGCTGAACTCCATTCCGAGCACGAGCGCGATGTATCCGCGGCTGGCGATCGGAGTGACAGCGTCCTTATCGACAAGAGTACGCAAGGCGGCCTGATCAACGGCATCGCGTCCACAGATGGAGCGCAGCGCCTGCGTGGTTCGCTTGCCGAAAACGCCGAGGTTTGGGTCCGTCAGGCCGGGGAGATTGCGGCAGCCGTGGCCCGTGAGAAGGTCTTGAATTACGCCAACGGCGGCGCGATCCGGGTCCCCGGCGGCGATTGGCGCGGGATTGGAGCCGTCGAGCAGGCGATCGATGCGGGGAATTCCGGTAAGGGCCATATCGTTCCTTTACAATCCAAACTGGCGCAAGTGGTGGTCGGCATGCAGGTAGCCCCAGCGGAGCCACTGTCTGGCGGTGAGCAGCCCGAAAATCGGGTGCGGATGCCAGGCGAAATCCGAAGCCTGCGTCGAGAAACGATCGACGAGCCTCGCGAGCGCATCGAGGTCGCGACTGAACCTGGCCGGCGGCGTTCCACCCACGCCCGCTTCCATTTCCGGCCGCGTTTGAATTCCCCGGGGCCATTTCGTTGGAAGGTAGAGGGCGGCCCACTTCACGAACGATCGCTGAAACGGTCCGCTTGCGGAACTCACGGGTTTTTCCCCCAGGCCGGCAAGGTAGGAATCACTGAGGTGGCAGATCGCCTCATGCGACGTCATCCGGCCCCACCGGCGTTGCGCGTCCGGGGTGAGCTTTGCAAGACGGGCGATAACCTCCTGCTTGTCGACTGCGTTAACCAGACTCTTCATCGAGATCCATCATAACTTTATACTGGGAAGTCATGGCTGTCTTAATCGATGCAATCAACGTCAAGAAAAGAACCCTGATCGAGGTGGAGAACGTTCCGTACGTTTGCCTGGATTGGGAGGTGAGCACTCCCACGGCGCGCGGCGGGCAGACGCTGGTGCGGCTGAAAATTCGAAACCTGATGACGAACGCGGTGTTCGACCGGACGTACAAGGCGGGCGATAAGTTCAAGGAACCGGACTTGCAGAAAGTGCCGGCTTCCTACCTTTACAGCGATGGGGACGGGTCACACTTCCTGGATCAGGACAGCTTCGAGACTCTCACGCTGCCGGGCGATGTGATGGGCAATTCGCTGGATTTCCTGGTGGACGGCACGATGGTAGAGATGCTGAAGTACAACGGCAATCCGATCGGGCTGGAGTTACCGGTGGTGGTGGAACTGGCGGTGGCGTTTACCGAGCCCGGGGTGCGGGGCGACTCGTCGAGCGGGAGCGTGACCAAGCCGGCGCGGCTGGAGACGGGGCTGGAAATCAAGGTTCCGCTGTTCATCAAGGAAGGGGAGAAGGTGCGCGTGTCGACGGCGACCGGGGAGTTCGGCGGACGGGCGTAGAAGGAGAGGTATGACGAATCGGCGCAGGGTTGAAGCCGGCCGATGTGTTCTGGACGGTCCGGCGGAGGACCGGACGTCGAAGAGGATCTGGCGGGGCGAGGACGCTCCGGCGGACCACGCCCTTTCGTTGTAGGGAATGGTGGAGGGCGCTTAGAGCGCGCCAACTTCGCTGTCAGTTTGCCAACGGTGCCCACAGGAAAGGCAGAAAGCGGCTTAAGCAGGTAAATTAGCACGTAAACCTGATATAACCTTGTTTATGAACGCGCACCGAAAGCACTCGACCCTACTCATCCTGCTCATGCTGGTGATGGCTTCTACCGGCCCATCAGCGGCGGCAATCTCCACTGCGCACGTGGGACACGAATTCCGGCAAGACGATCTGCCCGCGATCGCGGCCGCTCCCGACGGCTCCCAGTGGATCGCCTGGCTGAGCTTCGCGGGTGACCGCGATGACGTTGTGCTTCGCCATTTCCAGAACGGAAAGTGGGGCAACATCCAGTGGGTGCCCGGCACGAGCGGCGATAGCTGGCTGCCGCAGGTGGCGGTGGATTCGTCGAATCGCGTCTGGGTGGTCTGGTCGCAAATGGCGTCGGGAAACTGGGACTTGTACGCCCGGAGATTCGATCCGGCCCGCCAGGAATGGGGTGCGCTCGAAAGGTTGACGAACCACGCAATGCCCGACATCAACCCTCGCCTCGCTCAGGACGGCAAAGGGCGTTTCGCGCTTGTGTGGCAAGGGTTTCGCGGCAAGAACAGCAATATTTTCCTCAAGACGTTCGATGGCGAAAAGTGGTCGGCGGACGTGAGGGTGACAAACCGGGCGGCGAACGACTGGGAGCCGGCCGTGGCCTTCGACAACAAAGGCACCGCGTGGGTGGCGTACGACACCTACAAGAACGGCAACTACGACGTGATGGTTTCGCAGGTGCGCGAAGGGCAAGTACAGGGCGGAGAAGCCGCAGTCGCTGCAACCCCAAGTTTTGAGGCGCGCGCGACGGTGGCCGTGGATACTTCGGACCGTGTGTGGATAGCCTGGGAAGCGGGCCAACCGAACTGGGGCAAGGACCAAGGCTACATCCTGCGCGGCCGTGGGCCAGGCGTGCCCCTCGGCGGCGTTCGCGAGCCGCGCATTTCGGTATATGACGGCGGACAGTGGCGGGTTCCGGAGTCTTCGCTTGCTTCCGCATTCACCGGGAATACCTATCAGCCCCACGTTTTTTCCGATGGACGCGGATCGGTGTGGGTAGCGGCGAAGGTACGGAAAACCAGCTTCACAGGGCAGCAGGGCAGGGGACAGCGCGGATTCTGGGAATACGAACTGACGCACCCCGAGGGCCAGGGCTGGTCGAAGGGGGCGGTGGTTCCGAACAGCAGGGGACGGTCCAGTTCGCGGATCAACGCGGCGCTTGGATCGGACGGGAGCCTGTCTCTCGCGTGGCCGACGGACAATCGCGGCGATGAATTTTCGCATCGGCCGCTGCGGCAACAGATCTACACCGGCCGCATGGATGCGTCGTCTTCGTCGTCACCGCCCGCGTGGAAATCGGGCGGCGCGGAAGAGGGCGCCGCGGCGAAGGCCGGGCACGCGAATGAAGCCGCCGACCTGCGCGTTATCCGGACGTATACGGCACAGGCCGAGGGCAAGTCGCTGCACATCGTCCGCGGAGACTTCCACCGCCATACGGAATTGAGTTGGGACGGCGGCGGCGCCGTCGACGGCAACCTTCAGGATTTCTACCGCTATATGATTGACGCCGCTTCGATGGATTTCGGCGCGTCGACCGATCATCAGGGCGGCGCGTGGCCTTACTGGTGGTGGTACACGCAGAAGATGACGGACATGTACCACGTCCCTGGCGCCTATGTACCTATATTCGGGTACGAGCGCAGCGCGGTGTTTCCGAACGGGCACAGGAACACCTGGATTATGCATGGGAACGCGACTCGGCGCACCGGTATGGTGAGCGGTGGCGCGGGTGCCGATTGACTGGGCTGAAGCTGCTCTGATCGTCTCTTTTTAGTAAGTCACGAACA
>SYKU01000057.1 GCA_005808865.1 Acidobacteriota bacterium
CTTCCATCTCGGCTAGCGTGAGCCGTTCTAAGTTCTCCATGCGTAGTGTCATTCCTCCGCAGCATCCTACGCTTTGGTTTCAGGCTCACTCCGCATTGGAAACGAACTCCTCCTTCAGGCTCATTTCGCATTGGACAATTTTGTTCGGGCAACCTGCGTGACTCTTGCGCTACACTATACGGTTGGGGTGTCGGTAAGATGATGGCGGCTGCCGCGACGGTCAATTGGAAGGGGGACTACGCGTTTCTCTTGACGAACCTCGTCAAACGCGACTTCAAGATCCGTTATCGGGGTATGTCTTTAGGGATGCTGTGGTCCGTCGTAAACCCTCTTATCATGATGGGCGTCTTAACTTTCGTATTCACGCAGATCTTGCCGGAATATAGTACAAAGAAATTTCCCGTCTTTCTGATGTGCGGGCTCGTGCCATTCAATTTTTTTACGCTTTCACTTATCAGCGCCACGAGTTCACTCGTAGACAGCGCTGCTCTCATCAAACGGGTTCCGTTTCCACGCGAAGTCGTTCCAGTCGGGACGGTTCTCGCGAACTCCCTGCATTTCCTCATACAGTCCTGCCTGCTCCTGGGAATGGCCTTGGTTTTTGGTGTGAAACCGGGATGGCATTGGCTATGGCTTGCGCCGGTTTTTCTGCTTGAGATCGTTTTCGCTTGCGGAATGGGTCTTCTTTTCTCCGCGCTAAACGTTTTTGTGGGAGATGTCCGGTACGTCGTGGAGTCGGCGAGCACCCTTCTGTTTTGGGCGGTTCCGATCGTGTATTCATTCGAATTAATTCCGCATAAATTTGAAATGTTCTACTGGTACAACCCTCTCGCCGCCGTTGTCATGGCCACGCGAAACATTCTGCTTGACGGGACCGCCCCGTCGGCTACTTTGCTTATACGACTGTTTTTGTGTTCGGTTTTCGTGTTAATCCTCGGCCACCGTTTTTTTGGCTGGGTGCAACATAAATTTTTCGATTATCTTTAGAATATTCATCATGGCAATCCGGTTTCACGAAGTATCGAAGATCTACTCTCACACGAAGAAGCGGATGTTGCTCCGCGGGTACCTAACCAATTGGCTGCGGCCGAATGCGGAGGACCGGTTCTACGCGTTGAAAAAGGTCTCTTTTTCGATCGGACCGGGTGAGACAGTTGCGGTGGTCGGTGCAAACGGCGCAGGTAAGAGCACGTTACTCAGCCTGGTAGCCCAGTTATGTGCCCCGGACGAGGGGGACATGCAGGCGAATGGACGTATCGCGGCGCTTCTCGAGCTTGGATCTGGATTTCACCCGGATTTGAGCGGCGCGGAGAACGTGTTCCTCAATGCCGCTCTCCTCGGTCTCAGCCGGACGAAAACGATGCAGCTGTATCCGGAGATCGTATCGTTTTCCGGTATCGGCGAGTTCATCGACCAGCCGCTTCGCACCTATTCCGCTGGTATGAATATGCGGCTTGCGTTCTCGGTGGCGGTGAACGTGGACCCGGATATTCTGATTATCGACGAAGTATTAGCGGTCGGCGACAGGAATTTCCAGAAGCAGTGCCTGGAGAAAATCTTTGAATTTAAGGAGAAAGGCAAGACGCTTCTGTGCGTTTCTCACGCCGCCGAAGTCGTTGAGGCACTGTGCGATCGCGCTCTCTGGCTCGACGCGGGCGAACTGGTGATGGACGGCCCCGTCAAGAAAGTGATGGCGGCGTACATGGGCCGCGAACACGCGCAGGCCGTGGGGCGATCCGCTATCGAAAAATCATTATGAAGAGGGCTCTCATAACGGGGGTAACCGGACAGGACGGTTCCTACCTGGCTCAGTTCCTGTTGAACAAGGGTTATGAAGTTCACGGTGTAAAACGGCGGTCGAGCAGCTTCAATACCGAACGCGTCGACCCGATCTACGCCGACTATCACGAATCCGGTAGCCGTTTTCTCCTTCATTTTGGAGATCTTTCCGATTCCGGCAGCCTGTGGCGGTTGCTCTACGATGTACAGCCGGACGAAGTCTACAATCTGGCAGCGCAGAGTCACGTCCGCGTGAGCTTTGACGTCCCGGAGTACACAAGCGACATTACGGCCCTGGGCGCGTTGCGCATTCTGGAGGGGATCCGTCAGACCGGTATCAAGACCCGCTTCTATCAGGCGTCCTCGAGCGAAATGTTCGGTTCCACTCCGCCGCCACAGAACGAACGGACAGTGTTTCACCCCCGCAGCCCTTACGCCGCGTCAAAGCTGTTCGCCCATTCGATGGCCGTGAACTACCGCGAAAGCTACGGCATGTTCGCGGCGAGCGGTATCCTGTTTAACCATGAATCGCCACGCCGCGGCGAGACGTTCGTAACGCGAAAAATCACGCGTGCCGTGGCGCATATTAAGCTTGGGCTCCAGGAGAAGCTGTACCTCGGTAACCTCGAAGCCATGCGCGACTGGGGATACGCCCCCGAATACGTTGAAGCGATGTGGCTCATGCTTCAGCAGGATACGGCGGACGACTTTGTCATCGGGACGGGTGAGATGCATTCGGTTGCCGAGTTCGTCAAGATAGCGTTCGCCCATGCCGGTCTGGACTGGCGGGAATTCGTAAAGATAGACCCCCGATATTATCGGCCAGCGGAAGTGGATCTGCTCCAGGCGGATCCTTCAAAAGCGGCCTCCATTCTCGGATGGCAATCTCGTGTGGGCTTTGAAGAACTCGTCGAACTGATGGTCGATGCGGACGTCCGGGATCTCGAAAGCATGCAATCGGGAATTCTGAAGCGTAATGTCGTGGCAGGTTCGTAGGTGACTGATCTTTCGCGTAAGAATGTCTGCGTCACGGGTGGGGGCGGGTTTCTTGGTTCGTTCGTGGTGGACGCGCTGAAACAGCGCGGCTGCTCGAGGATCTTTGTTCCCAGGCGCAAGGACTACGATCTCACGACGGAGAGCGGTGTCTCCCGTCTTTTCAGCGATGCAAAGCCCGAGGTGCTGTTTCATCTGGCGGCGGTAGTCGGCGGCATCGGAGCCAATCGCGAGAATCCGGGCCGTTTCTTTTATGAAAACGCGATCATGGGCATCCATCTGATCGAGCACGCCCGGCGCGCGGGAGTGGAAAAGACCATCGTTGTAGGCACCATCTGCGCGTACCCGAAATTCGCCAACATCCCGTTTCGCGAAGAAGAAATCTGGGATGGCTATCCGGAGGAAACCAACGCGCCCTACGGGATTGCGAAGAAGGCGCTGCTCGTGCAATGCCAGTCTTACCGCCAGCAGTACGGGATGAACGCCATCTACCTGCTTCCGGTCAATCTGTACGGACCTCGCGACAATTTCGACCTCGAGTCTTCGCACGTGATTCCGGCGCTGATCCGCAAGTGCGTCGAGGCAAACGACGCTGGCGTCAACCAACTGGTTTCGTGGGGCGACGGATCACCGACGCGGGAATTCCTCTACGCGCCTGACGCGGCAGAGGGGCTTTTACTGGCGGCCGAGCGTTACGACGGCGCGGATCCGGTTAACCTCGGCAGCGGTGAGGAAATAGCCATTCGTGATCTTGTCCCGATGGTCGCGAAGCATTGCGGCTTCAATGGTGACATTGTCTGGGATGCATCCAGGCCCAACGGCCAGCCGCGGCGCAAACTGGATACGACCCGCGCCGAGAAGATGTTCGATTTCCGCGCAGCCACTTCGCTTTCCGATGGCCTAGCCGCGACGGTTGCCTGGTACCGGCAGAACCGCTAACGACCCCGCGCGGCGGACCCCGCAAAAAGTTTTTCTTGCCACGGGACGCCTTTCGAAGGACACTGAGACATTGGAGGGAAGTTGGAGCGAAATGGACGCAAGGGCTCCGTCCTCGCCGAACCGGCTAAACGCTGGTCCTCGACGGACGCGAGCGAACTCTACGACGTAGCGAGCTGGGGCAAGGGCTACTTTTCCGTGGACGACAACGGCCATGCCCGCGTCCACCCATCGAAGGATCCCGCCACGTCGCTCGATCTCAAACAACTGGTCGACACGCTGGTCCTGCGTGGAATCTCACTTCCGATTCTGATTCGCTTCGCCGACATCCTGAAGCACCGGCTTGGCGAGATTCACGGCGCCTTTCAGTCTGCTATTGCCGAGCATCGTTACAACGGCGCCTACTGCTGCGTGTATCCCATAAAGGTCAATCAGCAGCGCCACGTCGTCGAAGAAGTCCTCGAGTTCGGCCGGCCTTACCGTTTCGGTCTTGAGGCCGGATCGAAACCGGAATTGCTCGCAGTCATGGCCTTGGCCGACAACGACACTCCGATCGTCTGCAACGGATTTAAGGACGACGAGTACATCGAAATGGCGATGCTCGCTCAGAAGATGGGCCGCACCATTATTCCGGTCGTTGAAAAGTACACCGAGTTGGGCTTGATTCTGAAGTATGCCGCCCGCGTCGGCGTGCGCCCCAGCATCGGCGTGCGAGTCAAACTCGCCCGCCGCGGCTCGGGCCGTTGGCGCTCCTCCGGCGGATTCCGCTCGAAGTTCGGCCTTTCGGCCAGCGAAGTCGTCCGCGCTCTCGAAGAGCTGCGGGGATGCGGCATGGCGGACTGCCTGGAGTTGCTGCACTTTCATCTCGGCAGCCAGATCACGAACATCCGGCAGGTGAAGGCCGGAGTCAACGAGGCCGCCCGCGTGTACGTGGAACTTGTGCGGGCCGGCGCCGGAATGAAGTACCTCGATGTCGGCGGTGGTCTCGGAATCGACTACGACGGCTCCCAGACCGATTTCGAATCGAGCGTCAATTACACGCTACAGGAATACGCCAACGACGTCGTCTATCACATACAGAGCGTCTGCGACGAAGCTTCGGTGCCGCATCCGACCATCGTCACTGAAAGCGGCCGTGCCATCGCCGCCTATCACAGCGGTCTCGTATTCACTGTGGTGGGCGTTGCCGGGTTAGGCGAGGAAGACGCCTTGCACGACCTGCCACCGGAGCCCGAGCAGCCTTTGATCGACCTGCAGGAAACGGATCGAGCGCTCACCTCGCGCAATCTGCTCGAAAGTTACCATGACGCGCAGCAGGCGCTCGACCAGGCGCTCAATTTGTTCAGCCTTGGATACCTCCCCTTGGAGCAGCGATGCCTTGCGGAGAATCTTTACTGGCGGATCTGCCGTCGAATCCAGAGGCTGGCTGGCGAACTCGATTATTTTCCCGAGGAACTCGAAGGGTTGGCGGCGCTGCTCTCGGACACCTATTTCTGCAATTTCTCGCTCTTTCAGAGCATGCCAGACAGTTGGGCGATCAAGCAACTGTTTCCCGTGATGCCAATTCACAGGCTCGACGAGGAGCCGTCGCGCCAGGCCGTCCTCGGAGACATAACCTGCGATTCGGACGGCAAGGTCGATCAGTTCATCGACCGCCGCGACGTCAAGCGAACTCTCGCGCTGCATTCGTACAACGGCGAGAACTACTACCTGGGCACGTTTCTCGTCGGTGCCTACCAGGAGATTCTGGGCGACCTGCACAATCTGTTTGGCGACACGAACGCCGTCCACGTGCGGCTCGGTGAGAACGGAGAGGCGATCCTTGAAGCGGTGATCAAGGGCGACACGGTCAAGGATGTTCTCGACTACGTACAATACTCGGCCGAGACGCTGGTTACGCAGCTTCGCAAGGATGTGGAAACGGCTCTCCGGGAAGGCCGGATCGGATACGAAGAGTCGGGACGGCTCTTGAAATTCTACGAAGAGGGTTTGCACGGATACACTTATCTTGAAGAGGTTCACGAGCCGTGACAGGCCGCCCGCATCTATCGTGACTCTCACGGCCCTAGGCCGGGCAATGTCGTGATCGATTGCGTCACAAACGAGGGCTTGTTCGCGCGCGAAGCGCTGAAGCAGGGCTCACGGCTTGTAGTGGCGCTCGAGCCATCGAATTAGAACGGGGCTTGCCTGGAGCGCAATCTGGCAAAAGAGATCGAGACCGGCAAGGTCACGCTTTGCGCCAGAGGCGCATGGAGACGAATGGCGTCCTGACGTTTTATTTATCTACACCCGAACAATTCCACTTCAAATCAAATGGATTTATCCGGACGAGGGAAGACTCCGGGGGTCTTCGGTCAGTTGCGGGTCGTGACTATCGATACGTTAGCGGAGGAGTTGAATCTCGACCACGTCGATTTTCATCAAGTTCGAGATCGAGGGCGCCGAGCATCAGGCGCTTCTCGGAGCGCGCGAAACGCTGCGGCGGTTGAAACCGCGGCTGGCGATGTCCGCCTTCCATTTCCCGGACGATGCGCGGACGCTCCCGGCCGAGGCCGGGGAAATCGAGCCTTCCTACCGGACATCGATCGGCGCCTGCCATATCACCGATGGTAGAGTGATTCCCACGATTCTCAGGTACTCGGTGCGGGCGTCAGGGTAAACGTTTCCACGATCGATTCGGTTGGCCGCTCAAGTCAAGGAGTGAATCCGGCGTAACGGCCATGGTGGCTGCCGAACCGCACGCAGCTCGCCGCTCGTCACCGAAATTCGAAACTTGCCGTGCCTGCCTCGCCGGCCTGTAACGTGACGCTCTGTGTCGCCTCGCCGAACGCTTCGTGCCACGCGGCCACCGTGTACTGCCCCGGCGGCAATCCGTCCAGAACAAACTCCCCCTTGCGGCTGGTCACGGCGAAGAAAGGATGATCGAGTACGCCAACATATGCCTTCATCCATGAATGTACATTACATTTGACGGGAATCGCGATCTCAGGGTGCGAGAAACGGCGCTCGATATCCGGAGCCTGTGGCGCCTGCTGTTGATTCCAGTCGCGGTTGTTCTGGGGCACGGGATGAACGTTGTGAGAAACGGGGTCGCTGTTTTTCACGGCGAGCGTCTGACCGGTGCGCAGCGCGATCACTCGGGGCGTGAACTGGCAACCAGTCTGTTCGAGCACAACGGCCTCAGCGGCCGGCGCGAATATCTTGCCCTCCAGCCCGGTCTTGATGTAAACCAAAGCGTTCGCAAGCTCGCCGCCCTTGCCCGTAAGCACTCGTTCATCGAAGACGGGCGACTTGTGCAGAGCCTGGCACGCTTCTTCCGCGTCCATCGAAATTCGCTTGGCCGCCGGGAGTTTTCCTTCGAAGCGCGCCTTCCCTCGCACGCTCGCTGCCTTGGCCGCGTCAACCTTGAAATACTCCGGAGACGCCTTCTTGACGGGTGCGGCTGTTTGCTTCGACTGATTACATCCGATTACAGTGCATCCGATGGCGGCGGCCGCCATCGTCAGGAGCGTTCTACGTTTCATTTGGTTGCCAACACGAGCACGCCCCAAGGCTTGTCGCCCGCCTTTACCTTCCGAATGACCGTCTGAGTCGAAAGGTCCACGACCGACACGTCGTTCGAAGGCCCATTCGCCGTGAACAGGAGTTTCTCATCCGGCGAGAGGGCGATTCCCCACGGACGCTGCCCAACTTCCATGGACGCCACGACCTTCCCCGCAGCCGTATCGATCGTGACGACCTTCTTGCCGCGGCCAGTGCTCACGTACAATCGTGAGCCGTCGCTAGTGATGGCCGTGCCCATAGGCTTCAGTCCCTCATCGAGCGCGATGGTACCCGACACTTCCTGCCGCGCGCAATCAAGAACCGTGACACTGGCGTCGTTCTCATTGGTGACAAAGGCGCGCGAGCCATCGGGCAAAAACGCCACCGAACGCGGACGGCGGCCCACCTTGACCGTCTTCACAACCGCCGCCGTGGCCGTGTCCACCATGGCTACCGTGCCGTCGTTCTCCGAGGTCACATAGACGAACTTGCCATCCGGACTGAGCGTGACTCCTTCCGGCTCTTCACCTGTCGGCACGGTCTTCAGAACCTTGCCCTCCGCGAGGTCGATGACGCTCAGACCGGACGCATCCTCGTTCGCCACGTACATCGTCTTTCCATCCTTGGTGATCGCAAACTGTTCCGGGTCCGATCCTCCAAACAGCTTGCGCACTACCTTTTTCTGATCGAGATCGACGACGCCGATGCCGTCCGCACTCTTGTCGGGCGGCGGAAGCGTGCTTTCATCGACACCCGGAGGCGCGGCGGGTGAACCGCTGAGCGCGACGAAGATCAACCCGCCGCTCGCGTGAATCCCCCGCGGGCGCTTACCCAATGAAACCGTTGCCAGGGCCTCCGGCCGGCCGGGGTCGATCACCGTCATGTCGCCCGATCCCTCGTTTGAAACATAAACCAGATAGCCGGGACCGGCAGGGCGGTTGCACGCCGTGGAAACCAATAAGGCAACTATAGCGGCGGTAAAAAAGCTGTTTCTCCCCATGATCCCCGGCCTCCTGAAACCGGTCTAGAAGGCGATGCGGTCCTTCTTCTCGTCGATCCTGGCGGCATCAATCAACGGGACCTTCTTCAGATCATCAAGCGACCTGAAAGCCCCGTTTTTCTCCCGGTATGCCAGTATGGCAGCCGCCTGCGACCGCTTGAGGCTAAGGCCGCTTTCGAGTTGGATGGCCGTTGCCTTGTTGACGTTGACACGCGGCACGTCCTCGGCGGGGAAATTCTTCGCCAGGTACTCTAAAACCAGATTGAAGTCACGTTCCGCGCACTTCATTCCGAAGGCAACCATGCGCGTCATCGTATGATTCCACGCGTCACGATCCTGGCGGGGAGAAATCGACCGCGCCACATCGTGGCACCCCCTGCAAAGCTTCTCCATTTCCACGCGCCCCGGTTCGTCCGGAAGTTGGCGGGCCGCTGCGTTGACTGAAGCAACACCCAGGTACGACACCAGCACAAGAGATCGAAGAACGGTTCGCCGCGTCATCACCCCCATTTTACGCCGCTGCTCAATGTTCTATCGGGAAGCTGAACGCGTACTGTGTGCCTTCATAGGTCGCCACATAGACGCGGCTGCCTCCGGCGCTGAGGCCGCCGCTATGCACGAAAGAGGTGATCGCCTTGCCGCTGTTCCACAACTCCTTCCCGGTTGCTCCGTCGAGAGCGTAAAGGACGGCGTTCGACGAACGCTGGGCGCGCTGCACGGCGCTGATTTTGGCGTCGCCAGTCCGGAACTCGCCGCTCGACAGCGCAAAAACCACCCCGTTTACCACCGCCGGCGCAAGCGGAGAAACCAGATCGCGCGAGGTCCAACCCGGCCGCAGCGATGGCACACCGTTCTTGTCCACGACCTTCCACGCCGCTACGGTTCCGTTCTTGATCTCGCCATTCGACGCGCTGAAACCCGCTCCGGCCACCGATGCGCCGCCCGCCGGCGCGAGCACCCAGCGATCTCCGGATTCGTCCTGCCAACTGGCGAGCGAGCCGTGTGCGTATCCGGCATTTGAAAATACAGCGGACCTGTCGATCGCGCCTTTCGAAAGGGCAGCTGTGTCGAACAGGTTCAACCGGCCGTCGCTCGAGGCTACGGCAATAAGGTCTTTCCCCTTGAACTCAAAGACCACGGGTGAAGACGTGAAAGCCGCCCCGTCGATCTTATAGCGAGCGCGCGGTTCGAGAGTGCGTACGGCAAGCGCAGTGATTTCGCTCCCGGCCGCAGCATACAAAGTTCCGTCTGGACCCACGGCTGGACCGGCCGTTCCCGCGATATTTCCCGGCGATTTCCAACGGTTGACTGTCTTCGCCGCCAGATCAAGTGCCCACACGCCGTCTTCAACTCCTCCACAGCCGTTCGCTGTCGCGGCGTAAGCGACATTGTCGTATGCAATTAAGCCCTGGGCGCTGGCATTTGCGGGAAGGAACTCGACAGGCGGAGCCGGTTCCTCACCGTTCGATACGTATAGCGAATGCAGTCTGCCATCACCGGTGAGCGCCAGAATCCACTGAATCCTGGGCGAGAACGGATTTGGAGCCGCTGCGGCGGCGCTGGCCGTTGACGCGGGAGCACGGGGTGGCGGAGGCGGCGGAGGCGGTGGAGCGACTCGCAGAGTAACTGCGCCTTCGTTAGGCAACCCGACGCCGGATTTGGCTGCGGTGCCGCGGCCTGCGCCGCGGGCGAGTCCGGGACCGGGATACGCGGAAGTTGTGGGCCGCGTAACCGCCGAGGTCATTCCGCCTGGGCACGGCAGAGTACCTCCTCCGGCTGGAATCGTAGCGAGGCTCTTTTCCCATTCGATTCGGGCCAAATCGAGATCGATGCCGACGACGCGATTGGAGCTTGTTCCCAAAAAGCCGAGGGCGCGGAAACCGCGGTAGCCGATGTAGAAATCGAGAAGGGCCGGCGGGGTCAAAGTGTTCAACTGTCTGGCGCCATTCTCCAGCTTCAATTTCCAGACCAGCTCAAACCCGGGCTTCCGCATACTCTCCGGGGAAATCTTGGCGTCGCCGCGGACCCAGGAGGAACGCTGCGCGTCATTGGCGATCGTCATCCAATCTCCGGTCCCGCGCTGGGCGTTCGCAATACTCGCGCCTAGCAGGGCTAGGGCGGCAGGGGCTGCGGCTAGTCTTCGCATTACTCGAAAGTCCTCTCGCGTTTTGGATTCGAATTCTTGATCATATACCCAAACCGGAACTCTACCTAGGACGTCCTTCTGTGGATGGCTAGCGAATGTGGGAAACGCCCGGCCGTGAAAGGCTGTTCGGATGTGACCGCTGCGGAGACCGCGATTGGGCGCTGCGCTCTTGGATGCGAATCACTCCCAACACGACGCCGGGTGGCCGCGTCGATGGCACACCACTTCGGCCGATCCGCACGCGTAAGCAAGCGGATCGCAAGGGCGTCAGAAGTGAACAGCAGTCGTGGACCTGAGGCGTACGTGAGGCTCAAGACAATCCCTTGGTCGCGCGTCCTCGCCATGGGGAGTCGATTCACGAAGTAGATAGTTTCCAGCACCGGGCGATCTGAGAATTTGCCTCTTAACCGGCAAGAGTTTTCAACGAACGGTTTTCCAACCAAGCACACGATTGCGCAGCGTATTGCAGGGTGGTTCCCGGAACCGGCATCCCGATTGCCGCCACCGAGAGGACCGTGGGAAAGTGAATCCGAGGTGAAGGCAGTCCGCCAGGCGACCGCATATGCCTTGGTGCTTACCAGAATGACCCACTCGTGCTCAACATGCCGGCGTTGATTGAGATTTTCCATCTTCGACCCCAGTTCAGGGATGAATCTATCCGGGATTTCCATTTTGGGGTTTCCCAGACCCAATCAATATGCACCCGCCGCCTCACTCCGGTGGCGGAGTTGATCAGAATGCCCCTTTTCGAGGGCGTGCCGGTGGCTGCGGATGGATTGTTCGGACATCGCACAAAAACAGTCCGGCAATGTGCATGCGAATCATGGTCAAAACTCAACCACGGATGCGCCGCCGAACTCGCGGGGCCACATCGGTCATTTGCCCCTTGCGGAATCACTCGGCTAGCGCCGCGTGAAAATGTTCTTCGCGATCATCGCGTGCACGCCGCGCTTGCCGTCGACCAGTTGCGTGATGCTGAAATCGGCTGCGTCACTGGCCAACAGGTACGCGTCCTGGCGGCTGAGCTTGAAACGCGCCGCCAGAAAATCGATCATTTCGCGAAGAGCGATCTTGATGGCGAGGTCGAGGTTCTCGTCGAAACCCATCGTCATGTAGTGAGTCGAAGTCTCCGCGAAAGGCCACCGGGTCGGCCGGTCCCTGCGAACGGTGAAGCGGAAACGGCCTGTTAGAACAGTTTCAAGCGCCGTAAGGCTCACCTCTCCGTTGCCCTGGCCGGCATGCGCATCGCCAACCGAAAACAATCCTCCGCGCGCGTGCACTGGAATGAAGAGCGTAGCGCCAGCGGTGAGTTCCTTGTTGTCCAGATTACCGGCATGGACCCAGGGTGGAGCGCTATCGATGCGCCCCAGCGCGTCTGGTGGGGCAACCCCCATGCTGCCAAAGAACGGCCTCAACGGGATGTCGACGCCTGGAGCGAAACGGGCCACCATGCGATCCTTATCGAGCGGAATCATCTTGCGGTACTGATACGGAAAGTCCTCCGGGAGGACGCCGAGCCCAGGAAGAAAGACATTTACCGCGTACGGGAGGGCGAGGGTCACGGACTCGATACCCACTTCGAGTGTGTCGCCCGGCTCCGCGCCCTCGACGTATATGGGGCCCGTCAGAATGTGCGGCCCGGGTCCGGATCTCTTCACCTGTTCGTGTATCGCCCGATGGCTCGCCTCGATCTGCGCGCCTGGAACGCCGGCGCGTTCCAGGGCCTCGGGAGAATCGATCATGGCCGTCCGGATCTCGACCGTATCGCCGGAGCGGATGCGCAGAACCGGAGCCAGCGACGCGTCGTAGAAACCCCAGTGCACGGTCTTTGGGTTCGACGGAAGCGCGTGGTGTTCCCCCCAAGCGGAGGCGGCAAGAGAGAGTAGAACGATAATGCGGATGGGCATCGTGCTCAAGTATCGCATGCGCCTAATGGAAATTGGCTCGCGGAGCCTCGATACGAAAGTCGCAAGCCCAACTGAATCGTCCTGGCACCGCCGTCTTGTTTCGACCGTCGTACACCTTGGGAATGCAGGCCGGGCCGCCGTTAGAAAAGCCCTAACCGACCGGATGGGCCGCCGGACATTCCAAGCCGGGGCCAAGCCACGCGAAAGATCATAAAATCCGTTCATAACCCCACGGCCAACAAGCGCCGAGTGAGAATTCCTTTACGCCGCCGGGCGCCGAATCGGGGTCGTGGAGGGTCTCCGCCACGAACACCACTCCCAGCTCGCGCAGAAGGTCTTCGAGCGCGGTTGAACCGTATGTAAGGCCTGGGAATTCGATCCCGTCGCGGTTGACATCCAGCACGGTGGTTTTCTCGCGCGAAATCAGCAGCCTGCGTAGAGTCCGCAGCGATGCGGCTTCGCGCCGGAAGAATGCGATCAACTCCCGCGTCTCGACCGGTCCCGTGTAAACGATCATAGGATTAGTTCAGACGCGAGAGGCCCTGTTTCACCAACTGCAACTGGTGCTCCACCTGGCCGCGGTTCGCGCCGTCGTGCCCGAGCAGGAGACACATCTCCAGATCGGTTTTTGCGCGGCTCAGGTTCTGCATCCTGATGTGCAGAGCCGCGCGGTTGCGGTGCTCTTCGGCGGAATGAGGCTCGGCTTCAATCATCAGGTCGAGCGTTCGTAGCGCCTTCGCGTAGTCGTTTTTCCGAAGGTAGCAGGCGCGCAGATTGCGGATCATGCGAAGGATTGTCTGACGGGTACTGGTGTGCGCGAGAAACCAACCACTCTCCGAAAGGTGCGCCTGACCAGCTTTGCCGGCAATATCGAAGCAATCGGACTTGGCGAGCAAAGTGCCGCCGTGGAACACGTCGATGTAAGTCGAGTATCCGCCATCGTCGTATTGCACAATGTAATGCCCGGGCAGGCCTATGCCGTAGACCGGGCGTCCCAGACGGCGCGCGAGCTCCATGTACACGATCGAAAGAGTGATCGGAATACCCTTATGGACCGTCAGTACGTCGTTCAGGCAACTGTTCCGGGGATTGTAATAGTCATCGCAGTTACCCGAAAAACCGGCCGTGGCGAAGAGATACTGATTGGTCAGCCGGACAAACTGCTTGCCGTCCGCGTCTTCCGGCACGGCCCGGCGAAGCGCTTCCGCATGCAGATCGAGAAGTCCGAGACTGAGCCCGATGTCGAGATCGGGATACTCGATCGTTGCGAGTTGCAGCGCCGCGCGATCCAGTGGAACAGACTCGGAATGACCGCGCAGAAGATCGAGCAGGTCCTGCGACGACGGGTCCATCACTAGAGCGTCACTCCAAGTTCCTTCCAGGTGATCATACGCCGCTGGTAAATAGCTTCGCGCCCCATGATCGCCGTGAGTGCCGCCGTAGCCGCGACTTCAATGCCGGCAAAGGGCCGCCTTCCGTCGCGAATGCAGGCGAAGAAATCGGACATCGCGTTCTCTCCCGCGTCGCGAACACCGGCAGGAATCATTTCACGCGGCTCGGCGGCGCCCGCGATGTCGTAGAAAATTCCCTTGCTCAGGTTCACCGTGCCCTTCTCGCCGAACACCATGTACCATTGCCCGTTGGCGAGTTCCTTCAGCGCACGCGGATGCAGATAGAGCTGGCTGTAGTCGAGGTGCATGTCGTTCTCGTAAATGTACTCGACGCTGAAGCCGTCCATCATGATGGATCCCGCCGGGACCGATTTCGGCAAATAGCGTTTGCCATGGCCGAAGGCGCTCGCGGGACGGCTGTCCGCCACCCAGTTACAGACGTCGATGTTGTGGACGGCATTTTCGACGATCAGGTCGCCCGAGCGCTTGGGGTCGAGATACCACTGCGGACGCGCGGCATCGGCCTCGGGCCTCACAGGGGTACTATGGCGCTGGGCCTTGACGACGAACGGAGTCCCGATGACCTTGTCGTTGTGAATCTGCGCGATGACGGCTCGGAGGCCGGGCATATAGCGTAGCTGTTGTCCGATTTGCAGGAAAGTCTTAGCGCGCCGGGAGGCCTTGAGCGCCAGATCCACTTGTTCGGGCGTAATGCCGAGCGGCTTTTCGCAGTAGACGTACTTGCCCGCATCTAGACAGGCAGACGCCATTTCAGCGTGGAGATCGCAGGGGCTGGCGATGGCGACGGCATCGACGTCGTTCAAATCGAGCACTCTCCGATACTCGGTGAACGAACGTGGATTATCGCGATGTGCCAGGCTTTGGGCTGCGTCGCGGGCCTTTGGGTCGATGTCGCAAATTGCCGTGACGCGTACGTTTCGCTGCTCCAAAACCTGCTTCAGGAGGCTCGTACCGCGATTCCCAATGCCGATGTGCGCGGTACGGATCTCGCGGTCCCCGGGCGCGGCCGCAAGTGAGGCGGCAGTTCCAAAGAGGAAGGTCCGGCGGGCGGTTTGAGCTTTCATTCTGACGTCGATGATAACACTCGCGTGGGGTCGATCTTCAGCCACAACAGCGCGCTCAGCAGGAGAAGAGCGGCAATGGGGATCAGCGGCAGATTGTAGCTCCCCCAGGCGGCAACCGCGTATCCGAAAAGCACCGAGGATAGAAATGATCCCAGCTGTCCGGCCGTATTCATAGCTCCCGAAACCGCGCCCGCATACTCGCGGCCCACGTCGACGCAGAGTGCCCAGGCACTGGGAAGCATGAAATCGGAAGCGCCTAAACCGAGAGCCAGCAGGACTGCGGCGGCGATCTTCCCATCGACCAGAGCCGCGCCGAGTGTAAACGCAGCGGCTGCGCTGAGTCCCAGAATGCCGATCGCGCGGCGGCCCCAGAAAAGTCCTATACGCCGGACCAGGAAATCGCCGGCGAAGCCACCCACGCCGTTGGCGAGCGCTCCGAGCACGAAAGGCAGTGCGGAATAGAAACGCATCTCATTCTCCGAAAACCCGCGTCCTTTAACAAGATAGGTGTGAAGCCAGGACTGATAAAAATAGCCGCCGTAACAATACACGTGGTACATGAGGAGGATGAGCCAGAGGTTCCTGTCGCGAATCATGGCCTTCAACGGAACGCGGTGGCGTGCTGCGCCCGGTGCGGAGCGAGTTTCAGGGTCGCGATACCAGCCGTACCATACGGCTGCCCAAACCAGACCGATTCCACCGAATATCCAAAACGAAGCGCGCCAGCCATATTGCGCCTGGATGGGGAGAACGACGAACGGCGCCATCGCGCCTCCCAACCTGCTGGCCATCCAGACGAGTCCCAGAGCCTGCGCGCGTTCGCCGGTGGGAAACCATCGCGCGATGGTGGTCGAACAATTGGGATACGCACCGGCCTCTCCCGCGCCGAAAAGGAAACGGACCACCAGCAAGGCCGGGTAACTCGAGACCACGCCTGTCAGCGCGGTAAAACCGCTCCACCAAACTACGATGCGCGTTAGGACGCGGCGTGGGCCGAGCCTGTCGCCCATGGCGCCGCTCGGAATCTCAAAGGCCGCGTACGCGATGGCGAAAACGCCCACAACCCAGCCCCACATGGCCGGCGTGATACCGAGCTCGCTCTGCATACGCGGACCGGCGACTGAAATACAAACGCGGTCGAGGAACGTAATGATAGAGAGGACAAATAGCAACGCCAGAACGCGGTGGCGATGGAGCATGGAGTGTTCTTAATGGTCAGGAGTTAGATTTCGCGAGGGCGGCTCTGCGGCCTCTGCTTCTTCGCCTTGGGCGTTGCTCCGCTCTGCTTTGACGCCTTGCGAGGCTTTGGGGCGTTCACGTTTTTCGCGGGTTTGATCTTGCGAGCTTTGGGAGTCGCGCCGTGATATTGGCGGGCGGCCTCGGACTTCGGAGTGCGCGTGCGTGCTTCTGCTGCCAGCGGCTGTCCGGTCGTCAGAAACAACGCCCCGAAGAGGGTCAGGATTAGAGTTTTCACCGTTCGGTCCTTCCGAGATTCTACCGCACTCCCTCGATCTCATGGATTCGGCGCAGATCCGCGGTTACGATGCCGTTGGCCGGATCGCTGAACATGTCCGCGAATTTCGCGTGCCAGGCGATTTCGTTCCACTTGTAGGAGGACCGTGTGTGAACCATCTGCGAAGTGGCTTCGTCAAGCGCGGTTAGGAGGACGATTACCTCGGCATCGAGTTGCTGAATCTTTTCGGGCGTCATTCCGTACATCGGGCTCTGCTCGTCGATTGGATGGACGATCACCCAGTGCAGCGGGAGAAATGCGACCTTGGGACGCTCGAGTGTAAGCGGCATAAATTTTCGTCCGCCTTCCACGGGGTGGAGAACGAGCAGCAAGGTTGCCTGCACTTCAGATAGTTCGCTCGTCCGTTGGTTGGCGACGCGCAGCATTAAGCCTGTGACAGTTCGATACGGCGCAACCACAGCCCGGTTGCTGAAGAGGACTTTCGCCTGAGGCCGGGAGAAGCGGGCAAACAGCAGGCCCGTCGCCAGCGCGAAACCGAGCAATCCCGCGAGCGCCTCCAGGGCGACGAGCATGTTCGCGGCCGTGCCCCGTGGGCTGATCCGGCCGTAACCAATCGTAGCCAGGGTCTGGACGCTGAAGAAGAAGGCCTCGAGGAACCGTCCGGCGACGCCGTGGCCGGCCGCACCCTCAAGCGCGCCTTCGCCGCATTGAACGTAGGCAACTGCAAAGACGCCATTTACTACCACATATGCGGCTGTGACGAGAAGGTAGAACCGAATCCAGGAGATGGTCAGCAACGAATGGTATAGATTGAGGGATTGGAAGAATGGCAGCCCCCGGCGCGCCACGTTAAACGTGCCATCGCGGTTCAGGAGCCGTAACGGACTTTGTTCGGCGACGCGCGCGCCGAAGCCCAAGTCGCGGATGAGGTCGTCTGGTGGTTTGGCGGTCATAATGGGAAGGGTACCGCAGCTAATGAATCTACTGATACTTGATCGAGATTGATGTGATACAATTCAATTTTGGGCCGTCCATGGAATCACACGCTCGGAGCATTGCCAAGGCCGTCAGTTACCGCGTGTTGGGGTCTGCTTCAACGGTACTGATTTTCTATGTATTGAGCCGGGATATCAAGATGTCGTTTGGGGCGGGTGCGCTCGACAGTGTGGTTAAGATCGGCATGTATTTCTTGCACGAGAGGTTGTGGGCGCGGATCAGCTTCGGCAAACCGAAAACGCCCGAGTACGAGATTTAGGCTTGACCTGTCATTAACCCACCGGTTGTCGACGATGAAGAGGCAGGTGCGGGAACCGCTGGTTTGAGTGCGGACAAACGACAGCGGCGCTCCTGTGTCACCTCAAATTGACACATATAAGATAAGCAGGGCGTGACACTCGGATTTCACTACAGCCTTGTGCCCTCACATGGAATCAATCACTTGCGAGTCACTTTTCGCGGTGACTGTAGAAGATGAGTTCAAAATCAAAGTCCTGACTCGCCGAAAGACCGGCATTCCGCGTCCCAGGTTCCGCTCCTGCTCCACGACCTTCCATCGAGACCACCCTCCGTCTTGAATCTGGAACGGCCGTCTTTCAGGCGCGGCGCCACAGCCAGCCGATCACTCCTAAGTGCACTGCGGCCACGGTGTCTGCGCGGCGTTCAGTGCACTGCCATCTGCAGGCCCTCGCCCTTGGCAGCGGGAGACAATCCGGTATTCCGCAGGCGGACGCTACGTTTTCGCTTCCTTAAAATACCGGTCGGGCAACAGCCAGTAGATAATTCCCGCCGACAGTGGATGGACCAGTCCCGCCATCAGGAACACCGGTGCGTAAGAGAAATTCTGAACGATCCAGCCAGTGCCGAGGTTGGCGAGCATTCCACCTATGGCGCCTCCCATTCCTGAAAAACCAGACGCCGTGCCCATCTCATTTCCCCGGAAAATGTCGGTCGGGATCGTCTGCAGATTCGAAACCCAGAATGCGTGGCCGAAGGTCGCGAAGCACGTGGCGGCGATTGCCAGAGCCGCCGTGGGAACCAGCGGCGCGAGAATCGCGACCGGCATGCAACAGGCTCCCAGCAGCATCACGAACTTCCGGGCGCGCGGGAGGCTCCAGCCCTTCTCCATGAGCTGCCCGGACAGGTAGCCGCCAAGCACGTACCCGATATCGCCGAAAATGAACGGCACCCATGCGTATTTGCCAACCATCGCCAGATCGAAACCACGTTCCTTGCGCAGGTATTCGGGCAGCCAGAAAATAATGAAGTAAATTACCGGGTCGGTGAAGAAGCGCGCGATGATGAGAGTGTAGCAGCCACGATGGGTGATGATTTCGGTCCACTTGACCGAACCGCGGCTCGCCGGCTCCGTCTCTTTAGGAGGGCGCACGTGGTCTTTTATCTCCGCGTATTCCTCAGCGCGGAGCCAACGGTTCCGGTGGGGCGGCTGATAGAGAATCAACCAAACGGCCAGCCAGACGAACCCAAGCGCTCCCGTGAACAGGAACGAAAATCTCCATCCGTAGTGAATCGTGAGAAAGGCGACCATAGGCGGCGCGATGGCCGAACCGATCGACGATCCTGCATTGAAGATGCCGACTCCGAGCGCGCGGCGGTTGGCAGGGAACCACTCCGCGACGGCCTTGGCCGCGGCCGGCCAATTACCAGGCTCACCAAGACCGAGCAGAAAACGGCATCCCATGAGCGACCACTTCCCAACCGCCGCCGCGTGCAGCATTGCCGCGGCCGACCACGTGGCGATGAACAGCGCAAATCCGCGCCGCGTGCCCATCCTGTCCACCAGCATGCCGGAAACGGCATACATGATGGCATAGGCGAACAGAAACGCGGTCACGACGTGCGAGTAGTCCTGCTCGGTCATGTGAAACTCAGCCCTCAGATCGCGGGAGACGATAGAGAGGGCAAGCCGGTCAGCGTAATTGATAGCCGTGGCGGCGAACAGCATGGCGGCTATGATCCACTGCAGTTTTGGGATCTTCATGGTGAGTGACTCGTCTGTCGGCGCTAAAGCTCGCTGCTGCCGCCTTTGAAGGGATTGAACTCGGTAGAGTAGTCGTACACGTCCACGCCTTCCTTGCGCTTGAGGAAATTGACGATGAGGTACGTGACAGGCGTGGCGGCGGCCTCGTAGGCAACCTTTGCGAGATAGCCGGAGAGAATGAGATTAGCGATCAGTGACACGCTAAGAGTGCCGCCGAAGGCCAGGACCATCACAATCGTTGTATCCGCGAATTGGCCCACGGCCGTCGAACCGATTGTTCGCATCCACAACTTTTTGCCATCCGTGAGGATCTTCAGCTTTGCGAGCACGAACGAATTCGCGAACTCACCCGCCCAATAGGCAATCAGACTCGACACCACCAGGCGCGGCACGAAATTAAATACAGTAGCGAAGGCTTTCTGGTCTTCCCATCCTGGCGCGGCTGGCAGCGCAACCGAGACCAGCCCCATGACGGCGAGCAAAGCGGCGGCGAAGAAACCGATCCAGATCGCCCGGCGCGATGCGCCGTAGCCGTAAACTTCCGTGAACACGTCGCCAAAGATATAAGCAATGGGGAACAGAAGCTGCGCACCGCTGACGCGAAACGGGCCGATGGCCACGATCTTCGGCGCGATCAGATTCGAGATCAGCAGCACAACGACAAAGGCGTGGACCAAAAGGTCGTAGTAGTGAAAACGCCGCCAATCCGGCGCGGCGACATGCGGAGCATTCTCAGAAGCGTGAGCCATGTATCACTCGATTGTAGTTCCAGATTCGAGTTCGCGATAGAGCCCTCGCTGTTGGGCGCCCAGACGTGTCCAGCCGAACCGCTCCCGCGCGTATTGCCGTGCGGCATCGGCCATTTCGGTCCGGGCCTGCGGATCTGCTGCCAGACGGGCGACGGCTTCACCAAACGCCCGTGGCGTGTCGGCGATCAGCACCGTTGCCCCGTCCACCAGACCGAGCCCAGCACACCCGCAAGACGTCGAAACCACCGCGCGCCGCATCGCGATCGCTTCGAGGACCTTCAGATTTGTGCCGGCGGAAACGGTCGTCGGTACCACAACGAGGTTCGCGGCCTCATAGAGGGGCAGCATGTCGCTGACGAAACCGCGAACGCGGATTCTTTCGTCCCGGGATACGTCGAGGCCGCTTTCCATCAAATATCGCTCGTGTTCAGGGCCACCAACCGCGGTAAACGTCATTTCCGGGAAACGGGGCCGTAGTTCCGGCCATACTTCGCTCACAAAGAAGCGGAACGCCGAGAGATTCGGAAAATGCCGGAATGAACCCACGAAGAGCAAGTTCATTCCAGGCGGCTCTGCCTGGGGCCCGGGCTGGTCGAAATCGGCGCCGTTCCCGATGACCCGGACAGGTGTCTTCAATGCGAAGCCTTTAAGCAAATCCGCGTCCTTTGAAGACATCACGACAACGCGGCGGAATGGTTTCACCGCCCGTTGCTCGAAGCGTCGCCAGCGGATGTGGTCCCACCACGTGGAAAACCGCCGGTCGCTGCTGAGAAGCTGCGCGTACAGATCGAAGGTCACGTCGTGTTCCACGAGTACGTCGCCGCCGTAGCCGGCGAGGTGTGTGTATTCCACTTGAAGCAGGTCGACGGGGTGCTCGCGGAGTGCCCGGCGCATGGCCGCGCACGTAAACTCGACCACCTCAGGCGGGCGAAGAGTGCTCCAGCGCGGTTTGCGATAGATGGGCTTTCCGACCAGCACGACCTTCGAACAAAAGTGGAGCAAGCGCTGGTAATCGGCCTCGGTCTGCTTCTCGGTGAAGGAGAACAGAACCACATCGAACTCTTGCGCCGTTTCGCGGATCAGGTGAAACATTCGCACCGCGCCACCGTGAGAGAGGGGAAAAGGAAAATATGGCGTAAGAATGCCGACTCTGCGCCGCGCCGGGAGTGACGCGCGGCCTTCGAGCACTCGCGTTTCACCGGTCGCAAGCGATCGAGACCAGGGGCGGAGAAAGATACGGTCGAATGGTACTCCCCGCGCAAACAGCCACGACGCGATCCAGCATTCAAGGCGCAAATGATGGCGCTCCAGCCGTGCATTGAAGGCGAGGACCTTGAAAGGTGCGAGTAGGAAAGCCGCCAGCCGCAACGGATGAGGCTCGGCACTGAACAGAACGGGCGCGAGGCCGACGCGCAGTGAGCGAAACGCCCGGCGCACGTCGAGCGGATTCGCCGCCGCGACGACAACCGCGCCCGCAACTTCGCGAGGCTCCCTCGAAACGACGAAGTGACGCCGCGTGGGCTCAAGCCGGCGAATCTCATCCACCATGCGGGCCGCGAGTGCGTCAGGTCCGCTCCAGAAGCTGACTACGACCGCCTCCGGGTCCTTTCCGAGCAAGCGGAACCAGGCTGCCTTGAGGCGCCGTTTCAACGCTGGAGCTCTCCAGCCAGTTGTTCGTAACTCTGATACGCACTCCTCGAAATCGCCTCCCAGCTAAAGCGCTGTTCCACGGTGCGCCGGGCGTTAGCTGCGATCGCCGCCCGCATGGATGGGTCCCCAAGCAAGGCGCAGACCGCGTCCGCAAAGGAAGTGAAGTCGTTCCGGATCAGAATGTCGCGACCGTCCTCGAGGCCCAATCCCGCGCAGCCAACCGGCGTCGAAACCACCGGTTTTCCCACCGCCATCGCCTCCATCACCTTGATGTTCGTACCGGCGGAGACGAGCAACGGAACAACTACCACCGCTGCCCTCGCATAAAGGGGGCGAAGGTCCTCGACGAATCCGTGAACCTCAACTCGCGGATGCGAAGACTCCCGCCAAAACCTCGTGTGGGCGGGGCCTCCCACCACACGCAGCCTGACCTTCGGGAATTGCTTCCAGACACGCGGCATCACTTCCTGAAACAGCCTTTCGAAACCGATCACGTTCGGCTTGTGCCGGAACGATCCCACGTAGAGCACCTCAGGAGCGTCCACGGGTTCGTCTCGGGGAACGAATCTGGCGATGTCCGTGCCGTTCGGCACGGCGACAGTTGTAGAGGCGGGGCTGCCCTCCTCGATCGCGCTCAGGCGGTCTTCCGCGGACATGGTCCAAACGCTTCCGTAAGCCTGGAAACAGCGGCGTTCGAAAGCCAGCCACCGTTCGTAATCGGCGGCTCGCGCGGGGCTCGGATCGTTAAGCGCGTACTGCCGGTAGAGGCTGAAAGTGAGGTCGTGCTCAACCAGAATCGACGGCACTTGCGGGGCGGCCTCGCGAAAACGCGCCATCTGCGTGTATTCGATTTGCAGAATGTCCACGCGGCGCTCCCGGCAAAGAGCGCCGACCAGGGCGCTCATGCTGCGCGACTCGTGCTCGCGCACGTGCTCCGGAAGCGACATGTCGTGGCTGGCGTGTTCGTCCCTGTCGACCACGTAGACTTCCCGGAAGACCTCATGAAGCTTGTCGTAATGCACCTGGTCGCCTTTCTCGTAAAAGCAGGCCAGCAGAAAGTCCACTTCCCCCGAGAGGGCGCGGCAAAGATTGTAGATGCGAACAGCGCCGCCATGCGAAAGCGGATAGGGGAGGTACGGCGAAACCACCAGAACCCTGGGGCGTCCCGCGCGGGCCGGAGCAGGCATGCGGTCTTGCGCGATGCTCCCGCGTGCGAGGTCAGCTTCGCGTGGGCCGAGGGCACGCAGGTGCGGGTCGAGCAAAGTACGGAAAATGAACTCGGCGTCCTCGAATGGCCAATGCGCCGATGGCTTCAGTGCGCGCGCGCCCCCCATCCCGTAGGAGCGCCAGCCCGCGGCCGCCGCCTTCCAATACAACAGCAACAGGGCCGTCCCTGGGACAAGCGAGCGAGGCACGCCGAGCGCCTCGAGTTTCGTCCGGTCCACAAGAATCGCATGTGAGACCGGCGCAAGCGTTTGGCTGAACTCGCCGCGCTGAAGAGTTCGGAAGGGCGAGGTCGAAAAGATCTCGGCGCGCCAGTTTCGGTACGCCTCCTGCCGTGCCACAGCGAAGGTCCGGGGATCGTCGAAGGGCGCGAGAAGCTCCTCGGCGCTCGCTTCGGCATCGCCTTCAAGCAGCAGAATCCAGCGGCTTGTCGAGTTGCGGACGGCGCACTCCAGATCGCCGCGGTTCCATTGCCGGTGCCGATAGCGGAACGTCACGACTCCTTCCCCCGCAGTCGTTGGCACTGCTAACGTGAGCGGCCCACTGCCGTGAATTCTCGCAAACGCGCAGCGGAAGGCGAATCCGAACCACTTGGCAAGAACGCTCGCGGCGGCGAAAGGAAGCCCGCGACTCACGTCCCGCACTCGCCTCGCTCCAGAATGCGCGGCGTCGCCTACGCGGCGCGCGAGATGGAGCGCTACCGCGGCCGGCGTTGCGGCGAAAATGCCGCCGTTTTTGTTGTGGACAATTGCCCGGAACGGCGGAATCACGAATGGCGCCAGTTTGAGCGCCCACGATCCGCCCCCGCCGTGCCAGGCCACCACGGACAGCGCGACCCACATCGGGCTCAGTTCCTCTCTCGCGCGCGCGATCAGCGCCGCCGCATCCGGGTCAACCGAGACCCGCTCACAGAGCGCGGCGGTCTCCGCGGCGGGGGACTCGATTCCGAAATACCAGACAGGTATACCCGGGGCTCCACGACGCACATACGTCACGCCCTCTTCGCAGCCGAACACCGCGATCACCTTCCGGCTTACGCCGAACCATCCGCTCTTTGCTCGTTCGCGCAAGTGCGCCCACAGTCGTGCGGGCGTTCCGGGAAAGTAGTCTCCGTTCTCGTTTCGAAACAGCGTCCGGAAAGGAGGAATCAGAAATGGCGCGAGTTTCAGCGGCCAGGCGCCTCTGGTTCCGCTCCAGTCCGCCACCGACAACGCGACCGTCACGCTCCACAGTTCCGCCTGCGCCAGACGCAGAAGCAGCGCGGCATCCGGTTCGACGAACACCCTTTCACATAACTCGGCGGCGCCAACCTGAGGCGGTATGAGACCGAAGTACCAAATGGGCATTTCGGGCGCGCCCCGGCTCACGTAGGCGACTGCGTCCTCGCAGGCGAATACTGCGACTACCTTCCGTTCACTTTTCCCGCTGATCTGAAAGAGGTCTCTGACGATCCCACGCATCCCAAGTCCCGCGAGCCACAAGAATTAAGCTACGACACACCCCAAATCGTTACTCAAGACCCTACCCGGCGCAGCCGGAACGAAACAGACCCAAACGCCGAAAGTTGGAGCCACGCCAAAAGCACACCAAAGGCCTATCAACATTGGCTCCGGCGTATACCGCGGAAGATTTCCAGCCAGAAACGTGCTGAGTCCAGATCTTGACGTACTAATTCTATCTTGCCACTAAATGGACATTGCCCATTTGGCTTTACGTCTGTGTCACCGGCGTGGTGGTCAATTGAATGCTCTACCGGATGTATCCGCGGCTACCAGAGCACCTTCAACCCAAATTGAATCTGCCGGGGCGCGTTGGCTTGGGAGGCGATTACGCCGAATGCGCTGGATGTGACGCTTGTGTTGGGGCCGCCGAATCGAGGCGTGTTGAACGCGTTGAGGAATTCGGCACGGAACTGAACCCGCACTCGTTCCACAATCGGGAAGTCCTTGAAAAGGGAAAGGTCGAAGTTCCGCACCCCATCGACGCGGATGTCAGGTACACGTGTAGCCAAATTCCCGAACGTGAATGCAGCCGGCTGGCCGTAAACGGCCTTGTTAAAATAGGCATCGAGCCGCTCATGAACTTTGCCAGCCAGTTTTCCGCTAGTGCCATTGTTGTTCGGCAAGGTATTGGCGGCGAATAAGCCACTGGTGTTGCTGGCGGACATGGAAATGGGAGTTCCTGATTGCAAGGTGACAAACCCGTTAACCTGCCAGCCGCCCAAGGCCATATCGACTGCGCGTGATGAGTTTGATCCTAACTTCCTGCCGCGCCCGAATGGCAGCTCATACACCCAGCTCATCACGAAGCGGTGGGCGATATCCAGGTCGGACAAACTGCGGTCCTTGAACACATCGTAGGCATTCTGGTGTGTTGTGTTGTTGTCGATCAGCTTTGACCAGGTATAGGAGCCTTCAAACGTGAGGCCTTTGGAAAAGCGTTTACTAAGCGTGTTCTGCCAGGAGTGATATGTGGAGGATGCGCCGGCGAGATAGACGATTCCGATGGTTGCGAACTGCGGGAACGGGCGCAGCAACTGTCCGCGCGCCACGCGCTGGTTGGCGATGGTGCCGGTGTTGATCTTTCCAAAAAACGGGTTGTCGACCAATTGATTGAGCTGTGCGCCGAGAGCCAGGTATTCCGGCGATAACTGATTGGAAGTGGCGCCGGTGTGCAACTGGAGCCCCCGTGTACCCACATATGCCGATTCGAGAAGAATCTGACCAGGAAACTGCCGTTGCAGGTTGACATTCCATTGCATGGAAAGCGGCGACGGTGTCTCACGGATCACAGCCTCCAGATTGCCGCCGGTGCCGGTCAGCAGCCCCTGCGAGGCTCCGGGAAGGGGACGGAATCCTTCCGGGTACGGGTTGCTGAAAAGGTTGAATGGCGTGATGCCGTCCAGTGAGCTGACCCATGGGCTATCGATACGCCATCCGGTGGTGCCGATCGTGCCGTGCGCGGCCTGGTGAGATTGGCCAAATATGTTCGCATAGCCCAGGCGCACGACAGTCTTGCTGTCCACCTGATAAGCAAGTCCGAGCCGCGGCGCAAGATTGTTGCGATCCCAGTTGTACTGATGACGACCGTTGGAACCGACCCCGACAAATTGCAGACCGCCCCGCGCGCCGTTCCCAAGGGGGGACGCCACGTCAGGGTCAAAGTAGTTGGTGCGGTTATAGCGCTCTGTGCGCGGCGTGTCGAAATCGTAACGAATGCCGAGGTTCAAGGTTAGTTTGCTGGTAACGCGCCAATCGTCCTGGAAGTACCAGGCGGCGTACATGTTTTGAGTAGCTACGTTCTTGAAATTCTGGATGAGGTTGTTGCCGCTGGAGCCGGCGCCCAGGAGCAGGGAGGCCCATCCGTTGCCCGCGGTGGCACTGGCGGTGTTGGGATTGGGTCCCTGTGTCATGGTGGCGGAGAATCCGAAGACCCCCTGGTTGTCGAATTCAGCAACTCCGACACGGTGGAGGCGTCCCTCAAAACCGACTTTGAACGTGTGGCCGCCCACGATCCTGGTCATATTCGCCAACGCGGTATTGCTGTTAAATGCGTTGTGACGCTGTCCGCTTCCGCCGAGGGAGACGTAGCCGCCTGGTGCGATCCGCGGGAAGATCTGCGCGTCCAGAGCCTGGTCGATGGTTTTCGGAAGTCCGAGAGTGGATGGAGAGAACCCGATGCCCTGGTTATCAAACAGGTACAGCGTTCTTGCGAAACCAAGGCGGGCATTGAAAATCGTGTTTGCCGAGATGGTGTTGGTGTAGTCGGCCACGGCGCCATGCACGTTATCCGATTCGATGACGCGCCCCTCCGCGATGGTGATGTCCTTGGGAAAGATGATGGCAGGCACGCTCTCCGTGTTCCGTTTGGAGTAGCGCCCAAAAACCCGCTGGCGGCCGTTAATGACATGATCTACCCGGACGTCCATCTGATCCAGATTCACGCCGGCCGACCCCTGGTTGGCATAGTTGTTCTGGTTGGTGACTGCGTTACTGCTCGTGTTTGAGACCGGGAAGTATTTGATGGAATTGACGGCTACCGGATCGAACCGCGAAGCCGGGATCTGGTTGCCGGGGAACTGGTCGCGGATGAACCCGCCGGCTGGATTCGCGCGCGTGGAGAACGGGTCGAAAATGCGGATCAGGCTGCCGTTGGGCACCAGCGTACTGGAGAAGTTGCCAGCCCTTTCGAGCGCCGTGGGAACAGTAAAGATTCTGGAATCAGCACTACGCTCGCGCAGACCTTCATAGGACCCCATGAAAAAAGTTTTGTCTTTCCGGATAGGGCCGCTCACGGTGCCGCCGAACTGGCTTCGTTTGACCTGAATTATGCACGAAAAAGCCTTCGGCGTCGGCTCTTCGTCGGCGCTGCGTGATCCTCGCGTGACCTTTACGATTGGATTGACTCTATCTTTTCTCGCCTCCTCCTGATTCCGTTTCCTCGACCGCCGTCCTCTAAC
>SYKU01000058.1 GCA_005808865.1 Acidobacteriota bacterium
AGTACCCCGTTGGGCGCAAGATCACGGATGACGAGTTTGCCCATGTCAATCTGAAGCCCGACAAATTTCATGGCGAATGGAATTACACGATTCATCCAAACAACTAAACAGTTGTAAAGGTTATTTATTTACGACGCCTTAACGCAGCGGACCCGCAAGAATTGTGGATGAGCCAGAGCGCGCGGAATCTCACCGATGCGGAGGCGGGAATTGTTATCGGAAAAACGGTACCTGATTCACGACCAGGACCCGCTGTTCAGCGCCGAGTTCCTGAACATGATCGCCGATGCTGCAGTGGAGTCAGTGAAACTGCCACCGCGTTCGCCAAATCTGATGCTGCGCACAAATCTCTCCGCGTGCGCGTTCAGGAGCGCATGATCTTCTTCGGGGAGGAGTCGTTGCGGACCGCCGTGCGGAACGTCGTCGCCCACTATCACAGCGAGCGCAATCACCAGGGTCTGGCGAACCAACGGATCAGCCTAGAGCTTGGGCATCTCGGCAACGCAGGTGAGGTCCAACGCCGGGGGCGCCTGGGTTGCATGCTGAGCTACTACTACCACTCCGCGGCTTGACCCCGCGAAGTCGTGACCGCAGCCACGCTGGCATCAGTCATGAACGGCTGGCGCGCCGGGGGGATGCGCCATGTCCACGGTTTTGGCGTCTTCTGCGTGATCCGCAGAGTTTTCCGGGGGCACTCGCCGGCTCAAGTTCCGAAATTTCGGACGGGGATGTAACCCTTGGTTGGCCTTGGGATTCGGCGGATCGAGTTCTCAGGCCAAACGAGGTATAATTTCATCAATATATGCGAACCATATCTATAGGGCGCATAGGCCTTCTACTGGCAGCTGCAGCCGCTGAGGCTGCGCCAACGTTTGAAAGCACGGTCCTCCCGATATTTTTCGCGAATTGCCTCCCATGCCACTCGAAGGGTGCGAGGACTAGCGGTTTCTCAATAGAAACTGCGGAAAACGTGATCGCCGGCGGAGCGCGCAACGGTCCGGCTGTGCAGCCCGGAAATGCTGCCGCCAGCCATTTGGTAAAAGCCTTGCGTGGAAGCGTCCAACCTCAAATGCCGCCGGGGAAAACGCTTCCCGCACAAGACATCGCCGCTATCGAAGCCTGGATTCAAGGACTACCACCCACCGCCGCCAAGGCAGCCCCCAGCCGCTATTGGGCGTTTGTGAAGTCGGCCAAGCATGCTGTTCCGACGGTGCGGGAGAGTTCCGCCGCTCGCAATGCCATCGACGCATTCATCCTCGACAAGCTTGCGGAGAAGTCGTTGACGCTCGGTCCCGAAGCGGACCGTCGCACCCTCGTGCGCCGGCTCTATTTTGATCTCGTTGGTGTTCCTCCCCGGCCCGAGGAAATGAACTCGTTTGTCGAAGACCGCTCACCGAAAGCGTATGAGGGTCTGGTTGACTCCCTCCTGGCGGATGTCCGCTACGGGGAGCGCTGGGGACGCCACTGGCTGGACTTGGCACGCTACGCCGATACCAACGGGTATGAAGGCGATCCCGAATGGCCGCATGCGTGGCGCTACCGCGACTACGTGATTGATTCCTTCAACCAGGACAAGCCCTATGATCAGTTCGTCAAGGAGCAGATAGCCGGCGATGAATTTTTCCAGATCGTTTCCGCTGTGCCCGCGCCGCTGCCGGAACCGGAGAAGCAGGTGGCCCTCAGCTTCCTTCGCCTGGCTCCGTTCAATCGCACGCCGGTGAGCGACGAGAATCGCGATTCCCTGCTAAGTGAGATGACATCGACCGTCAGCTCCGTCTTCCTGGGCCTTACGGTCGGCTGCGCCAAGTGCCACGACCATAAGTACGACATGGTCCCGACGCGCGATTTCTACCGCATGAAGGCCTTCTTTGCCACCGTGCAGATCACCAATACCGGCCGGGCCGGCGGTTACGAGCCAGCCGATTTTTATAAGCCCGGACAGAAAGCATGGGCCGACGAGACCCGCGCGCAGTTCAAGAAAGACGTGGAGCAGTCGGAGGCGGATTTTAAGGAGTTCCAGAAGCCGCTGCTCGTAAAACTCACTGCGGCGAAGAAGCTCGAAAAGCCCGCGAAGCCTAAACCTGAAGACACCAAACCTGAAGACAGCAAGGAGCTCACGGCGAAGGACCTGGAGCGGGAAATCAACTCAGAGAACAATAACGCCTCGGGATTCGACAAGAAGCCGGAGATCTTTACGCGGGAGGAGAAAGACCGGTATCTCCAATTCACCGAGCGCATCGGCCGCTTGAAAAAGGCGATCGATCGCCTGGAGCCGCTCGCCATGGGCTTGCGCAATGCCGACGGCCCGCCGATGGGTCCCAACGTGCCCACCACATATGTGCTTCGTCGCGGTGAATACGATTCCCTCGGTGAGCCGGTGGAACCGGGATTCCTGAGCGCCATCGAGGGTCACTCCAACCCGGCCGTGCTGGAGCTTGACCGCTACAAGATGTTCCCCACGCGCGGCCGCCGCATGACGCTCGCCAACTGGATTGTGAGCCCGAACAATCCCCTCACCTCGCGCGTCATGGTGAATCGAATCTGGCAACATCATTTCGGACGCGGAATCGTAGAAACAGCGAGCGATTTCGGTAAGAACGGCACGCCTCCCAGTCATCCCGAACTGCTGGACTGGCTTGGGAACCGTTTCGTCGATGAGAAGTGGAGCGTCAAGGCCATGCACCGGCTGATACTCAACTCAAGCGCTTACCGCCAGACCTCGTACAAAACTGACAAACGCGCGGAGCAGGACGATCCCGACAACCGGTTGTTGTGGCGCTTTCCGCGTCGCCGCCTGGAAGGCGAGGCCATCCGCGACAGCGTCCTCGCCGTGAGCGGCAGGCTCAGCTTGAAGCCTGGCGGTCCGCCTGTCTATCCGCCGCTTCCGGAAGGGTTGGATGAAGCGCAGAAAGTTCAAGGCGTCAACACGTGGGAAACGAGCGCGGGTGAAGACGCCAGACGCCGGAGCATTTACATTTTCCAGCGGCGCGCGCTGAACATGCCATTCCTGGAAACGTTCGACTCTCCGGTTTTCAACGCCCCCTGCGACCGCCGCCGCCACTCCATAACGGCACTGCAGGCGCTGTCGATGTATGACAGCGATTTTGTGAATGAAGAAGCGCGGCATTTCGCAGGGCGCGTGCGGTCGGAAACCGGTCCGGACGTAGCCGAACAGATTCGCGGTGCCTTTCAGATCGCGCTCGGGCGTGCTCCGAAGCCAGCCGAAGTAAGGCAGGCCCAATCCCTTATGGCCGCAGTGACGCCCGTCGCGAATGCGCTGACTGCCTTGTGCCGGGTGCTACTGAACAGCAACGAGTTTATTTATATTGATTGAAGGAGTACACCATGGCCGTTTCCAGACGAGATTTCCTTTGCCGGACCCGCAATGGTATCGGAGCCCTGGCTCTTGCCAATATGCTGGCCGAGGATCTGAGCGCGGCCTCCGTTGACCCGCTCGCAATCAAGCCGCAGCATCTGCCTCGCAAGGCCAAGCAGTGCATCTTTATGTTCATGGCCGGTGGCGCGAGCCAGATTGATACGTTCGATTACAAGCCCGCGCTTCAGAAATACGCCGGCAAGCCTCTGCCCAAGGTGCCCGGCCTGTCCGGCGAAATTGAAGGCTTTCTCGATTCGCCCAACCGTACCATCCCCAGCCCGTTCGAGTTCCGCCGCTACGGCCAGTCCGGACGTTACGTTTCCACCCTGTTTCCTAAGATCGGGGAATCCGTTGATGATCTGGCATTCATTCACGGAATCATGGTGGATAATAACAACCACGGCCCAGCGACCATGCACGTGAATACGGGGTCGCAGCTTCAGGGCAGTCCTTCGGTCGGGTCATGGATTAGCTATGGTTTAGGCAGTCCCAACCAGAATCTGCCCGGGTACGTGGTGATACAAGACCCGCGCGGCGCGCCTGTAAATGGAGCGGCAGTCTGGGGAAACGGCTATCTGCCGGCTTCCTACCAGGGCACGCTGTTTCGCTCAACGGGCGCACCGATTCTCGACCTGAACCTGCCGAAAGGCTTGAGCCGCGAGCAGCAAAGTAAAGAGTTTCAGCTCGTGCGATGGCTCAACGAGCAGCACGCGAGCGAACGTCCGGGCGAGAGCGAACTTGAAGCCCGCATCAACGCTTATGAGCTGGCGTTCCGTATGCAGGCCGAAGCGCCGCGCATCGTGGATTTATCGACCGAAACCGCGGCTACGAAAGCGCTTTACGGCATCGATAATCCGGTCACCGAGCCCTTCGGACGCCAGTGCCTGCTGGCCCGCCGGCTGGTCGAGAACGGAGTCCGCCACGTGCTGCTGGTCCATGGCGTCGAAATCGGCAAGTACAGTTGGGACGATCACGGCAACGTTAAGGAGCGGATGCCTCAACATGCGGCTGAGGTAGATCAACCCGTGGCTGCTCTATTGAAGGATCTCAAAGCTCGGGGACTTCTCAACGAGACGCTGGTCGTGTGGGCTTCCGAGATGGGCCGCACGCCGTTCATCAATGACTTGAAATCCGACAAACCCGGCCGTGATCACAATCAGTACGGCCTGGTGATGTGGATGGCCGGGGGGGACGTCAAGGGCGGAGCAACCGCGGGCGAGACCGATGAGTTCGGCATTCGCGCCTTGAACGAGCCGATCCCGCTGCGCGATGTCCACGCTACCGTTCTGAATCTGATGGGTCTGAGCGACGAGCGGCTCACCTATCTGCACGCGGGCCGCTTCCGGAAATTGACGGATATCGGTGGGCGCGTGCTGAACCAGATTATCGCCTAAAGGCAGTGCGAAAACTCGCCGGTATCCTCGTGGCTGCGGCAGCGGCCCGCGCCGCCCAGCCTTGCCTGACGCCGGAATCTGTCTGGGACCTCCGGTCCATCTCGGACGCACAGATAAATCCCAGTGGTAAGTCCATCGTATTCGTCCAGGAATGGAACGACAAAATGGATGACGCCGCGTACAGCAACCTTTACGAAATCGGCGCGGATGGGAAGAACCTCCGGCCGCTGACGAAGGGCAAGTTTCGCGATTCAAGTCCGCGATGGTCGCCTGACGGAACCCGCCTCATCTACGTCTCGAATCGCACGGGCAGCTCACAGCTTCACGTGCGAGCGATGGCGAGTGGTGTCGATCGGGTACTGGCCCGCGGGAAGAATGGCCCTTTCGCGCCGGCCTGGTCGCCCGATGGGAAGTGGGTCGCATTCTTCCGCTTCACGCCGGCGGCTCCAGAATGGGCTCCGCCTGTTCCCGCCAAGCCGCCCAGGGGCGCACTGGGCGCCAGATCCGGTTGCGGTTACCGCGCTCCGATGGACGTTCGACGGAACCGGTGTGCTGCCACCGGGAGGTAACCGGATTTTCGCCGTACCCTCTTCCGGCGACAGTGCCCGCCAGATTACACCGGATGGTTTCCATCACACCTCGTACCTGACTGAACCGGAGCTGACATGGTCCCGCGATTCGCGCTCGATTGTAGCGCCTGCGGTCGACGCCAAGGACGGATGGGCCAACTACTCGGGCGGCGAAATCCACGTGTTCCCGCTGACTGGAGGCGCGCCACGCGCCCTGACCCATCGCAATGGCGATGAGGTGTTTGTGCGCGTCTCGCCTGACGGGGCCCATATCGCGTTCGGCGGTTACGAATGGAAAGGCCAGACCTATCACGTTTCCAAACTGCACGTGATGGATGCGGATGGATCGAACCTGAAGCTTCTCACCGAATCCTGGGATCGTGACGTGGCTTCGCCACAATGGTCGCCGGACTCGCAGCGAGTGTTCTTCCTGAGCGACGACCAGGGCAGCACGAATCTGCACTCGGCAGACCTCGGCGGAGAGCGAAAGCAGATCACGCAAGGTACGCGGAAGCTGTCCTCCCTATCGATCGCGTCCAAGGGTCAAATTGGGGCGATTCAAAGTGCGCCGGCGGAAGCGGGCGTCCTCGTCACGATTCCGGGTGGAAATCGGCTCCACGATCCGAACGCCGCTTTTCTCAGAGCCTTTCAGCCGGCACCGGTCGAAGAGATCCGGTACGATTCGTTCGACGCTGTGAAGATTCAGGGCTGGATTATCAAACCGCCCAACTTCGACCCGACTAAAAAATACCCTCTGGTGGTATCCATACACGGCGGACCTCATGCGATGTACGGAGTGAACTACCAGCACGAGTTGCAGATCGACGCCGCGCGAGGCTACGTCGTGCTCTACACGAATCCACGAGGATCGACGGGCTACGGTGAGCGATTTGGTAATGTGATTCAGCACAAGTGGCCCGGCGACGACATCAAGGACATCCTGGCCGGAGTGGACGCTCTCATAACCTAAGAGGAACGGAAAAGGTTTTGGGGGGCGTAGTACTGGCGCAGCAAAGTGAGGAAACCCGCCGAAGGGTGGATTTCGCTGTCCGGCATAAGCATAAGCGGAACCTGCGTTCGGATGAACGGCCGCCATGCGTTCATAGCTGAGCGCGGTGAGGAGCATGGCCATGCCGGCGATGAAGACGGCGGTGACGACGTGGCCCTGTGCTTCCGCCGAAGAGCGGCATGGGGGCGGTGGGTTGCACCATCACAATGCCGTAGAAGACGAGGTCCCAGAGTCCGATGGAACGGCGGAGGCGCGCTGGTTGGGGGGACATGGGAGATTCGATTGTACGACAGGGAGGCGGGTTTGATTTGACAGTCGGGCCCTGCATTGCAGGTCTTCCGTGCGGGCTTCCGCTTTCCATGAAATGCCGCGAGATCATTGTCCTTTGTGATCGTCTGCAATCACCTTGGAAGCGCGGCCAAGGGTCAAGCCCAGGCAGAGGCCTCTGCCCCACGAAGGCGCGAGTAGCGAGGCCGTCTTAACCGATTGAAGCCACGTGTCGCAGCATACGCCGATGTTCGATCGCGGTCATTCCCGTAACGTGCGTGTCCGCCGGCAGGGACTGGATCACGACCGCGCCCAATGAAATCCTGGACCGATCCCCGACGCGCAGCAGATTGCTGATCGTCGCGTTCGGACCGATCCAGACATCGTCGCCTACGGTGGTGTTTCCGTTAATGGTGCTGTTGTGCCCGACGAAACAGCGACTCCCCAGTTGCACGTTGTGCGATACAAAAGCGCCGTTTCCGATCCGTGAATGTTGCCCAAGTGTGGTCATCTGACGGAACACGGCTCTGGCGATAACCGCATTTGCGAAGACCTCGACGCTATCCTCCACGCACAAGCCTCCGGCGTGCACCATTTGCAGCAACCCGCCCGGGTACCGCGCCGTCTGGAAGCCTTCCGCTCCGAGGACCGCGCCCGCCCGGATATGCACACCCCCGCCAAGCGACGTTCCCTCGCCTATAACCGCGTTTTCATCAACAATCGTTTCAGGCCCGATTCTCACGTTGCGCGGGGCGATCGAAGCGCGGGGGTGTATACGCGCCGAGCGATCGATCTCGGCCGGAAACGGCAGACCGTAGAAATCCGTTTCTTCAGCCAGAAATTTCTGCAAATGGAAGAATGCGATCCGAGGCTCCGCGCAAGCCGCCAGCCCCGCAACATCCGGGAAGGAGGATGCGAGTTCCGGAGTGCACAGGATACATGTTGCTCCACATGCTTTTCGAGCGGCGGGTACGAACTTCCTCTCTTCGACGAATATCAGACCGCCGGGAAGGCCGTCGAAGAAGAAGCCAAGGTTCTGGAATTCCGCGTCGCGGATCACGACCGCCTTCAGGCGCGTCGATATTTCAGACAACCTCATTTGAGAGAACCTTGACGGGCGCTTCGGCGTAAACCGCCGGGGCGAGCGTATCCAGCCAGCGCCACCCTTCCTGTATTATGGTCGCACGCAGGATGTAATCCCCGGGCTGCGAGGGCGCAATCACTCGAAGGGAATAGGTGGACTCCATTCCGGGCCAGGCCGGCGGCTGGATTATCGTTCGAAGGCCCTGCTCAACGGCCATTTCGCCCGTCCGTCCATCGATCCAGCGATACATCAGCAGACAAGGCCAGGGAGCGGCGGTCACAACGGGAGCGGTTGTCCCGTTATCGAGACCTATTGTCTAGTTGCATTAGTTCTGGTACTACTGTATGTTGAGTCATGCGCCGAAAGTCCGCGAAATTTCAGCTCAGCGACGAAGAGATGAAGACCTGAGAGGGATGGACCCGCCAAGGCAAGACGGAGCACCGTTTGGTCGAGAGGGCGCGGATTGTTTTGCTTGCCAATCAAGGCAAGACCAATCAGCAGATCGC
>SYKU01000059.1 GCA_005808865.1 Acidobacteriota bacterium
ACAGATACGAAATCGCGTTCAGCCATTAAATTGAACCTGGTCTAACACCAGCTTGATTTTACCCGTATTCCGGGGAGCGAACTCCATTTCAACTTCACACCAACGATTCTTAAATGAACAACGAGACTTCGAAACCAGTGCGCAAACGAAAAAACAGGCACCGGCCCGCGAGCCGCACTATTTTCCCTAACGCGCACGATTCTTGAAAACCACCTCTGACGAACAACACCCCTGTCATCCGCAGAAGGCACCCGAACATCACCGCTACGAAAACCCATCGCTGGGCCCAAGGCCGAAAATGCTTGACCGTATATCTAAGAAGACTAGCATACCAGTAAACCTGCCGCAGATCAGGTCGCAGCCGCTGGACGGAGCTCCCACCTGCGTGCCGCGCCACAACGTCGGGAGAATACCACACATCCGCGCCCGAGTCCTTGAGGCGCCGGCAGAAATCCACGTCTTCAAACCAAACCGGACAAAAAATTTCATCAAAACCGCCCAACCGTTCCCAGACGCTCTTTCGGATCATAAGCAGGGCACCCGCCGGTTGCTCGACACGTGCGAGCCGCCCGTAGTCAAAGTCCATGCATCTGTAGCGCCAATTCACGGGGTTCCCCGGCCAAAGGCGATTCAGGAGAAGCGCTTCGAAGGCTAACGCGGCCGGAGTGGGCAAGCGGCGAATGGAAAAACCGGTTTGCGCTACGCCATCTTCCCCGGTCAACCTGCCCGCAGCCGCGGCTGCGTTCACTTGTCCGCAAAGGCTTCGCAAGGGTTCAATTGAGGTCTGGAGGATCGCGTCGGGATTCAGCAAAAGCACGTATTCACAGTCGATTGCACGAAATCCCTGGTTCGCGGCCGCCGCGAATCCGAGGTTACTTTGGTTTGAAATCAGCAGCACCGGATAGCGCGCGGCGACCTCGCGAGTGGCGTCAGTGGAGGCGTTATCCACGACGACGATTTCGGCGCCGGTAGCGACGGCGGCATCCAGGCAGCGGCCCAGGTCCCCGGCGGAATTGTAGGTAATGACGACGATGCCGATACCGGTTGCCTGTGTCAATCGGACGCGCCCCCGGTTAGGAAAAAATACAGCCGCCAGTACCGATCGAAACCGGTTTCACGCTGGATGCGGAGAATTTCAGCTTCACCCTGGATCAAAATCCGGGAAAAGGCCGCCGCATTGTCAGGTTGCGCGCGGCGAATGCGTTTCATCCTCCGCAGACCCTCGAGGACTCCGCGCAGCCATGCGATTCCGCTTCCATGCCGAACTGCGACCAGACCCCACAACGCCTGCGCCACAAGAATCGGCCAAGCCAGCCGCCTTGCGAGAGGTGGAGGATAGTGTTTCGCGATCAGCACAATCTGGTTGCGGGCGAGGGCGCGGACGACCTCCCTGTTCCACCGTCCGAGTGTCGCGCTTCCCACATGCCACGCCACGGCGCGCGGTACATACACACCCGCGCAGCCGCCCTGAGCGCAGCGAAGCCCGAAATCGACATCTTCGAGGTAAGAAATGAAGCCTTCGTCAAGAGGACCTATCCGGCGAAACAACTCGGCGCGAAAGAGCGATGCCGTGAATGATGCCATGGCAGCGGGGCGTGGCGAGTCAAAAGCGGGGCCATCGGGACGGCCGTGCCCGGCGCGCCATGCAGCGCCGCCGCGGCAATAGAGATCGTAAGTTCCATCGATGCGGCGGCGGTCTCGAGCGTCAAGCAGCTTTCCGCAGGCAAACCACGCGTTTGGATCTTCAAGCGCTTCGACGAGGCGGCCAAGCCAGTCCGGGGATGGCTCGACGTCGTTGTTGATCACGGCCACGGCTTCGGTGCGGGCCTCGCGAATGCCTTGGTTTATAGCCGGCGCGAAACCGGCGTTGCGGCCCATGCGTATGACGCGCGCGCCGAGGCGCTCGGCGGCCCCGGCGGATCCGTCGATCGATCCGTTGTCAACGACCAGGACTTCTTCAGGGGGCCGGCTCTGCGCACGCAATTTCAGCAGGAGCTTTTCGAGCAGTTCGACGCGATTCCAAACCGGCACGATCGCCGTAACGCGCATCACGAGAACCTTTTCTTCACAAGGAACAGCAGGTTCTTGATCCCGTCTTTCCAGGGGCTCAGCTTGATCTCGCCAAGCCGCGAAGAATACTGGATGGAGATCTCGCCGAACCGCACGCGGGGATTCTTGAGCGCTTCTATCTTGATTTCCTCCGACAGCGCCATTCCGTCGGAGACGAGGCGCATGTCTTTGAGGATGGAGCGGCGGAAGACCCACATTCCCGACTGCGAATCCCGGACCCAGCGGAAGTAGAGCACGGACATCGCAAGAGAGAGCACGAGATTCCCGAACTTATGCTTGAAAGTCATGGCGTTGCGGTTTCGCACCGGGAAGCGCGATGCATTCAGAAAATCGACCTCAAGGTGGAGGAAGGCCTCGAGGAGATACGAGATGGCGTCGACGGGATAGCTGTGATCGCCGTCGAGCGTCACGATGATGTCGCCAGAGGCATGTGCGAATCCGCGCTTATAACTGCTGCCGTACCCGCGCTTCTCCTCGCGAATGACGGTCGCACCGAGGCTCGCGGCGACGTCGCTCGTGCGATCCGTGGAATTATTGTCGACCACGATTCTTTCGTCCACGAAATCCGGCATGTTCCGCAGGACGCGCTCGATTCCCTGCTCTTCGTTCAGGCAAGGGATGATGACGGTGATCTTCTGTCCTTTATACATGCTGGTATGATCGAGAAATGAAACTGGCTCCGTGCAATATATGGTTTGGTCTAATGATCGCTATGGCGTGCGTTACGGCCGCACCCGCGGACGGGATGAAGTCAGTGTACATCATGCCGATGTCGAATGGCCTCGATCAGTTCCTTGCAAACCGGCTGACGGGCTCCGATGGCTTCCAGGTAGTTACGGACGCGAAAATGGCAAACGCGGTGTTCACTGATAAGCTTGGCGAGAGCTTTGAGCAAAGGTTGACTGACCTGATGACGCCGCCGCCGCCAAAGAAAGAGGCGAAGAAAGCGGACGCCAAGAAGACAGATGAGGCGAGCGCTGCCGACACCAAGGGCGAGGAAACAAAAGTGGAAGGAGCTATGCCCGCGCGTGTTTCCACTTTCGGCGGTGGTAAGGGAACGGTATTCCTGGTGGAGGTAGGATCCCGGCGCGTCCTGTGGTCTACATTTGCGAGTCCGCGCGACAATTCTCCAAAACAGATGGATAAAGTTGCGACGCTGATTGTGAACCGCCTCAAGAAAGATCCCGCCCGCCAGTAGCAGCGCACTTTCTTAGAGGACGACGGATTCCTGCCTTGAGCGGGACGCGGCCACAACCAACCGGAGGCCGGTCGCACGCCGCATGTGTATGGACGGGTTCTTGCGTGGGTTAAGGTTACTGGTTTCCAGGCGGCAGGGAATGGTTAACTGCGCCCGTTTTCGAATGGTCTCGGCCTCCCTCGGGGTCGAACTGGTTGCAAGAGGTGGCAGAGTCCACGCCAAGCGGCGTTCGAACTCAGAAAACGGACCGGATCTGCGCTTGGAGAGCACGCCGCACCCTTGTAAATGTCCGCCACGCCGAGGGAGAGTTGCAGATATCGCGCCGGAACCGCCGCGCGCACGACTCGCCTGATGTCACTTCGCGCGCGATGGCGAAATCGAGAGGCTGGAAGTACAATCCGCGCAGATAGCCGGCACCCGGCACCAGCCCGACGGTGCCGGCCGAGGATCCCGCAAAAGCGGGGGCGTTGAACTGCCGGTAGATATCGGCGTCGCTGATCCTTGGATCAGGCATAGGGTGGAGAGAGTTTGGGGACGGGCGCTCGCGGAGCCAGGAGCTTGCGTGTTAAGTCGAAAAAGATCCGGGAGGGGCATTTGCTTTAGCGGGCGCCCCGCTGGTGAGCACTCGCGGCTCGCCTCTCAAATTGGGGGAACCGCCACCGGCACGAGTTGCACGGTGGCCGTCGGCGTCGCCTCCAGTCAGGTCCTACAGGCTTACCTTTCGCAAATCGGGCTTTCAATTCGGAGGTAGATGCGACGCGGGCAGGATCAGGCGGTCCGAGGCAGATTCAGTGGATGCCGCGGCTCAGATTCTGACCAAGCCTGAGGTAAAGCCGGGCACTCATTTGCCGATAAGCGGCTTATGGAAAGCCCCTTGATCCAGAGCGAAGTACTGGCCGGCCGGTTCAACCGGCTGATGCAAGACATTACCCGCGACAGCATGAAGCGGACCGAGTTCTCCCCATGGGAGGTTGAGCTCATGGTGGACATGCAGAGTTGCCAGATGCGCGACCGATCGAAGTCCGGGACCTTGAAACGCTACCAGAAGATGGCAGTCCGTGCGATCGAGAAGGGTGCGGTCTCGCCGCCAAAACTTTCCGAGTTCCTGGCGAGCAGTTGCTATCGCCGCCGCAAATCCACCGCGCGGCCCTGAGCCACGCTCTCGTATGCGGCTTCCACGGCGGCGAACGTCGTTTGAAGGTATTCGCGCCCTCCGCTTTCAAAAGGCGCGCCGGTGTTCAGGCAGTCGATGAAGTGGCGCTGGGTGCCGAACACGCTGTCCCCTCGATAGCCTTCGACCGCCTCGTTCGTCCACACTCTGCGCCTGCCCGTGCCGCTACCCGCATAGAGGTTTCCATCTGTCAGCAGCGTGAGCGTGCCACGTTCGCCTTCGACCACGAACTCTTCCATGGCGGGGCCGTCAGGCTCGAGTTCGGTAAAGCGGTGCCCGTCGATGACTCCGGCGAGTCCGCTCTCATGCGTCAGCGCCAGCAACACGCAATCTTCGCCCGCGATCACGGAGTTGACGCGGCGCGCTTGCCCGTAAATCTTCGTCAAACCGCCGAACAGGAAGCGCGCCGTGTCGATATGGTGCACGAGCGTCTCATAAATCAGGAGCCGCGGCATGTGCCGAAAGTAGGGCTGGCTCGCGTATGGTTCGCCGCCGAATCCGTCCCGGCGCCGCGTGCGGAATGAATAGCTGACCGGCACACCGATATCCCCGGCATCGAGGCGCCTCATGATTTCGCGATACCAAGCCTGCCAGCGCCAGTTCTCATGAATCATAAGGCGGATTCCGGCGGACTCGGCGGTTTCGACCATCGCGACCGCTTCCATCCAGGATGGCGCCATCGGCTTCTGGCAAATTGCGGGTAGACCGTGCGCCGCGGCCAACCGGACAAGCTCCAGATGCGTCTCCGGGCGGGTGGCAAGATCGACGAAATCGAGTCGTTCCGCCCTGAGCATTTCTTCAGCCGACGCGTATGCTCGTGGCGCGGCCTGCCGTGCCCGTTCCAGATCGGGATCGGCCGCAGCCGCAAGTTCAACTCCAGCCATGCGGCGCCACGCTTCAATATGGTTCTGGGCAAAGAACCCGCAGCCGACGATCCCACACCGTAACGTTTCGGGCACTACTGAACCTCGAGCGCCTCGAGAGAAAGGATTTCACGGATCGCATCGAGGCTCGAATCGAGCGAAGTGAGCACAGGCACGGACACCCGCTCGCGGGCCTTGAGCAGCACGCGCGCCATGGAAACCTGCGCGAGCACGATGGCCTCGACCCCCGATTCAGCGAGTCGATCGATACCGGCCAACAGCAGCGCATCGTGAGTCTCAAGATCCCCGGCAAGAAGCGCGCGATAGGCGAGAGGCAGCACTTCGTCCGAAATCTCCACCTGCACTCCGGCTTCCTCCGCCGCGTCCTGAAGCAGGCGGTGCGTGGTTTCCCGCGTGGGCGGAAAGGTGACCGCCACACCGATGTGGGCACCCGCGGACACGGCGCAGCGCGCCATCGGTTCGTCGATCTTGAGAAGCGGAACCTCTGCCTCGTCGCGGAGAGCCTTTAGCATGCCCTTTGGAACAGCCGAGCAAGTCATCAACACGAGTTCGGCGTCGTAATCTTCGACCGCGGCCGCGATCATGTTGTGCAGCCGGCGCTCGACCGCGGAAAGATTGCCGGCCGCCAGCAGGCGCAGAATTCCGTCCTCGAGGATGTTTGTGATCTCCAGTTCGGGCGCGGCGGCTGAGTAGTAGTTCATCAGCGGAGCGACCGCGGCCGGCGACGCGTGGAGCAGCGTGATCCTGCGCTTCATGCTTTGATTTTCAAGAGTCTCGCACCATTCTCCCACGTGATCTTGCGGAAGATTTCGGGCGGCGTCAGTTGCTTTAGCGCCGTCAAAGTCTCTCTGGCGACGCACTTACCCTTGATCAGAGGCTGCTGACTTGACTGACCCGTGCCGCGGCCATCGCGGCAACTGCAGTCGCAGCCGAACATCAGTTTGCTCTGGTGTCTCGCCAGAAACCCGGCCATGAAATCGGTGTCCCGCCCGAGCGCGTTCCGCCCCGAGTTGGCCGACAGGTCTCCATGGAGATTAGGGTGATCGGCGAGCATCCGGTCCGTCAGTCCGCCGGGCTTGATGCGGCCCGATGGATAGGGGACATCGCCAGGCACCTCCGCGCTCACGTTAGCCCAAAACGCGTCGGCGTGGCCGATGAAAGTCGTTTTCGGATGAGCCTTGAGGACCGCCGGCAGACCTTGAATCGGTGTATTGTAGACGCCCTCGCCCGGAAATTGCGGAACCTCGGAAATATGGAACAGCACCGGAACCTGCAGTTCGGCCGCCAGATCGAAAATGCGCCGCATTTCAGGGCCGTCGATACGGACGTGCGATTTCAGTTCTCCCATGCCGATTGCCCCACCGTTTAGCGACTTCCGCAGAATGTCCGCTGCATCGGGTTTCGCCGCGTCAACGGCGGTGAATCGAACGAAGCGCCCCGGGTATTTCTCCACCGCTGCTTTCGCCGATGCTTCGGCTGAAATGTTCGTAAGCAGAACCGCCTTCGCGACCCCCGAGCCTTCAATATGAGCGAAGGTCGATTCCGGCTCCTTGTGCGGGTGCAGGTGGATATCCAAAACGGGGCCACCCCAATCGGGAGGCGCCTGCGCGGCCGCGCGATTCAAGGCCCCGGGCAGCCCTACGGCAAGAGCCGTCTCGAAAAGTTGCCGTCTGTTCATTGGAGTCACCATAGCAGATCCGGCGGAAATTCACTCCGGACGCGGCAGCGCTCCCGTCGCCGAAACACCCCGCTTCCTTGCCTTCGTGTCAGCATACGCCGTGCGAATCGGCTCTGGGAAACCCACCATCAGTCGTTCGACGCGCTCCAGTATCTCCTCTACCACCTTCGGGTTTTCCTTGGCCACGTCGTAACTTTCGTCAGGGTCGTCAATCAGATTGTAAAGCTCGGGCGTAAGAGGCAGGTTTACGCGGCCCGCTGCCGGCGCAGGGTTGTAAACCATCACGTTGTATCGTGAAACGTGCAGCTTCCACTTTCCGAGGCGTGCGCATTGCAGATGAACGTTGTCGAAATACAACAACGCCTCGCGCTCGATTTCATTACGCTGACCGGAGAGCATCGGCCAGATGTCGATGCCGTCCACAGGTTTCGCCGGAAGCTCGGCCCCGCACAACCGCGCCACTGTCGGGACCAGATCCATCGTGGAAGCGATGCCGGAACAGACGCGGCCTTTCGGAATTCGGCCGGGCAGGCGGGCGAGAAACGGCTCGCGCACGCCGCCCTCATAGGTTGATCCCTTGCGTCCGCGCAACCGTCCCGGGCTCCCCTGGAACCAGGGCCCGTTGTCACTCGAAAACAGGACCAGCGTGTCGCGTTCCAGGCCGTTCTTCTTAAGCGCCGTCAAAATCTCGCCCACGCTCCAATCAAGTTCCTCGATCACATCTCCGTAGAGTCCGTGTGGTGACTTGCCTTTGAACCGGGGCGATGCAGCCAGCGGAATATGCGGGTACGTGTGCGGCATGTAGAGAAAGAAAGGGCCGCCCTTCGATCGCTCGATGAACTTGACGGCCTGCTCCGTGTATCGCGGCGTCAGCGTTTCCAGAGTGGCCTGCTCCTCGACGACGTTCGTATTGTGCATGAGCCAACGCGGGTTCATGTCGTTGCTGTAGGGAATGCCGAAGTACTCGTCGAACCCCCGGTTTGTGGGAAGGTATTGCGGCAGATGCCCCAGGTGCCACTTGCCAACACACATCGTCTTATAGCCCTTGCGCTTCAGAACCTGGGCGAGCGTGGTCTCCGAATCCGGCAGACCTTCCTTGTCGGCGGGGAAGAACACGCGCGGCACGTTCACTCGCGTGGGATAGCGTCCGGTGAGCAGCGCAGCGCGCGACGGAGAACATACCGGATTCGCCGAGTAGAAGTGTGTGAAGCGCGCGCCCTCACGCGCGAGTCCGTCGAGATTTGGCGTGTGGATCTTACCGCCGTAGCAGCCAAGATCGCCGAATCCCAGGTCGTCGGCATAGATCAGCACGACATTGAGCGTAGGTCCGGGCGGAACCGCGGCCGCGGCCAGCGCGGATTGCAGGAATTTCCTTCGATTCATTGGGTTTTCATTCTACAGCGTTTTTTGTTGGCTAGAGAAATAGGAAGGCAGGTCTGTCATGAAATTCCCTCTATCCATTGTGCCCCTCCTCCGTATGACTTCGCTCGCGGCGGAACGCCAGCGAGGCAATCCCACCGATCACCTCCCAAAAAACATGGAAGACCGGACGGGGAGCGCTCCTATATACTCTGTTGGAGAGGATCTGGACATGAGCGGCATCACTGACGTGGATCCGTACCTGCATGTACGCGGGGCGGCGCAGGCGATCGATTTCTATAAGCGTGTGTTCGAGGCCGAGGAGTTGTTCCGGCTTACCGACCCGGCCGGCCGGATTGGACACGCCGAAATCAGAATCGGCGGTAAAGTCTTGATGATTGCCGACGAGTACCCTGAGTACGGAGTCAAGGGCCCGGAAACGCTGGGCGGGACAAGCATCGCCCTTCATTTGCGGGTGGACAACGTGGATGCGCTCGTAGCGCTTGCAGTTGAGGCCGGCGCGACCGTCCTCCGCGAAGTGGAGGACCAGTTCTACGGCGAGCGTTCCGGGACCCTGCGCGACCCGTTTGGTCATGAGTGGATGCTCGGGCAGGAGATCGAGAAGGTTTCGCCGGAAGAAATGCAGCGGCGGTTCGATGCAATGTTTGTGTGACCGGCAGGCAAGACCGGTGGGACCGGATCGAACTCGAAGGGATCCACGGCGTAGGCGTTGACTCGACGAAAGTCTTGAATTGTGGTTCGGAAGCCGTCGCCAGCCGGTAGCCGTCGGCACAATCACGTGAAGTCAGCAGCCGGGCGGCGCGATAAACCAACACGTTCTGATCGAACTCGATAAGGACTAACGAGCTTGAGTTCTACTTTTCCGCGCGCGTTACGCGCGACCGTACGAGCGGCGGCGCTCAGTGGGAGCCGCAAGGGTTCAGGTTTGACAGCCGGCTGGGTCATTGCAGCCGGTACTGGGGCCACCCTTACAGTCGCGGCAGCAAGGGCCGCCGAAAATCGGAAGATCCATCGTGGGGATCGACCCGGTTTCCTTATATCGTTTGTCCTCTATTCATTGGCGGTTCTGAAACCCGCCGTTTCGCGATAGAATCGACGCATGTACTCTTTCACCCGCCGCCAAGTCCTTGCCTCGCCGGCTTTCGCCGCGTTTCTGCGCGCGCTGCCCGCCGCTACGCTATCCCAGGTGCGTCTGGGTGTCACAACCGACGAGATCGACGACGACATCACCGTAGCCAGCAAATTTCTACGCGAGTTCGGCCTGAACTACGCCGAAGTCCGTAACATCTGGGGCAAGTACAACACAGCGCAACCGCTCGACAAGGTCCGGGAGGCTCGCGCCATTTTCGATCAACACCAGATCAGGACGTCCGTTCTGGGCACTGCGTTTTTTAAGATTCCTCTTCCGCCCGACACGCCGGAAGGGCGGGGCGTTCTTGACAATCAGTGGGCCCTGCTCAATGGCGCCATGGAGCGTGCGAAAATCCTGGGCACCGATAAGATCCGAGTCTTTGCGTTCACCACAAAGAACGGAGCGAAAGGCGACACCAAGGATTTTCCGCGGATTTTTGAACTGGTGAGGGAAGCGGCGCGAAGAGCCAAGGAGCGTAGCTTCAGGCTCGCCCTCGAAAATGTAGGTGGCAGTTACGTTTCGACGGGTGAAGAAGCGGCCGTGCTGCTCAAGGCCGTTGAGGAGAGTTCGCTCGGCCTGACCTGGGATCCGAACAATGCAGGACTGTCCGGCGAACATTCCTTTCCCCACGGATACAGCAAGCTTGATCCGGCGCGAATCATCCACGTCCATCTGCGCGACTACCGTCGCGACCAGGACGGCAAGGGAGAGTGGTGCGCGGTCGGAGACGGCGAGTTCGATAACCTGGGCCAGATTAGAGCCTTGTTGAAGACCGGTTACAAGGAGACCTTCACCCTTGAGACCCACTACAAGAGTCCCCAGGGCAAGGCCCACGCGAGCCGGACCTCGCTCACCGCGCTGCTGAAAGTGGTTGCGCAGGTCTGAAAATGAACCCCTATTACGAAAATACTATTGCCGCGGAGCGAAGACAGGAGCACAATCATATTGGAGCCGGAAGTTGAGGCTTCGAGAGCGGTTCAGGTGAGCCAGGAAGTTGCTGGCGGGAGGTGCCTCGTAGAACCGGATAACGAACGGGGCGGCGATCCCTCGACGCTGAAGCAGGGCAGTCCGAAGGAAGTGAACGGCCGGAACGAATGCATGGCTGCTTCTTAGCCTGCGATTGCGCTTGATGCGCACCGTGATAGCCGTCAACCTGTCTTTCGAGCATCAGCGCCGGGAATCGCCGCCCTTTTTTCAGTTGGCCGCTCGCAGCTCACGCGCCGTCGACATAGCGTCCCCTTCAGACTCTCGCCCGTGCAATACTTGAGTTAGCTTCACCTTCGTCCTATGAAATCGACCGATCCCAAGGAACTCGTCAGCGCCCACAGTCCGGATTCCGACGACGCATATATGTTTTACGGCCTAGCCACCCGGCGGGTCCGGTCTAACAAGATCGTCTTCCGCCACGTGCTTGAGGATATTGAATCGCTCAACCGTAAGGCACTTCAGGGCACCTACGATCTCACGGCGATCTCCTATCATGCGTACCCCTATGTGGCCGGCAAGTACGTCCTGATGGCCAGCGGGTCCAGCATCGGCGACGGGTACGGACCTCTGCTGGTGGCGCTCCGCCCTGCGGAGCTCGAAGAATTGAAGGGAAAGAAGATCGCGGTCCCCGGTCTGATGACAAGCGCCTATCTGGCCTTGAAGCTCTGTCAACCGGATTTCGAAGCCGTTGTGCTTCCGTTCGACAAGATCCTGGACGCGGTGAAAGAGAAATCCGTGGAAGCGGGCCTGATCATTCACGAGGGCCAGTTGACGTACGATCGGGAGGGATTTCACAAGATCCTCGACCTTGGCCGCTGGTGGAAGACGAAATACGACTTACCGCTTCCGCTTGGCGGTAATGCTCTGGCCCGCCACCTGCCGAAAGAACTGCAGTCGGAAGCTTGCCGGATGATGCGCGAGAGCATTCAATATGCGCTCGATAATCACGACGAGGCCCTGACCTACGCCATGCAGTTCGCACGCGACATGGAACAACGCCTTGCGGACAAGTTCGTCGGCATGTACGTCAACCACTACACTGTGGATTGCGGCGATGCCGTTCCCGCCGCCGCTCAGAACCTCCTCGACATGGGGTACGAGGCGGGAATCATTCCACACCGCGTGCAACTCGAATTCGTGCGGTAAAGGCTACGCCGTTGCCAGCTCCGGGCAACTCTTCGCCGCGTGCATGCGGAATCGCTTTCGTGCTCGAAACAGCAGTACGCCCAGGCATCCTGGCGTCACCCGCATCCTCGCGCACATCTGGCTGGAGTCGGCGTCTTCGTAGAAGCACATCTGGAGCAGTTCGCGATCCCTGGGAGCAAGCCGTTGCAAAACCCGTGCGATGAGCGAAGCTCTTTCCTTCGCGACAGTTCTTTCGTGGGGGCCGGAAGATGGGTCGGCACGCTCGAAGGTTTCTTCTTCAGCCTGGTATCGCCGGTTCGCCCGGCTGTGCTCCCAAAGCGTAAATCGGCAGACCGCTACGACGTAGGCTCCCAGGCTTTCCGCTTTCCGCAGATCGCCCTTTCGAATGGCGCGCAATACCCGCAGGAGCGTTTCCTGGCGGATGTCCTGGGCTGCGACGCCGATGAGTGGATTCGCTCTCAGCCGCAGATCGATAAGGCTGCCGAAGTACTGAGAGAAATGCTCCTCAACTTCGCGGTCGCCGGCCGCGAGCTTCCCGATGTAGTCGCTGTTGAACGAATAGGGGTAGGATGGGTAGTCGGTCATGGCAGGCTTTGAGTTGCACGCGCCTATCCAAGATTTAAGTGCTTTAGAATGATCGTTTCCAGGCAATATTACTATCCAAATGGATAGTCTCGTCTATCCGTTAGGCTTTAAACGCCCATGCCCCGTGCGCGGCAGGCATCACATTCTCATGACACTCGAGCGCCAGAAGGCCATGCGTTGACCGCCGGCGAGCGGCGCGCCCTTACTCGTGACCGGCTTCACGCCAATTCAAATACCCGCCTCTGTCCGCCTGCGGGAGTTGCCGACGCTCGATCATTCGGATCGAGCTCCAGTTTCCGAGTCTTTGGAAGATGCGGAAATCAGCAAAGCGGAAATCAGCAAAGAAAGAGATGCAGTTTCCCGTTCCATGAAGTGGCCCAGGTCAAACGAAGGGATCCCCACCGCGCATGTTGTAGCTGACCGCGGGTTCGCCATGACCGCAGATTCGCAATCACCGCCGGGAAAAAATAAGGACCCTGCTTCTTGAATCCCATCGGAATTCTTGAGTAGTCGAAGGCTGACATCCGCGCTACACCCCGACAGATCGCCATCGACATTCTCAGGTGCATGCAACGGCGGACAGCTTCCGGGACCGGCCGCGTCAAGACCTTACCTTACACGCCAGGGTGGGAGAAAATGTCTCCACGCAGTCTAACCGCCGGGACCGAAACGCGGACGGTCGCAGCCCGCACTTCCAACCTAACCCGGCGCAGCCGGAACCAAGCAGACCCAGACGCCGAAAGTTGAAGCCTGCCCAAAAGCACACTAACCCGCATGTCTCACAGACCTGACTGGTGAGTCCAAACGCCGATCGGGAGTCAATTTTCCACCAGGCCTTCCCCTGCTTTCGTTTCTGCATTGGGATTATCGCGCCAAATTGGCCTTGGAGGGCGCATAAAACGGCGGGAATGAATTTTCCATTCATCTCAAGGCCGATTTTAAGCACGGCTCCGCAGAGCCTCTGGTGTGGACTTGGACTTCAAGTGTTTCTTGAGATTGAGAAGGTCGGTTTTAGCAGCGCAGGTTCGCCCAGACCTGCCTGTAGAGTTCCTGCCACGGATAACTGGACGCCATCGAAACCCAGACCTTGCGAACGGTCACCCGGATCTGCGCGCCGATTTTCAGCAGCTTGGTACGGATGGTGGAAACCTGCGCTTCAGCCAGTTCGGTCCCTTTCAGTCC
>SYKU01000060.1 GCA_005808865.1 Acidobacteriota bacterium
CACGGCGATAACACGGGTTCGAATCCCGTTGGGGACGCCATACTCGAAGCCCGGTCCACATAAAGGTTTTTCTAAGGCCTGCCGATCAACCTGCTTGGAGGCTTCATGGCAGCCTTAACTGTACCGGGACTTGGCCGCGCTTACGCAATCAATACGCTCCCCCCATTTCCAGCCGTGGCTCAAAAGCTGATGGCAATCATGGGACGGGAAGATGCGCCCTTCGGTGAGATAGTCAAGACCATTCGGACGGATGCGGCTTTCTCAGCGCAAGCACTACGCCTGGCAAACTCCGCGCTGATCGGCAGCCGCGCGCAGATCGGCAGCATCCTGCACGCGCTGGCCATCATGGGGACTGAACGTCTGAAGGTGTTGGTCATCACAGTAGCGGTGCGGACCTGCCTGGGGTCCAAGGCAAACGCAGCGACGCTTGAGAAGTGCTGGCGGCACAACCTTGCGACGGCGTTGTTCTCGGACGAAATGGCGCAGGCGTGCGGCCTGAATCCTAACGACGCCTATACCGCGGGTCTCATGCACGATATCGGACGGATGGCGCTCCTTGCGGCCTATCCGAACGAGTATGCCGCGCTTCTCGCGGAAGCTGACTCGAAAGGCCTGGCCGACATTCGCGAACTCGAGCGATCGCGCTTTGACGTGGACCACTGCCAGACGGGCGCCTTCCTCGCGGCCAAATGGAACTTTCCACTCAAGAACCAGCAAGTCGTCGCGCACCATCACGATCCGTTGTCTGGGCCGTACGATCTTTGTTCCCTTGTTCAGGCGTCCTGCAAAGGCGCGCGCATGATGGGGTTTCAATCACACGGCTCAGCGGAAACCTGGAACACACGCGATCTGATGAATCTGCTGCCTTCGTCGCTGGAGGCCCGCTGGGAATTTTTCGATTCCATCCCTGAGAAGATCGCGGAGCGTCTTAACGCGGCCGAATGTATGCTTGGCTAGCCCGTCCCAACAACACCTACTGCACCAGCTTTCCGCCCGACTGCGGCTCAAGTTTGATCTCGCCAAACGCAGCCTCGTACTGCGTCACATTCTGCTGAAGCACGTTCAGCAGCGCTTTGGCCTGCTGCGGACTCAAGTATATTCCCTGGAAATTCTGAATCGACACCTGGTCCGGAGATGACTGGTTCACGAGCCCGAAAAGCAGGAAAAAATCCCAAAGGTTCACTCGTATCTGCACGCTGTTGGCATAGCCTTCGCGGTAGTCGGTGTTTCGCTCCAGTTGTATTCGGGGCTGCTGCTGGTTCATAGACTTCATTATAGGCGAGACTGATAAGTCCATTCCGGGTTCTACCTTCTTGCCCCAGCCAACCGGCGAGTAACGCCCGCGCTCGCGCTGCGATCTCTATAGATGTCCATGAAAACTCTCGCTTGCCTATTCGCGTTTGCGTGCGCAACGGCCTTCGGCGAACACAGCGGAACCGTAGCGTCGGGCGGGCAGCCCATTCCCGGGGCCACGGTAACAGCCGTGTTCGCAGATAAACGAGTCGGAGCGGTTACGGACGAATCGGGGCATTATACGCTCGGGGACTTGCCACCCGGCGAGTGGAAGTTGCAGGTGGAGATGTTCGGATTCATACCGGCTCAACGGCCGCTCAGCGTTACCAACGAATCGGCGGTCGTGAATTTGAGCCTGGACTGGGTTCTCGAACTGCGTCCCCGGCAGGCCCGGCGTGGGCCCGTAGCCGGGGCACGCCAAGGTTTTCAGAGCGTGACGCCGGATTCGGAAACCGAGACCCAGCTCCAGTCGGCGCTCGCTGCCGAGCCGCAACAATTGCGAGAAGCCGGGGATGCTGATTCCACGGAATCGTTTCTGGTCAACGGTAGCTTAAGCGCGGGACTGCAAGCAACACCAGCCGCAGAAGGAGCCGGCGGTCCCGGTGGTCCCGGTTTTCCCGGTGGATCGTTTGGTCCGGGTGGTCCCGGGCTTCAGGGTAGCCCCGGTGGCCCCGGAGGTCCCGGTGCGCCGGGCGCTCCCGGTACCGGACCCGGCGGCCCTCCGGGCGGCGGCCGAGGCGGCGGGTTCGGTAGTGGGAGTGGCTTCGGCGGCGGTGGTGGTTTGGGTGGCGGAGGCGGTTTTGGAGGTGGTGGAGGGAGGGGCGGACCGGGCGGACCTGGCGGGTTCGGTGATCGCGGACGCCGCCCGGATGTAAGCGGGAAAGAAGCCAAATTCGGTAATCGTAGCCGGCGGGGAGGCAGCCAGATCCGTGGCGGGGCTTCCCTTGGCCTCCGGAATTCCGCGCTCGATGCACGGCCCCTGTCCCTAAACGGGCAATCAGTTCCGAAACCATCCTACGCCCAAAGCCGTTTTAGTTTCGCCGCAGGCGGCCCGCTGCAAATTCCGAAGCTCCTGAAGGCAGGGAATACGATGTTCTTCGTCAACTACTCGGGTGCCCGTAGCCGAAACCCCTTCGATTCCACCGCAACTCTTCCCAGCGCCGAGGAGCGAACCGGGCTGATCGGAGCGAGCACCATTTTCGATCCGTCCAGCCGCTTGCCGTTCGCCGGGAATCGGGTGCCTGCTGCCCGCATCAGCCGCGCTTCCGCCGGACTGCTTTCCTACATCCCACTGCCGAATGCGCCGGGACCCGTACAGAACTATCAGCTCCTAACCTCCGTCGCGCAGAACACAGATAGTCTGAGTCTCCGCCTCAGCCGCCCCGTATCGAAAAAGGACCGGCTCACGTTCAATTTCGGAATGCAACGCCGCAACGGGAGTCAAGCACAACTTTACGGTTTTCGGGACGAGACCTCCGGATTCGGGTACAACTCGGATCTCGGGTGGAGTCACACGTTCGGACCGAAGCGGATCAACAACTTGCGTTGGAATTTCAGCCGGAATCGCAGCGAGACAATACCGTTTTTTGCGCACAAGACCAACGTCGCGGCCGAACTGGGGATCTCCGGGACCGCGCGCGATCCCATCAACTACGGCCCTCCGAACCTCTCGTTCACCAATTTCGGCGGCCTTACCGATGCGAGTCCGTCGCTGCGAAGGGATCAAACATCCTCTATCTCTGACAGCATGCTTTTCGTCCAGGGCAAGCACAGTCTAAGCGTCGGTGCTGAATACCGCCGGATGCAACTGAACAACCGCATCGAGCAGAACGCGCGTGGAACCTTCTCATTCAGCGGCGTCTCGACAAGCGGACTCGATGAAGGTGGGCTGCCGCTTGCAGGAACCGGCTATGATTTCGCGGACTTCCTCCTAGGCCTGCCCCAATCGACATCGGTGCGCTTCGGGAGCGCCAACACCTATTTTCGCGGGAGCGTCAAGAGTTTCTTCGCTCAGGACGACTGGAAAGCCAAGGCGAATCTATCGTTTAACCTGGGAATTCGCTACGAATACTTTACACCTTTCCGGGAGAAATTCGGACGAATCGCGAACCTCGATATCGCGCCGGGCTTCAGAGGAGTCGCCGTTGTGACGCCAGGCAGTACTGGTCCCTACAGTGGTCCGTTCCCGGACGGTCTTGTGGATTCGGACAAGAACAACGTCTCGCCGCGAGCTGCTCTCGCGTGGCGTCCGGGCATTCTCACCAGGCGGCGTCTTCAGATCCGCGCCGGATATGGGATGTTTTTCAACGGCTCGGTCTACAACCAGTTTCCGAATCGCCTGGCATCGCAGCCGCCGTTCGCGAGCACCGCCTCGCTCGTGACCAGCAGCGCGCGCGTGCTCACGATCGAAAACGGATTTGCCGCCGCACCCTCGGCGACGATCACCAATTCATATGCGGTCAACCGGCACTACCGTCTGCCGTACGCGCAGACGTGGAATCTGGCGGTGCAGGGTGAGATCGGGCCCTCTGTTGTGTTGGAATTGGGCTACCTGGGAACCAAGGGGACGCGGCTAGACATCCAGCGCCTTCCAAACCGCGCCGCGCCGGGATCGCCCCTCACCGCCGAGCAGCGCAGGCTGATCGGAAACGCCCTCGGATTCACCTACGACACATCAGAGGGAAACTCCATCTATCACGCCGCGCAAGTTCGCGTAACGCGTCGCTTCAAAAAGGGGTTCTCTACCAACGCGCTGTATACCTGGTCGAAGTCGATCGACAACGCATCCACGTTCGGGGGTGGCGGCGTCGTCGTGTCGCAAGACGACACCAATCTTCGCGCCGAGCGAGGCCTTTCGACCTTCAACCAACCACACCGATTGACTCTCTCCTACGTCATCTTCTCGCCGTGGGGTTCGCGAGCGTCGAAGTTGACCGCGGAAGGATTCCCAGGGCGTATACTTGCCGATTGGAGCCTGAGCGGCGGCCTGACGGCAAGCGCAGGGCGGCCGTTCACAGCGCGCGTATTGGGAAACCGTGCAGATTCCGGCGGAACGGGTGCGGTGGGCAGTGGCCGCGCGGATTCCACGGGCTTGCCTGTCGAATCAGGTGGGGGTTTCTTCAACCTGGACGCCTTCGGCATTCCGCCTGCGGGGCGATTCGGAAACGCGGGACGAAATACCATTCCCGGTCCGGTTACGCTCGCTGCGAACCTGTCGGTTTCACGGTCGTTCCGGTTAACGGACAAACGGCGCCTGGAGTTTCGCGTCGAGGGCACGAACTTCACCAACCGTGTTGCTTACACGGGGCTTGCGACCGTCGTGAACGCCACAAACTATGGATTGCCGACGGCGGCGCAGCCCATGCGGTCCATCCAGTCGTCCTTGAGGCTTCGGTTCTGATGCGCACCGCCACCTTTCTGCTCCTCGCGCTGGCGGTATCAGCCCAGCCACCTCAGACCGGCGTCAAATTCTCAGCAGCCAGCAACCTCGTTGTGTTGAACGTCTCCGTGCGCGATTCGGGCGTGCCTGTCACCGGTCTAAAGAAAGAGGCCTTTACGATATTCGAAGACGACAAGCCGCAAGCGATATCAGTTTTCGAATTTCAAAAGCTCGAGCTTGACCCCTTGCCTCCCGCGCCGCCGCCCCGGACAATCGAACGACCCGCCGCTCCCGCGAAGGTGATCGCGGCATCCGCGCCGGGTTCGGTTCGCTACCAGGACCGACGGCTTCTGGTCCTGTTCTTCGACTTCTCATCCATGCCGCCGGCCGATCAGATCCGCGCTCAGGAAGCGGGCCTGAAGTTCGTCGAAAAGCAACTCACGGCATCCGACCTCGTATCAGTCATGACGTTTTCGACCCGTCTTCAGGTGCAGCAGGACTTCACATCCGACCGCGATAAGCTCAGGGATGTCATCAGGGGTTTCCGCCCTGGCGAAGGCTCTGAGATGGCCGAGAACGTGGACGCCGCGGGCGACGACGAAGGCGAGGATACCGGCGCGGCGTTCACAGCCGACGAAACGGAGTTCAATATCTTCAACACGGATCGCAAACTGAGCGCGCTTGAATCCGCGGCAAAGATGCTCGCGCCGCTGTCCGAAAAAAAGGCTTTGATCTACTTCTCGAGCGGCGTGGGAAAGACCGGCGTCGAAAACGATTCCCAGATTCGCTCGACGGTGAACGCCGCGGTTCGCGCGAATGTCTCCTTTTACCCCGTGGACGCGCGAGGGTTGACCGCGCTTCCGCCGGGTGGCGACGCATCGAAGAGCGCCCCCCGCGGCTCGGGCATTTTCAGCGGCCAGTCGCAGAGGAATCAGAGCAACAAGTTTAACGCGCAGCAGGAGACGCTTTCCACGCTCGCATCCGATACGGGCGGCAAAGCCTTGCTCGACAGCAACGATCTGGGGGAGGGCATCGTACAGGCGCAGAAGGACCTGCGCAGCTACTACATCGTCGGCTACTACAGCACGAACACCGCGGAGGATGGGCGTATGCGCAAGATCCGCGTGCGGCTCGAAGGCCAGCCTCGCGCGAAGCTCGAATACCGCCAGGGATACTATGCGGCGAAGCAATATGCGAAGTTCGATTCAGCCGACAAGGAGCGACAACTTGAGGAAGCGCTCGCGCTTGCCGACCCCGTCACAGACCTGCCGATCGCGATTGAAGTGAATTACTTTCGGATGACGAAGGAGAAAGTTTTTGTTCCGGTGGCGGTCAAGATTCCGGGTTCGATGATCGGGCTGCGGCGGAAGGGGAAATCCGAAGTAGGAGAACTCGATTTCATCGGAGAGGTCCGCGACGAGAAGGGCAAGGCCGTCGGCGCGGTGCGCGACACGATTCCGCTGAAGCTTTCCGAAGAGGCGGCTACCCGGTTTGGCCGTCGGCAGCTTCAGTACGATACGGGCTTCACGCTTCCATCGGGGAAATATCGCCTCAAGTTTTTGGCTCGCGAGAACCGGAGCGGCAAGATCGGAACCTTTGAGACGAACTTCGCGGTGCCGGTAATCGACGCGCAGCAGCCCGGATTGCAGATGAGTTCCGTCATCTGGAGCGGCCAGAGGGAACCCATGGCGGCGGCTGTCGGGGCGGCGGACAGCGACAAGAAGCTGAAGAAAAAATCGGCTTTGCACCCGCTGATACAGGACGGGCAAAAGCTGATTCCCAGCATTACACGGGTTTTCCGGCGGGACCAGAATCTGTACGTCTATTTCGAGGTCTACTATCCGGCGCTCGACCCGCAGGACAAGACGCCGAGCCTTGCGGCCGGCGTGAGCTTTTTCAAGGGGAATGGAAAAGTGTTCGAATCGGCGGCAATCCGCCAGGTGGCGCCGTCGCGTCCGCATACGGTGTCGTTCCAGATTCAGGCGCCGCTTGCGGGATTCGCTCCGGGCGAGTATTTGTGCCAGGTGAACGTGGTGGACGAGCTAGGCAGGAAATTCGCTTTCCGGCGCTCGCCAGTCGTGGTGGCGCCGTAGGACACGGGCGCGCAAAAGCACCGATCTACGCGCTCCGATCACGAATCCGTTCACTTCTTTTCAGGCTTCTTGTAGTTGGGGTTCAGCACGGGAAACGGAGGGCTCGATGCAAGCATGGCCCATCCACCTTTGCTGAAGAACCGAAGTTCGTAGGTCCCCGGCGCAACGTCCAGGGGCAATGGAATTGAGAGTTTGCCGGACTTCCCGCCCTTCGTAAAATGAAAAGCAACACGAGTGCTGTCCGCGCCTCCCACCATAAAAACGCCAATCCAATCGTCCTTTGCCGCGGAGTCGATCCCTCTCCACGTCGCTTCGACGGACTGGCCGGCCTGAACCGGCGTTCCAGCCGACGCAACCTTCGCGCTGGAACTTGCGGATTCACCCTTTATTACGGTCTTCAGCGGCGCCCCTTCACAGTACTGGTCGCCGCCGCCCGAGCAAATATTGAGCGACCAGAATATTGGCGAAGGCTTGGCCGGAAGGCTCCCATCCGGAGCGAAGAGAATAACGTTGGGCCCCTGCTTCAGGTTCAAGGGAATCGTGTGTGCCTGGCTTGGATCGCGAACTCCCTTCCAGGGTTGGAGATCGAAGGTCAAAGCCTCCTTGAGCGCCAGGCCGGAAACAATTAACCTCGCCATGTCCTGGTTGGCATGAACGAGAGTGGACAACCGGGCCGCTTCGTCTTTCTGGCTCCAGATGACCAGCGCGCCGGGCCTTCCTTGCAGATACCTGTACGGCTGGTCCCCTTGATACTGCGTGGCATTCCACGCCTCGCCGATAATCTCCGCCGCATTTTGAACCTGTGTATCGTAAACAGCAAGGTTGTCGATACGCCATTTGGGAGGAGTGGTGCTGTCGCGCTTGTCGGTAATCACGTCGTTTCCGCGCGGCGCCTGGACCGCGAGAAGGCAATTCGTCAGAAATGGCTCACTCCAGAGCCGTGCTCCAAAGCCACTTCTATTTTCATCCCACAGATGAGTGTAATCGTAGCCGTGCGCCATCAGGTAGGAACTCCAGCGAAGGAGCAAGGTCGCGCCGGCAAGGTCAACTCCGTATCCCGGCCCAAAATAATAGACAATTCGGTGAGCCTGCTCCGTGAAGAAAGTTATATTCGTGAGACCGCCGGGAAGCGCGGCAAGTTCCGCTGGAATTAAGTCGCGGTTGGTCGCGAAATCCTTATCGCTCACGCGCAGAACCTGATGTGCGGTTTTCAACCAGTACAGCGTTCGCCCGCCGGCAGCGTTGCTCTGTTCCGCCAGGACCTTCGCTATCCTGAGATGGCCGGCCCTTCGAAATTCCACTTGGTAGCTATCGATGATTCCAGTGACCTCCTTGAGAGTGAACAACCTTCCCCGGCCGAAAGCATGGGCCGCCAACCCGAGCGCGACGACGCCGGCGAGCGCGAAGTAGGCACGTCCATGTGTGCAGGCCCAGGCAATTCCGACCCCCGCGAGGGAGAGATAGAGCAGGTGACCGGTCTGCGAAAAACGCGTAGCCTGATAGAACAAGCCTTTGTGCACAAAGTACACCGTGGCAATGGCCACCACCGAAATCAGAGCCAGTAACGCGAGACCGGCTCTCCATCGCGCGTGCCAGATCGCGATTAACGCGAATATCACCAACACGACGAGTCTACTGATGCCGAGATTGGACCATGCGTCCTTACCCGCCAATCCCGGGACCAGATACATTCCGAAATCAACAATCCCGCTTTGGACCGAGAGGAATTCCTTTGCGGTATAGGAGCTTGCCATGTTGGAGACTCCCGTCGCACCCGACTGCACGAGTGGGACCGTAATGTAGAGGCTCACATTAGTCAACAAGAGCGCCGTCAAAATCGTGACCACTCCCAAACGAATGGCCAGAAGGCTCTCCTTCACGCTCTTGAAATACATGACCATGACGACCCCAAGAAGGGCGCCACCGAACAAGAACAGATGGGGGTAGATCAACAGCAACGCGCCGGCCAGCGCGAAGGCGGCGAGATTCGATTCTTCAAGCAGGCTCCATTTCCCAGCCGCAATCTTCCGTATGAAAAAGGCCAACAGCGTGTTCATGAGTCCGGTTGCGAATAGAAATGGAATCGCATGCTGACTGGCAGTGAAGATCAGGAGATTGGACAACGCAACCAGGCCGGCCGCGATGGCCAGATGGCGATGCCTGGCCCCCGTCATCACGCCTACCAAGCCAACCGCCCCCCAAACGGCCAGCGTGAAATAGAACGCGACGACCGCTGTGTAGGTCTCTTCGCGCGATCCGGGAAACAGAGCCACGAACGGCGTCGCAATGTATTGATTTGTGAGCGGCTGGGCGTGCTTACTCTTCAGCACCTGCCGGGTACGAATGAAGTTGTTAATTTCCCAGTACGGGCGAGGCGGGACGGTTTCCGATTTGTCGATCTTCTTGTACAGTTTCTGAGAAACAAAGTAATCGGACAACGCCAGATAGGTGCTGTGGTCGCCACCGGAGCGCGAATAGTAGCCGGACGTATTTTCGACGATAAAAGGAAGAAGATAGTTGCAACTCGCGAGGAGGCAGATTCCGGCGTACGCCGCCACCCGCTTCCCGTTCGGCAACCGTGCCGCGTCGCCGGACTTGTGTTGCCCGCGGGCCACAATGATTCTGGCTATCAGGGCGGCCAGGGCGGCAAGCATTCCGACCTGTCCCGTGGATCCCCAAATGGACGCGTTGACGACGCAAATGTTCAGAAACGCGACACCGGTGATCAACCTCAACGTCCAATTCAGAAAATCATTCTCAAAGACACGCTTGGCGCAAACGGTCCAACCCGCCACCCACGAGATTCCAAAAATTAGCGCCGTTTTGATCAGCAACAGGGGCAGGGACGGGGCGAAAAGTTCGTTCATGTCTGGGTATCCGGCGCGGAGAGTTTATTATAACGTTCGTCGAAGGAGCCACAACTGCCGGTTCCCCCGGATTTCCTTTCCCACATCTTGAAATTCCAGCGCCTGATAGAACTTCCTGGCTCGCGCCGAGGAGGTTTTGACGACGCAGCATCCATGGCCCTTTTCCCCCAGCAGCCGCAGTCCCTCTCGGACCAACGCACCCCCAAGACCACAGCCCTGGCGCTCCGGGTGCGTGGCGATCAGATAAAGCTCCGGCAAGGCTTCGAAGCCCTCGATAGCAGCCTTAAGCTCCGTCCGGCCACCTCGAATCAGCCCAAGAACCTGAAACGCGATTGTTGGATCCCTGAAGAAGGCGAGCAAGAGGGCGAGTGCGACAGGCCATCGCGCCGCTTTCAACTCGCGAGTAAGAGCCGGGCTGTCCAACGCGAATACAACGAAAGCCTCAACCTCCCCTTGATTCTCGGATACGAGTGTGAAAGCGTCCTTCGATTGGAGAGCGCAGGGGAAGAATACGTTCTTCAGAAACGCCAAGCCGAGCCGCGGAAGAAAGTCCCCTGGCAGGGCAGCCTTGTGGATTTCGGCCAGGCGAACAATGTCGGCTTCAGCGGCAAAACGTATCACAAGTTTTGGTTTCAAGAGCGCATGGCGGCAAGTACACGCGCCGTGACTGATCTGGCCATCGAGAGATCGCCCCAGACCGGCAGGTTTACAGTGTGCCGCGAGAGATCCGCCGATACGGGAAATTCGCCTGGCGCCCGGGAGCCATACGCTTTCATCTCCGGGATATTGTACTCAATCAACTGCCCCAGTTGCAGTCCCAGGCTCAGACACGATTGCATGAGCTTACGCCGGTCCGATACTCGTGCCACGAAATGGGAGTAGGTTGCGCCCTCAACGCGCGGCGGTAGCAGCAGGGACGGCAGCAGGAGGTTCTGAAAATAGTAATCGGCGACTTCCTCCCGGCCACGGAGGATGCTGTCACCTGACCAATGCATCATATCGCCATACCCGTGAGGGTTGAGGCGCGCCCAACCATTTGGATGACCCCATAAACATGGGGTAAAACTGGAATTTGGCGGAGTTCGCGCTTCGCCAACCCACCCCAATCGAGGTCACCCAAA
>SYKU01000061.1 GCA_005808865.1 Acidobacteriota bacterium
GTTGACCATCCAGTTGCCGCCGAAGCGTTGACCCACTTACGCGACGTGAACACGTCGAATCAATTTTTTCGCGCGGAGTTGCGACGGCTCTCTTTAGTGGTTGTCGCTGAAGCCTCGCGACATTTACCAACCATACTTCATGTTAGCCACCATCTGCGGAGGCGGAATCGTTACAAGGCTAATGTCCCGGTCGGGATGGACCCCGCCCGACGCAAGCCAATAACGCATCCACATGGCATGCGTTCCTGGAGGAAATGTCATGGCAAACGTCAAAGTCTTACCTGCGGCTTTCGCCTTCTCCGCGAGAGGTTTCACGTCTTTCGCCGTCTTGACCCCGGCCTTCTTCAACTCGTTGCTCAGCGTGATCGCCTGACCGTTGCGATTGAGCAGCCACGGAACCACCATCGGCTTCACCGGAGAACCGGCGAGTCCTATGGTAGAGGCAAACGGCATGCCGATCAGCATGTGCGTCGCCTGGTTCTCACCCAGACTTAGCTTGTCTCGAATAACGGCCCACGAAGCTTCCTTCGAGACCACCGAATCAACTCCGAATTTCTTGAAGTAGCCTAGCTCGTGGGCCATCACGATTGACGAGCAATCGGTCAGCGCGATCATTCCGAAGCGGACTTGTTTGGTTTCGGGCGAATCGTCCGCGTACACGCCGCCTGCCCAACCAATGGGAAGCCCCGCCATCAGTCCCGCAATCGCGGTCTGCCCGCCGCGGGCAAGCACTTCTCTTCGAGTGAGTTTCATATTCGCTTTCTCCGTTGCACCGTCAAAACGCATAGCTAGCCATCCAGTAGGGGAAGTTGTGGGGCTTTCCGCTTGTTGTCCTCTTCAGGAATTCGCCTGGAAATACCTGAGCAAAGCCCATCCCCAGTTGCACCTGCTGTGAAACCCTCCACGCGAGCTCTGTATACACCGGTGAGCCGCTGCCATCTGGCAGTCCCTTGTTCAGTTCGTCCGAGGGAGCGCGCTGCCTGTAGGCGAGGCTGGCTCCGATGAGAGTGACTCCGAAAGTGAGAATGCGTAGACGCAAGTTGTTCTCCATTTAGATAGGCCTGGAAGGGAGTCTACGCGGCTTCCCCCCGGCCGGATTTGTTTACTTCTTCCATTCCGCGCCATGGCGGAACGGCATCGTGTGCGCCCCCGAAAACGAGGCCGAAGTTCACTTGGCTGCTGGCCTCGCTACGCTGCGCGTGCACTCGCCGGAACGTCGACACAGACGATGTCTCCGACGGTCTCGACCGGGTACGTCATCAGGCACGCGTCCGACTGCGGCTTTTTCACCGCGCCGCTTTCGAGGCACACTTTCCATGCATGCAGGGGACAGACCACCGTGTTACCTGAAACGAGTCCCTCGGCGAGCGGGCCGCCGCCATGCGGACAGCGGTTCTCCACCGCCAGGAAGCGGTCTCCAAGATTGAAGATCGCGATATCTCGGCCGTTCACCAATACGCTGCGCCCCTCGCGCAACGGAATATTCTCCGTGTTCGTAATCCGAATCCAACTCATACCAGCGCTCCTTGAAATTGTTCGTGAGAAAAACGTTCCAGCGGACGTTCGATCGCCTCGATCTGAACGAACTGCGTGGGATTCACCGGCCTCACGCCCTCCTGCCACGCGTCGTAGGATATCGCCTTGGATTTCCGCAGACGGTCGAGCAGTCCCTTCTTTGCGGGATCGAGCGCGTACACGGTTTCTTTGCGAATCTTTTCGATTCCGATGCGTTCCACGAAATCGTACGTTCTCTCCAGGTAGTTGCCGTGCTCCCGGTAATACTGAAAGAAAAGGCCGGCGGCTTCGAGCGCCTGCTCCGTTGTCTCGACCGTGATCAGCAGGTCCGCCTTCCTTACGCTCTTGCCGGCCGCGCCTCCCACCACAACCTGCCAACTTCCCTCCTGCCCGACGAGTCCGATGTCTTTCACAGTCGCCTCGGCGCAATTTCGCGGACATCCAACCGCCCCCATCTTCACTTTGTGCGGTGTGAACAGATTCTCCAGCCGGCGTTCGAGTTCCACGCCAGCGCCTATTGCGTCCTGAGTTCCGAAGCGGCAGAACTCGGTTCCGACACAGGTCTTCACCATGCGGACACCCTTCGTGTAAGCTTGTCCCGAAGGCATTCCAAGGTCCGCCCATATCTTCGGAAGGTCGGACTTCTTAACACCCAGCAAGTCAATGCGCTGGCTGCCGGTGATCTTGACCATCGGCACGTTGTACTTGTCGGCGACATCAGCGATCTTCCGTAACTCCGCGGGCGATGTAATGCCACCGCGGATGCGGGGCACGACCGAGAACGTTCCGTCCTTCTGAATATTTGCGTGCACGCGGTCGTTGATGAAGCGCGCGGACCGGTCCTCCTCGTGATCGCCGCACCACACCACGTCAACCATGTAACTCAGAGCGGGTTTACAGATCTCACAGCCAACACCGTTGCCGTAGATGCTCAAGATATCCTGTACGGATTTCAGCCGCTGTGACCTGACGATCTCTCGCAGGCTTTCCTGTGAGAATGGAACGCAATGGCACAAAACCTTCTTGCCCTCTTCCTCGAAATTCGGAGCCACCGCCTTGAGCAGGTGCTGGCAGAGTGTCGTGCAGCTTCCGCAACCGGTTGAAGCCTTCGTACACTCCTTTAGCTGCGCGAGGGTGTTGAGACCTCTCGATTGAATCGCCTGGACGATCGCGCCTTTGGTCACGCCCATGCATCCGCAAACCGTCTCGCCGTCAGGGATCTGGGCGACATCCTGACCGTCGTCTGATGTTGGCTCCGGAAAAAGAAGACTGCGCCGCATCGCACTGATGTCAGTGTCCGCACGCAGCCACTCCATGTAGCGGTGGCTGTCGTTCACATCGCCCACCAGGATCACGCCCGCGAGTTTGTTGTCCCGGACCAGAAGTTTCTTGTAAATTCCGAGGGTGGGATCCTCGTACTTCACGATCTCGGCGCCGTCTGCCGCGTTCGGATCGCCGGCGGAGAACACGTCCACGCCCATGATCTTCAGCTTCGCCGCCTGCTTCGACCCCAAATAAACAGGGCCCCGATTGCCGGTTATGGTCGCTGCGAGCACCTTGCCTTGTTCGAACAACGGCGCGACCAGACCGTAAACGATTCCGTTGTGCTCCACGCATTCGCCTACCGCGAATACCGAGGAGTCGGACGTCTCCATGTAGTCGTTCACAACGATGCCCCGGTTGATCGCAAGACCCGCTTTGCGTCCCAAATCGACGTTCGGACGGATACCCGCTGCCACCACCACCATCTCGGCCGGAAGCGACGCGCCGTCCTTGAACGCGACGCCCTCGACGTGGCCGTTCCCAAGCAACGCCGTGGTCGATTTGCTCAGTTCCACCCGCACGCCGAGATGTTCGATTTGCTTCTTGAGATATTCGCCGCCGGCGGAATCGAGTTGCCGCTCCATCAACGTGTCCATGAGGTGGACGACGGTCACGTCGCAACCCTGCACCTGCAAGCCCCGTGCGGCTTCGAGGCCAAGCAGGCCGCCTCCAATCACGACCACCTTCGCGCCTTCCCGCGCACGTTCGAGAATGTTTCTCGTATCGTCCAGATTCCGAAAAGCGAACACGCCGTCCTTGTCGACACCGGGGATGGGCGGAATGAAAGCCGTGCTTCCGGTCGCGAGCAGCAGTTTGTCGTATGGGGTGACGCTGCCGTCTTCGCCGGTGACCGTTTTCGCCACGGGGTCGACGGCCGTGATTCTGACGCCGAGGCGGAGCAAGATGCCGTTGCTCTGATACCATTCAAGCCCGTTCAGCGTGATATCGTCCATCTCCTTTTCGCCGGCCAGCACGGACGAAAGAAGAATGCGGTTGTAGTTGACGTGCGTCTCATCGCCGAAGATCGTAATCTCGAATTTCGGTGCGTGCTTAAGTATCTGTTCCACGCAGGCCACGCCGGCCATGCCGTTTCCCACCACTATCAGTCGTTCCATCAGACTTCTCCCGCTTTTTCGACCCGCACCGCGCACTGCTTGTAGTTCGGCTCGCGGGAAATAGGGTCGAAAGCGCTTTGCGTTACAAGATTCGAATTTGTCTCCACAAAATGAAACGGCATGAATACCTGGCCCGGCGCTACGATCTCCGTGACGCGCAACTCGACGGATCGCACGCGGCTGCGCTTCGAAACGATGTCCACTTGATCGTGCGGCTTGAAACCGAGGCGTTTTGCATCTCGGGGATTCATCTCAAGCCACGCCCGCGGCGACATTTTCGCGAGAATCGGGACCTCGCCCGTCTTCGTCCGTGTGTGCCAGTGTTCCACGGTGCGGCCCGTGTTCAGGATGAATGGATAGCCGCTGCCGGGCTGTTCCGGAAAGGGTTCGTGTTCGATTCCAAAGAGCCGCGCTCTGCCGTCTTCAGTCTGAAAGTTGCCATCGGAGTAGAGGCGCTTGGCCCGGAAATTGGACTCGCCTGCGCGGAACGGCCATTGGAGTCCCCCGTGCTTCTCGATCAATTCGTAGGTCATGCCGGAGTAGTCGCAGAGCCTTCCCTCGGACACGCGCTTCCACTCTTCGAAGGCATCGCGAGGTCCGGTCCATCCCGGGTATAGCTCGTCCTTGCATCCAAGAACCGCGGCCGTTTCGAGAAAGATATTGAAATCCGGTTTGGCCAGGCCGGGGGGCTCAACCGCCTTGTTACACTTGCTGACGCGCCGCTCGGAATTCGTATAGGTGCCTTCTTTTTCTCCCCAGATCGCGGCAGGGAGAACCAGATCGGCAAGCTCCGAGGTTGGCGTCGGATGGTAGCCGTCCTGCACGACGAGGAAATCCAGATTTTCGAATGCCTGCTTCAGCGTGTCTACGTTCGGGTACGACACCACGGGGTTGGTCGCGATGACCCACAGTGCCCGGATCTTCTTCGCGACCGCGCCTTCGATAATGTCCGGGTACGCCAAACCGCGCGCGGCGGGGATGCGGTCCACGCCGATGTTCCAAAGAGCCGCAAGATCCTCCCGGTCGTTGGGGTTTTCGAATTTGCGGTAACCGGGCATGCAGGAAGCGAAGCCGCTTTCGCGCGTGCCCATGGCGTTGCATTGACCGGTGATCGAAAACGGCGAAGCGCCTTCGCGACCGATTTGCCCCGTGATCGCCGCGAGCGTATTGATCGCGTTCACAGTGAACGTGCCCTGCGTGCTGTGGTTCACCCCCATGGTCCAGCCGATGAAGCCGGCTTTCGCGCGCCCGTAGGCCAAGGCTGTCTTGTAGATAAGGTCGATCCCGAGCCCCGTGACGGCCGATACGTGCTCCGGTGTGTACTTCTCGACGAAGGTCTCAAGTTCTTCGAAACCTGTGGTGTGTTGCGAGATGTAGTCCCGGTTGACCAGGCCCGCGTGGATCAGGATGTGCATCATCCCATTGAGAAGCGCGATGTCGGAGCGCGGCCTAAGGGGGAGGTAGAGATCCGCCATCATCGCGGTCTTCGTGACCCGCGGATCGGCGACGATGAGCGTCTTGCGCGGGTTACGCTCTAGCTTCTGGCACAGAATTGGATGGTTCTCGGCGATATTCGCGCCAATCAGCAGGATAACGTCCGCTTTCTCAAGGTCCTCGTAGGCGCCCGGAGGTCCATCGCTGCCGAACGAGCGTCTATATCCGGCGACGGCGCTTGACATGCAAAGTGTCGTGTTGCCGTCGTAGTTCGAAGTGCCGAAGCCGAGTTGAATCAGCTTGCCGAGCGCGTAGAATTCCTCGGTTACGAGCTGGCCGGTGCTAACGACGCCGAGCGCCCCCGCGCCGAACTTCGCCTGTACTCCGCGGAAGCGCTCGACCATCGTGCCGAGAGCCTCACTCCAGGACACGGGACCAAACTTCCCGTTCACGCGCAGCATCGGCTGCGTGGCGCGGTTGGGGGCGTCGAGAATGTGATGTTCGGCAAGGCCCTTGGGGCAGAGCTTGCCCTCGTTCACGGGATGGTTCTCATCGCCGCGCACGCTCACCGCTTTGCCGTCCCGTACTCCGATGAACATTCCGCAGCCGACCGAACAGTAACCGCAGGTTGTGGAAACCCATTGATCGGGTATTTTTCCCGCCGAGGTGTAGCCCGAGACCGGATCGCGTGCGTAGGCGTACTTCTCCGGAAGGATGTCGAGACCCAGCAGGCGCTTTATCGTCATGGCATGGTCCTCGTGGCCGTTGTCCTCATGCCGCGGGCCTCATGCTGAAGAACGATAGCGCCTGGCTCTTCGGAACCACACTCACGAAGAACAGATACCGTCCAAGGAGTTCGCCGGCAATCGCGACCGTCAGCGCCGCGAGCGGGAAACCGGCCAGCGGAAGGAGAATCCCTCCGAGCGCTAGTAATACCAGCCTGGCAAGGAAGGCCCTTTCAAGGACGCCGGCCAGTAGCCGCGACGTTGCGTTGAGTTCGAAATCCCCGGACCGCGCGAGCCAGAGCAGCTTTGATGCTTGTGTCAGCAATTGCGCCGCTGATCCCGCGACGGCGATCCAGATCACGATTCGCCCTGCGTTGCCCACGCCTGCGGCGAAGAGCGCGCCGAGTTGAATGGCCGCGAGCCCGAATTCCGCAACCGTATACTTGCTGTTCCAGGCGGGCCGCGCTGGAACCAGATAAATGAAGGCGCTCGACAGGACGCCGGCCGCTCCGAAGAAGGACGTTACCGCCCCAAGCGCGGCGGTTCCAGGCATTTCAAGCCAGAGCATCGCCGCATAAACGGCGGCGGAAAGGGCGAACAGCGTAAACATTAAAACTTCGCGGCTGAGCCACGAGCGCTTCCACATCTTGAGCGCTCGCAACGCGTGAACGGGACGGCCAAGATGAAGGACAGAGGCGGAAAGCGCAAGGAGACCGACGCCAACCGCCTCCGAAGCGGCCCACCTGGAAGCGGCGGTCTCAGCAAAAATTGCCAGCAGCCACAGCGATCCAAAGGCGCCGGCCGAGAGTTGCGTCAACACCGTCATCGCGACGAGTGACCAGTGCGGTTGCTCGGGCCTGATTCGATTGATGTCGGCCTTCTCCAACTCGGGCAGCTTGCCGGGAAGCGTGATCCGCGTGGTGGAAACGGTGTAGTCTGCGGACGGAAGTCCCGGCGCGTTCGCCGAATCTTTGTATTCGAGCGCCCAATCGGCGATATTGACCGTCTCGATTTGGATCGCACCTTCCGGGCACGCGCCTACGCATGCCGGTTCGTCGCCGTCGGAAAGGCGGTTGTGGCACATGTCACACTTCCCCACGACGCCGCGTTCCGGATTGTACTGCGGCACGCCGTAGGGGCAGTTCCATGTACAGTATTGGCAGCCGATACAGGCGTCGGCGCTATGCAGAACCAGTCCGGTGACGGCGTTCTTGTTGTAGGCATCGACGGGGCAGCCGGTGAGACACGACGGCTCCAGGCAATGATTGCAGCCCATCGAGAGATAGAAGCGGTTGGTGTAGGGGTAGGTGCCGCCTTCGATCTCGCCGACCTGCCGCCAGTTGATGCCGGCGGGGTTGTTGTTCTGTTCCGCACACGCGACTTCGCAGCACCGGCAGCCGATGCACTTAGTCATGTCGAAGTGAAAGCGGTACTGTTCACCCGGAGCGGGAGGAGCCGCTGGAAGCCGTCCAGCCGGAACGCCGCAGGTTCGTGGCGAAGTGTGCGCCGTCGTCAGGCGAAATAACAGGCCATCGTCGGTAGCGCGTTGTTCAAGTGGCAGGGACAAGAATGGCGTCCTCCTTTCGCAAAAAATTGCGTGAAATGGAAGGACGCCTCGGTCCCGAAGATGACAGCAGCCAGTGCTATCGTGCAGACCCGACATTGAGTCTACAAAACTAAGGTAGCAGGGGCCGCTCCGCTTGGCAAATCGGAAAAATTTATTGAGGCAATGAGAGATTCGTTGTGACGCTTGGAGCGGACGGCATGTCTGCTGTTGTTAACTGCAGGCGCAGCCCTCACGGCGAAGTGCGCACACTGAATGACGTGCCCCCCAGCCCATGCCTGTTTCGAAGGAGCGGCGGCAAGGCTTCCGTTGCAGAGCATTCCTGATGGCCAGACTGACAGGATTGCGAGGGCACGCTCGAGATCGCGGTAGTATGTTGGACATGTTTAGGCTCAGAACTCCTGTGGTGGCGATCATGAAATGCTAACGCCCGCAGGCTGAAATGTAGGGTTGGCGAGGCGCCGGAAGATCGAAACGCCGACAGGGCTGGCGTCCAGTGTGATCGGCTCCCGGCTAAGAGCCAACGAA
>SYKU01000007.1 GCA_005808865.1 Acidobacteriota bacterium
CTTCATCCCGACATACTCCTCGTGGCTCAATCAGGTGGAATGCTGGTTCAGTATCCTCAGCCGGCAGGCGCTCCGGGGAGCCAGTTTCACGTCGCCGCGGCAAGTGCGGCAAGCGATCGACGACTTTGTTGAAGTCTACACCGAAAAGGCAGCGCCGTTTGAATGGAAGAAGGCAGTCGTGTTCCCTTCCGGCCCCAAAGCCAAGTACTCTGACTTATGCAACTAGGTACTAGTTTACTGCAAACTTTAGGCCCCGTCCAGAGCGGGCGTCCCCCGGGTCAGGCTACGTAGTCAAGAGTAGTGGAATCTCCCTGAAGTGGATATTCAGCGCGAGGAGTTGCAACGCGCGCTCCAGGGCAAGCGCCGCGATCCAAACATCATTGCGTGGAATGGGCCGGCCTTTCTTTCGCAGATTGACATCAAATTCCGCATATCGAAAGGCCGTCTCTTCCGTTACACCGAGGACACGAATTGATGGCTTGCTCAGGAATTGCGTCAAATGTTCGGCATTCTCCGCATGGCGATTTCCGGCCCGGAATCCACTGTGCACTAGCCGAGGACAATTGCGGGTATCGCGACACTCTTCGATCTCCACATCGCGTCAGGAATTGTCTGGTGCCCTCGGCAACGCGCCGGGTAACCCGGCGTGTCGAGCATTACATTCACTCGGCCAACTCCCAGTCCGCTGGATCGCCCGACGCATCGAGGCCAACGCAGCTTCGAATTCATCGGACTCCGCGTTCGACCACGTTCCGAAGAACTCCTCAAAATCGGGGTTGCGGTCCGGCTTCCGTAGCGACGTCCGCGGTAATCGGAGCGGGGCCTTGTTCAGGCTGATGCCTTCACGATGGCGGCTCCCGGCCCGCCCTGCCGAGGTTCATCAAGCGGAATCGCCTGCACTCCGAGTATCCGGCGCGTGCCGCGCTCTTGAACGAAAACCACGGCCCGCATATTCTCGTGCTTCCAATTCTTGTCCAACTTGATAACGGCATCACCTGTGAACGAGCCTCTCTTGGTTTTGCCAATCGCGTTCACCCGGCGCGCGAGGGCGACATGCGCAATGTTCTTCCCCGCGTTTTCACCCCGCTCCACCTTGGTTTTAAGATTGTCCTCAACGATCGCCAGTATCACATCCGCGGGCGTATCGGGCAGGGCTTCGGCGCGAATACGCAGAGTTCCGCTCCGCGCGCTGCGCGAAAGATTTACCGGCGCCTTCGGAGCGAGCGCCGCCTTTAGGATTGCATGCGCGCCTTCCCGACGTCGCTACCGGCGAACGCCGCGCCCCCATCAACAATCGTTTGTGGCGTATACGAGTCCCCGCGCGTGTATTCCCGCTGCCGGTCCGTGAATGCCCGCGAGGAGAACGGATCCCTCCATCCGAGCCGGTCCCAATAGTCGACGTGCTGCGAAAGCGCGATCACGCGCGCCGGCGCGAAGGGTTGCTCCGTCTCAAGTTTGACAAGCAACCCGTCCGCCAGCGGGCAGCTTGAACAGCCCTGGGAAGTGAACAGTTCTACGAGAACTCGTATTTGGGCGTCGTCCGCAAGCAGGAATGCCGCGGTCATCATGGCTGCCAAGGCGAGCTTCGGACCGCGTCTCGCGGACGCTAAACTTCCAGCTTCCAGGGCGCGCGGTACTCGCGTTTCAGGTATTGCCGCGCTTCCGCCTGTGCAGTCGTCTCCAGTTTCGAATCCCAGTCGATTCGTAATTTGCTCCGCAGCGCCACATTGCCAAGCAGCGCTGTCGTCGTCGACCGGTGTCCGATCTCGATATCGCATATTGGTTTCTGCCGAGTCTTAATGCATTCCAGGAAGTTAGCCCAATGAGCGTTATTGGTGTTGTTTGAGCTCTTCTCTTCCGCTGGTTGCAAATCGGTCCCACCTTTCTCGGGAAATATTTGATACCGGCTGCGATCCACGAACATCGTTCCTTTCGTCCCATGGAATGTAATACCGTAGCCCTGGTTGAACATTGAATTGCCGTTGCAGACGCGGTTCTCATACGTCGTGACAAAGCCAGGATACTCGTAAGTCACCTGAAGCGTATCCGGCGTGTCGCGGTTGTCCTTCAGGAAATACTTTCCACCGAGCGCGGTGACAGCGGTGGGCGCGGCTTCGTCAAACGCCATTTGAACGATGTCCAAAAGATGAATGCCCCAGTCCGTCATCATGCCGCCGGCGTAGTCCCAGAACCAGCGGAAATGCGAGAACGCCTTGGGGTCGACGCCAAAGCGATTCTTGTTGAACGCACGTTTCGGCGCGGGGCCGAGCCACATCTCCCACTCGAGATCGGAAGGCGGAGCGGAGTCGGGCGGATTGCCCAGCCCCTCTTCAGCCATGTTGCCGTAATTCCATGTTCGGACAAACGTGACTTTTCCCAGCTTCCCGGCGCGGACGATCTCGCACGCTTTCTGAAAGTGGATTCCAGAGCGCTGCATGGTGCCCGCCTGCACCACTCGCTTGTACTTGCGCGCGGCCTCCACCATCTTGCGGCCTTCTTCCACCGCCACCGCGACCGGCTTTTCGACGTACACATCTTTGCCTGCCTTGCAAGCCTCAACCGTCATGTATGCGTGCCAGTGATCGGGAGTCGAGATGCAGACGGCGTCGATGGACTTGTCGGCGAGCACTTCGCGGAAATCGGCGACGCCCTTCGCTTTCGGCCTCGCATCGGCTTCGCCGCCCGGGCCCCGCCCGCTAGCGGCGACCGCCTTCTCCAGGTGCGGCTGGTAGACGTCGCACACGCTTGCCACTTCAACGGCCGGCTGCTGTTTGGCGGCGTTCATGTTTCCGTTGCCCATGCGGCCCATACCGATAAAGGCTACCCGCACGCGATCGTTCGCGCCCTTCACGTTACCCGTGAAAATCTGAGTCGTCAGCGCAGCCCCTGCGCTCTTCAGAAAGTCTCTGCGTTCGCTCATTGCCTCACCCCTTGACCACAATGTTGACTAGCTTGTCCGGCACCACAATCACTCTGACCACCTGCTTGCCGGCAACCGACTGCTGAATTTTATCATCCGCCAGTGCTAGCCGTTCGACGGCGTCCTTCGACGTCCCGAAAGGAACCGCAATGCGGCCGCGCACTTTTCCGTTAACCTGCACCACGATGTCCGCGCCATCTTCCTTAGCGAGTTCAACGTCGTAATCGGGCCACGGGGCGCGAAACACCGGACCCTCGCGGCCCAACTCGTCCCACATCTCCTGTGCCAGGTATGGGGCGAAGGGGCCCAGCACCAGCGTCATCTTCTCCAGAACCTCCGCCAGCGCGGGGCCTGACAACTCGGTTTCGGACGCGTATAGATCGTTGACCAGTTCCATGATGGCCGCGATCGACGTATTGAAATGCCAGCGGGACTCGAAGTCCTCGGTGATCTTCTTTAGGGTCTGATGCAACTTGCGAAGGACTTTCCGGTCGGCGGGCGCCGGATCACCCGCTTGCCGCGCGCGCTCCATGGTGCGCGTGGCGAAGCGATAGACGCGGCCGAGAAACCGGTAGATGCCTTCGACGCCTTCCTCGCGCCAATCGACGTCCCTCTCGGGCGGCGCGGCGAAAAGCACGAACATTCGCGAGGTGTCGGTGCCATATTTCTCCGCCGGCTCGTCGGCCGGAACGACATTGCCTTTCCCCTTCGACATCTTCGCGCCGTCGAGGATCACCATTCCCTGCGTGAACAGTTTCTGAACGGGTTCGTCGTTCGTGATCAGTCCGATATCGCGCATCACCTTGGTGAAGAAGCGGGAATAGATCAGGTGTAGAATCGCGTGTTCCACGCCGCCGATGTACTGGTCGATCGGGAACCAATAATCGATCTTCGCGGAGCCGAACGGCGCGTTGCTGTTTTTTGCGTCGCAATAGCGGTAA
>SYKU01000062.1 GCA_005808865.1 Acidobacteriota bacterium
AAGTTCTCCATGCGTAGTGTCATTCCTCCGCAGCATCCTACGCTTTGGTTTCAGGCTCACTCCGCATTGGAAACGAACTCCTCCTTCAGGCTCATTTCGCATTGGACAATTCTGGTGCTTGCTTCTATCCCACGAAACAAGCTATACTTTTTTTTCGATGTCCACGCGATACGCCAACTCGTTTCGTTTTCGATTTTGGGGCTACTTTAGCTCCAGTCGCTAGGGTGGCGTTGGTTCATCGGCAGAAACCGGAAAGTAAAACCAGCCCACCCGAGAGGGTGGGCTTTTGAGTTTTTGGGGGAAAATCCAGATGATCATATCCATGAGGCCGCACGCCACGCGGGCAGAAATCGCCCACGTTTGCGAACGCATTCGTGATTTTGGCTATAAGGTCCACTCCATCGAGGGCGAGGAGCGTGTTGTCATTGGCGTGGTGGGAGTAGGCGGAGACGTAACCGCGTGCGTCGAATCGCTGGAGGCAACTCCCGGAGTCGAGCGCGCCGTGCGCATTTCCGCACCCTACAAATTCGTGAGTAAGGAATTCAAGAAGGAGCGCTCGGTGCTACGGATCGATAACCTTGAGATCGGCGGCGACGAGTTCATCGTCATGGCTGGACCGTGCTCTGTCGAATCAGAAGCCCAAATCATGGAGACAGCTGTTGCCGTGGCTTCGGCGGGCGCTAAGATCCTGCGTGGCGGAGCATTCAAGCCACGCACCTCTCCCTACGATTTCCAGGGCATGGAACTCGAAGGCCTGAAGCTCCTTGCCAAGGCGCGGGAAAACACCGGCCTCAAGATCATTACGGAAGTGATGAGCGATCGCGATGCCGAGATGGTGGCGGAATACGCCGACATCATGCAGGTTGGCGCGCGCAATATGCAGAACTTCGCGCTGCTGAAGGCGCTCGGCCGCTGCGGACGCCCCGTGCTGCTAAAGCGCGGGATGAGTTCGACCATCAAGGAACTTCTAATGTCCGCCGAATACCTTGTCGCTCACGGCAATTCGAACGTCCTGCTTTGTGAGCGCGGCATCCGCACTTTCGAAACGGCCACTCGAAACACGTTCGATGTCGCCGCTGTTCCCGTGCTTAACGAACTCACGCACTTGCCCGTCATCCTCGACCCAAGCCATGCGACGGGCAAACGCAGCCTCGTACCGGCGGTTGCCCGTGCCTCCGTCGCGGTCGGAGCGGACGGCATGATTGTCGAAGTTCACCCGTGTCCGGAGAAGGCTGTCAGCGACGGCGCTCAGTCGCTTACGATTCCCCAGTTTCGTGATATGATGCGTCAGCTCGCGCCCTATATTGAATTGTGGAAGGAATCGCGCGCCGCTGAGACGGCGGTGCCCGCATAGGCGTTTTTTGTGACGGCAACCAGAAGATCATGGCTGGCGCTCGGGGTGATCGGTGTGTTTTGCGTGGCCTCGCTAGGCATTATTGCCTTGGTCCGGATGCGTGCGATTTACACATCGGCGGATTTTCTCGATAGACTCCCCGCGCAGGAGTCCACGGTTGTTTCCGTCGATCTTCGCGTTCTGCGCTCCGCGAAGCTGCTCGACGCTCTTTCTCCGGGCGAGAATGCGCTCGACCCGGAGTATAAGGCCTTCATCGCGGGCACGGGCTTCGACTATTTGAGGGATCTGGATTACCTGTTTGTCTCCTTTCACCAGGAAGCCATGTTTACGTTTGCTGGAGGAAGGTTCAACTGGGCAAAGCTCACGACGTACGCAAAGGCGGAGGGCGGCCAATGCCTGAATTTTTTCTGCCGGATGGCCGGGAGCACGCCAGCCCGCCAGATTTCCTTCTTCGCTTTGCGCCCGAACGCGCTCGCGATGGCGGTTGGTCCGGATTCCTGGGCTGCGACGCGCTTGCAGGATAAGACGGCGGAGCGCCTTCCAGGCGCCGTTCCGCATGGCCCGGTCTGGGTCTCGATCCCGAAATCGAAGCTCGCAAATGCCGGTCCTCTTGGGTCGGTTCTAAGCGGCATTGCCGCGGCTGTGCCAGACGGCGAAAGGATAAACCTTCAAGCCGCGTTGAAGGGCGGCGAGTTGGAGTTCGTCGCTTCCGTCACATGCCGGTCGGTTCAGGAATCGCAGTTGCTCAAAGCCAGGATTGAAGGAGCGACCGCGGATTTCCGCGCCGCAGCATCGAAAGCCGAGGCCGGTTTGCGTGGGTTCGCACCTCTCCTCGAGGGTGCTGCAGTTGAGACGGCCGGCGAGAAGGTTTCGGTCCGTCTCCCCGGCGCACTCCAGGCGATCCGGGCGATCCTGTTAGCCCGCTAGCACTCGCGAATCATGAAACGTGGGGTCCTCTGCTCCGGCAATCTCGTTCTTGACATTCTGGTGAGACCGGTCGACCGGCCGGTGTGGGGATCGACGTCTCGAGTCGAATCCATCTCCCAGCACCTGGGTGGAAACGGCGGCAATACGTCCTACACGCTTGCGAAGCTCGGCGTGCCTGTGAGAACACTGGGGATGGTCGGGCGGGACCCGTTCGGCGACACGATCCTCGAGACGCTCCGGACCGCGGGCGCCGAGACTTCCTTCGTTCAACGCTCCACGAGACCGACATCCACAACGGTCGGTTTGGTCGACAGTCGGGGTAACCGAATGTTTCTGCACAGTCTGGGCTCAAGCGAGGAAATGTTCGCTGAGCCGTTTGAGTTCTCACGCACCCTTTGCGACGGATTCTCCCACTACCATTTGGGGAGTCCATTCGGTCTTCCGAGATTGCGTGAGTGCATGCCGGATGTGCTGCGGGCGGCGGGAGCGGCCGGTCTCACGACCTCTCTCGACACGATGTGGGACGCGCTCGGCCGGTGGCTTAAAGACCTGGCCGCCTGCCTGCCGCACATCGGAATACTCTTCGTGAATGAGGACGAGGCAAGAGCTCTTACGGGGGCGGATACGGCAACCGCCGCGGCCTGGCGGCTTCGTGAGCTCGGAGCGAACGATGTGGTGGTGAAACTCGGCGGAAATGGCTGCGCGGTTTTCGGCGAGCGGGAATGCTTTCAGTGTCCGGCCTTCGAGGTAGAGGTAGTCGACACAACCGGCGCCGGCGATTGCTTCGCCGGCGGATTCCTTGGAGCCCTGCATCGAGGGTTCTCCTACCGCGACGCCAGCCGGTTCGCCTGCGCCGTGGGAGCCCTCAATGTCGGGAATCTCGGCGGAGCAGAAGGTGTCCTGACGTTCGATGAGACTTTGGCCTGGATGGCAAGCGCGTCCGCGCGGCCGCTCGAGCCGGACATCCTGCGCCGAGGAAACGCGACGGTAATGACGCCGGGGAAATGAACCCGCGGCAGGGAATTTTCGTTACAATGAATCGTGAGCCAAACTAAGAGCCCGGTTATCGAACGTCCCCACGGCGGGGCCAGCGCCGCCGGAGCGGAAGCCCCGCGCGGGGTTATTGCCGAGTGGACCGTAACCATCATTTTGTTGTTGTTTGGCACCACCACATTGGTCCAGGCTTTCGTGATTCCGACCGGCTCGATGGAGGATACCCTGCTTATCGGAGACCACCTCCTGGTCGATAAAATGGCTTACGCTCCATTCGGACCGGCGACGAAATACGTGCTGCCGTATCGCGATGTCGAACGCGGCGACATTATTGTTTTCCGTTATCCGATCGACATACGGCAGACGTTTGTGAAGCGGGTCATCGGAGTTCCCGGCGACCGTATCCGCGTCGAGAGCAAGCAACTGATATTGAATGGAAAGAAACTTACGGAGCCTTATAAATATCACAAAACAGAGTACTTCGATTCGTACCGCGACAATTTTCCGGGCGAACCAAACGTGCGGCTCTACGAGCCGGCTCAGGAGATGCTCGAAAAAAACGTCCTGAACGGCGAAGTTGTTGTCCCGGCCGGCCGTTATTTCGCGATGGGCGATAATCGCGACTCGTCGCTCGACAGCCGCTATTGGGGTTTTGTTCCTCGCGAGAACATCATTGGGAAACCGTTGATCATCTATTGGTCCTATGACGCGCCGACAGAGCGTCTCTCCAATCCGACGATTGGACTCGATCACATCCTCGATCTGGCTCAGAACTTCTTCACCAAGACTCGATGGCGAAGGACCTTCAATCTGATTCACGGGTATCCGATTCAATAGCCAATGGCGAAACCGAACTGTTACGCCGTCATTCTGGCGGGAGGGCGGGGCACGCGTTTTTGGCCCCGCAGCCGTCGCACCAAATCGAAGCAGGTTCTTAACGTTTTCGGCGAGCGAACGCTGATACAGGAGACGGTGGAGCGGCTGCGATCTGTGGTTCCGCCGGAACGCTGCTGGATATTGACGAACCGGCATCTGCGTCCGGAGATTGTCCGGCAACTGCCGGAGGTGCCGCGCGAGCAGATACTGGCGGAGCCGGAGCAGAGAAACACGGCGCCGGCAATCGGTCTCGCGGCTCACATCCTGTGTTCCATCGAACCGGGAGCGCTGATGGGCGTATTTCCATCCGATCACGTGATTCTGAAGCCGTCCCGGTACCGGAAGTTCGTTCGCGCGGCGTTTCGCGAGGCGGCCCGGGGGAACATCGGGATTCTCGGCATCGCACCGCGCTGGGCCGAGACGGGATTTGGGTACATCGAGTTGCCCGAGGGCGTAGAGGCTGGTTCGACCGAGCCTGCACCGGTCCTGCGGTTTCGCGAAAAGCCCGATGCGGAAACTGCGTCAGCCTACGTCGAGGCGGGGCGATTCTTTTGGAACGCCGGAATGTTCTTCTGGCGCGCGGAAGTGCTTCTCGAAGCGCTGCGGAAATTTCAGCCGAAGACCTTTACTCTGCTCAGTTCGTTACCTGCCTTTTCTCACCGCGGCTTCGCCAGGAAGCTGGCGGAAGTCTTTCCCCTCTGCAAGAGCATCTCGATCGACTACGCGGTGCTTGAACGCGCCGATAACGTCACCTGCCTTGCGTGCGACGATATTGGATGGAACGATGTGGGAAGTTGGCAGGCGGTTTACGACTTGCTCGCCCGCGACGAGCACGGCAACAGCAGGCAAGCGGAAGTGTTGGCGAGCGACAGCCGCGGAAACTACGTGGACGCAAAGGGAAAACTCGTGGCGCTGCTGGGGGTAAACGATCTGGTAGTGGTGGATACGCCGGACGCGCTGCTGATCGCCGACCGTTCGCGATCCCAGGAAGTGGGCGACCTCGTCAAGCTGCTCGAAAAGCGCAAGCGGGAAGAGTTGTTGTAGCCCGGGTTTTTTGCTAATATTGGTTGAAGCGCGC
>SYKU01000008.1 GCA_005808865.1 Acidobacteriota bacterium
GATGTCCGCCGTCCCGCGGGCGCGCGCCAAGTCGCTCGACACGATGAGTTCAATCTGCTTCAGATGCCGGGCTAGCGACTCCACTTGAGCTTTGCCCTCCGCGGTAAGGGAAACGTCGCGCTGCCCAAGCATTGTGCCGCTGAGTTCGCAGTGACCGTGGCGAATCAGATACAACCTGCGCGTCACAGACACGCCCCTGCAAGCAGGATCGCGATCTCCTGGAGTTGATTCGCGGCCCCAAGGCAGTCGCCGGTCACGCCGCCAATGCGGCGTTTGAAATACCGCGACAGGCATGCGAGAAGCGGCAGCATAGGCGCGGCAAACACGAGCGCGATTGCCACATGCCATCGCGCGACGGACCGCGCGAACGCGCCCCCCATGCCACCCTCGCCGGCGCTTCCGGCCATCCGCGCGAGAACAACCATTCCGGCACGTGGGACGATCTGGCTCGCAAGCAGCACAGCAGCGATGCGTCCTCCCGGAATCAACACCATCGAGTTCCATCGAATGAGTACGGAAAACACCAGCGCCAGTGCGCCGTACGTGCCGATCCGGCTGTCCTTCATGATACGCAGGATGTCCTCGCGGGTACGCCCGCCGCCAAAGGCATCGAACGTATCCGCCAAGCCATCTTCGTGCAGCGCACCCGTTAGGCATGCCCACAGAAGCAGGATCAGCGCCATCTCGATGGGGCGCCCGGCAAGGGAGAGCACTTCGTTCACCGCGATCGTCAAGGCTCCGATGACCGCGCCTACTGCCGGAAACCAAGCCGCGGCGTTCGGCGACACTCGCGGACGTCCCATGGGCAGCGTGGTCAACAGTTGCATCGCGGCGAGAAATGCGTTCATTTGGCTATCTCCAGGACAGAGCCAGATGTCCAAAAGGTCAGCAGTGCAGGCGGGGCGTTCCCGCCGGCGCCGAGGCCCCTCCTTCGCGGCTGGTACCGGGACGAGAGCATCCCACGCGGTGCAGTGGGACCGCGCCACCAAGCCTTAGCCGGAATGGGATACCCAGGTGCGTTCATTTGCGCACCTTAACCGGCATCGCAATGCCGAACGCCATCCAGTAGACCTCTTCGGCGGCCGCGGCTGCGCGGCGGTTGAGGGCCCCCGCCAGATCCCGGAAGCGTCGCGCCAGCGGGTTCTCGGGCACAATGCCGCAGCCGACTTCATTCGATACGAGCACGCAGGGCGGCCCGGCAACCAATTCAGAGATCAGGGCTTCGCAGGCGCCTTCCGCGTCCTCCCTCTCATCCATCAACAGGTTGCTCAGCCAGAGCGTCAGGCAGTCCACGAGGAAGCCATCAAAGCGGGCGGAATTCTCGCGCATGGCCGCGCCGAGAGCGAGAGGCTCCTCGATTGTGGACCAGCGCGGACCGCGCTCGGCCCGGTGGTTTGCGATGCGCAACCGCATCTCATCGTCGAGCGCCTGCGCGGTAGCGACAAAAACAGGGCGTACAAACCTCCGTTCCGCATACTCAAGGGCGAACCGGCTCTTGCCGCTGCGCGCCCCCCCGCCAATCAGAGCTATAACCAAAGGCTTTTCCTCTTCGACCGCAGCAGCCAAATGAAAAATGGTCCGCCGATCAGCGCGGTGATCACGCCGACCGGCACTTCCGTGGGCGCAATGACGATCCGCGCGATCGTGTCGCAGATGGCTAGAAACGCCGCGCCCGCGAAAAAAGAGCACGGCAGCAGGATGCGATGGTCCGCCCCGAGCCTTGTCCGGAGCGCGTGCGGGACAATCAATCCAACGAAGCCAATCGGCCCCGTCAGCGCCGTGACGGAACCGGTAATCAGCGATCCGAGCAGGTAGCCCGTCAGGATCAGGCGCGAAACCGAAATGCCGCGAGCGGCGGCCCAATCCTCGCCCACCGACAGCAGGTTCCAGTCGCGTCCGCGAAGGCAGGTATAGATCACGGCGGGCGCAATCACCACCGCGAGCCACGCGAGAGTTGAATACTCCACGGTGTCGATTCCCCCCACCAGCCAACGCACGATCGCGAACGACTGACCGAAATTCGCCAAATAGTGAAGAAAAAGAATCAGCGCGAGGCAGATGCTGTTAATGGTGACGCCGGACAGCAGCAGCGTGAACGACGACATGCGGCGACCCACTGCCGCGAGCCACATCACGAGCACCACCGTTACCGACGCTCCGGCGAAAGCGGCCACCCACACGACCGGGAAGCTCGTGGCAGCGCTCCACCCGAAACAGATTGCCATCACCGCGCCGAGCGCGCTGCCGCTTGAGATGCCAAGCGTGAAGGGTGTCGCGAGCGCATCCCGCACCAGCGCCTGAAACAACACGCCGGCCACCGCCAACCCGCCGCCCGCTATCGCCGAAAGCAGAATGCGCGGCAATCGGGCATACAGGAAGATTTCCTTGTCGGGCGAGACTCCCGCGAAGGCGCGGCCGAAATGAATGCTCGTCGAACCGAGGAATGGCATGATGCACAGCACGGCCCACAGCAGAGCAACCGATCCAGCAAGCGCGGTCGAGTGCTTAACCGCCATAGACAATCCACGGACGCGATTCGCGCCCTTCGTGCAGTTCCACATTCAGGCCGAACACCGCGGCAATCCGCTCGCGCGTGAGGGTAGACCGCACGGACCCGTCCGCGATCAAGCGCCCGCCCGAGAGCATTACGACGCGATCGGCAAACGCGGCGGCCAGATTGATGTCATGCGTCACCACGAGAGCCCGCAGTCCCTCGCGGCAGAGATCGCGCAGCAGGCGGTAGATTTCAACCTGGTGCTTCAGATCGAGAAATGTCGCGGGTTCATCGAGAAGAAGCGTCCGCGGCTGTTGGGCGAGAGCACCCGCAAGCACCACGCGCTGGCGTTCTCCTCCGCTGAGCGTTCCGAAATCGCGGTGCCGGAACGCCAGCGTATCGGTGATTCGCATTGCCCGCTCCACCTCAATGGCGTCCTCGGGCGATTCGAAGAGGCCGTCGCAAAACGGCGTACGGCCCATGAATACCACTTGCTCGGCGGTGAAGGGGAACTCAAGTTGAAGACTTTGCGGTACGAACGAGACTTCACGCGCGAAGGCGCGGCGCTTCCATGCACTCACTTCCCGGCCGTTGTATTGACACTCACCCGTGTACCCGTCCCGCAACCCGGCGAGGATTGAAAGCAGCGTCGATTTCCCCGCACCATTCGGACCTACGATGGCCGTGAGACCGGCGGATTCGAAATCGAGCGAGACGCCGCTCAGGATCTCCGCGCCGCCCAAGCGGATGCCCATCCCGCGCAAATGAAAGCCGGATTTCAGAATCCCGCCTCCGGATGGAGCATTCTCGCGAACGCTTTCACGGCTTCGACCACGCGCGGTCCCGGAACGACAAAGATATCCGATGCCACCGCGTACACGCGCCCCTGTTTCACCGCGCTGAGAATCGGGTAGCGGGTCCAGAGCGCAACCACAGCGCGCTTCCGTTCCTCGCTCACGCCCACGGTCTCCGCCATCTCGCCCATGTCGACGATCACTTCGGGATTCCGCGAGAGCAGCTCTTCGAGCGACACTTTCGGATACGCGGCGATCGAATCGCGGAAGATATTCGCGCCACCCGCGATCTCCATGACGTCGCTGAGGTAGGACGACTTCCCCACGGCGATCACATTCTCGAGCTTGCCCGGGGTGCGTCCGACGACGAAGAGGACGCGCCGCTTTGCGAGCGCGCCGGTTCGCGCGCGCACGGAGTCAAGCTCGCCTCGAATGCTTCGAACAAGAGTAGCCGCGCGCGACTCGGCGCCCACCGCCCGGCCGATCGATTCGAGCGACTGAAAGATACCTGGAATCGTATCGTGATCGACCAGGAGTGTGTTCAGCCTGAGGGAGCCGAGGCGATCGGACGGATTTCCCGTAGCCTTCTGTGCCACTACCAGGTCGGGCTGCAAGCTAAGTATGGTCTCGATATCCGGCCGGATATAGGTTCCGATCTTCGGTTTCGAGGCAGCCGCCGGCGGGTAGTGGCAGTACTTCGTAACCCCCACGACGCGGTCACCCGCGCCGAGCGCGTAGAGCATCTCCGTGACGCTCGGCGCGGTGGAAACGATTCGCTGCGGAGCGCCGCCCGCCAGAAGAGCGAGCAGAGTCAGTTTGTGCACAAGAACTCCTTGAATAGCGCGAGTGTTCGCTCGTTCTCTTCGCGTGTCCGAATCGCAAAGCGGACGGCTTGGCCTTCGACGCCTGGCCATCCCGTGCAATCGCGAAGAATCGCTTTGCTGTCGAGAAAGAAGCTGCACAGGTCCGATGCCAGGTGGTCGAGATGCACGAGAAAGAAATTCGCCGAACTGTGCACTGGCCTCACGCCGGGCAGCTTCCAGAGCTGCTTCCAGAACCATATGCGCTCACGCGAGATCAACTGGACAGACCTCTCCGCGTGGCCTGTATCAGCGAGCGCGGCCAGCGCGGCGGCTTCCGCCAGTACACTCACCTGCCACGGCTCCCGCAACGCGCGCAGCCGCGCGATCAAGTCCGGATGTCCCACCATGGCCCCTATTCGAAGCCCCGGCAGCGCGTAAAACTTTGTCATCGAGCGCAGCACAAGCAGGTTTGGACGGCGTGCGGCGAGCGTCACGGCAGACGGCATGTTCGCGAACTCGATAAACGACTCGTCGACGAGCGCGGGACGTTCGGAGCCGAGCAGCCAGTCGCGTAAGGTCTCGAACGCGACAGCCTCGCCCGTCGGATTGTTGGGTTGCGCGAGTACGACCAGGCCGCTTCCCAAAGCGCGGCCGAAGCCAAAAAGCGAAGCCTGGGGCCACGCCCGATGGTACTCGCTGAACACAGGAGCGATCAGTGACACTTCCTCGTGCGGCCACGCGCGCGCCACGAAATGGATGAGTTCCGTTGCACCGTTTCCAACCAGAACCTGTTCTACTCCAACTCCCCAGCGCTCCGCGAGGGCCGCGGCCAGCACCGGAACGTATTTCTCGGGATAATGCACCACACGATCGAGAGCGCCGCGGATGGCATCCCATACTCCGGGTGCGGGACCCAGCGGGTTGATGCTCGCGCTCAAATCGAGCACCTGGCGCCAATCCCAACCGCGTTCGCGGCAGATTTCAAACAGATTACCGCCGTGCGCGAGGTTCATGCCACCGCTCCACAAACTGCAACCACCATCAGCGCGGAAGCCGCGTACAGAATCCGCCGGGCCCCGGCAAAGGAAGCCGCGCTCAGCGGCGTCACGGCATCGCCCAGGTACGCCTTGCCGTGAGCCGTGCCGCCGTAGTAATTCAGCCCTCCCAGGCGCACGCCAAGGGCGCCCGCGACCGCCGCTTCGGGATAGCCGGCGTTCGGGCTCGACTGCGAACCGCCATCACGAAGCGTCACCCGCACGGACCTTCGGAAGCCGTAACCCGGCAGCAGCGCGCAGATCCAGACGAGCGCGGCGGTGAGGCGGGCCGGAATGAAATTCGCCACGTCGTCCAAACGGGCCGCGGCCCAGCCGAACAAACGGTATCTTTCGTTTCTGTAGCCGCACATGCTGTCGAGAGTGTTGACGGCTTTGTACGCGGCCATTCCCGCCGGACCCGCAAGCGCCAGGTAAAACAGCGGCGCCACAACCGCATCGCTAAGGTTTTCAGCAACCGTTTCGATTGCGGCGCGCAGAATTTCGGCTTCATCCAGATCGCCGGTGTCGCGGCCGACGACGCGCGCCAGCATCTTCCGCGCGCCTGGAATATCGCGGGCTTCCAGTTTGCGAAGCACGAGGCTCGCTTCCACATCCAGATCGCGAATCGCGAGCAGCATCCAGATCCAGTAGATGTTCGCGTACGGCAGTGTCGCCCACACAACCGCCGCGGCCGCCGAGACCGCCGAGACCCAGAACAGAACGCCCGCCAAACGCATTGGAAGCCCCGTCGCGCGCCACGCGCGCTCCAGCTTTTCCACGCACCACCCGAATCCCCGAACCGGGTGTGGCAACCATCGAGGGTCTCCAAACGTGAGGTCAAGCGCCACGCCGGCCAGCAACTCAAGGGGCGTGACGCTCATAAGTACAACTCCTCGAAACGCCGCATGTCGGCATTGCGTTCGAACCAATCCGCGAGCCTGTCGTACATCGCGTCTTTCGATTCCCGGGCCGCGCAGACTTCGCCCAGCATTTCCTCAAGCACTACGGGATCCTCGAAGGCCCCATGGAGATAAGTCCCCATGACACGGCCACTCCGCATTCCCTCAGGTTGCATCCCGGCCATTGCGAATGGTTCGGCTCCACTCGGGATCGAGGTGCGCCCGGCATGGATCTCGTATGCGGTGAATCGCCGCCCGCCTGGAGTTTCCGCTTCAACGATTCGGGTGGTCTTCTCCCTCTCCAGCGTGGTCGTCACCGGCAGCAACCCCAGGCCCTCCGCACTACCCGCGGCGGATTCAACCTGAAATGGGTCGTCAATGCGTTCGCCCAGAATCTGATAGCCGCCGCAGACGCCAATCACCCGCGCACCCGCCGCATGCTGCGCGAGCACCCAACGGTCAAGGCCTCGCGATCGCATCCATTGCAGATCGCCGATTACGTTCTTGCTGCCGGGCAGAATCACCGCCTCGAACCGGATGCCGGTTGGATGTTCGATCCAAACCGCGTTCGGGACGCACGAGAAATCGGTTATGTTCGAAATGCGGGGAAATCGCACGATGGCGACTCTTCCATTTCCGCGCGGCGCGCCGTCGAGCGAAACGCTGTCCTCGGCGTCGAGATGGATGTCCGGCGCGTGCGGAAACACGCCGAGACATTTTCTTTCCGTCTTGTTCTCGAGAAACGCAACGCCGTCCTCAAAGAGCGACACGTCGCCGCGAAACCGGTTGATCGCGAAGGAGCGCACCAGTGCCATTTCCTCGGGTTCAAGGAGCGCGAAAGTGCCGACGAGAGACGCGAAGACGCCGCCGCGATCGATGTCCGCAACCAGTAATGCCGGTGCGCCCACCCGCCGCGCCAGCCCCAAATTCACGAGGTCCGTGCGCTTCAGGTTCACTTCCGTGACACTGCCCGCGCCCTCCATCACGATGTATTCATACTCGGCGGCAAGCCGTGAGTACGCCGCCATTACGCGGCTGTTCAGGTACTCGAAGTGTTCGTAATACTCGCGCGCGCTGAGCGTTCTCCAAGGCTTGCCGTCGACAATCACCTGACTGCCAGTCTCGGAATTTGGCTTAAGCAGAATCGGATTCATGCTGGCCGAGGCTTCAAGGCCGCATGCTTCAGCCTGCGCCACCTGTGCCCGTCCGATCTCTCCGCCCTCCTTGCAGGGGTACGAATTGTTGGACATGTTCTGGGCCTTGAACGGCGCTACCCGCAAGCCGCGCCTCCGGAGCGAACGGCAGATAGCCGTAGCGAACCAGCTCTTGCCGGCATGCGACGCGGTACCCACCACCATGATGGACTTCGCTACCACGCGAGGCGCAGGCCTCCCCGGATCGATCGCGAGAGGGAACTGTATCCGAATACTTCCTGATAGCGGCTGTTAAGCAAATTTTCCGCGCGAATCATCGGGCTGAAGTGGGCGTTTACGCGAAACGATCCTCCCGCGTAGACGGTGCGATAACCGGGATTGCGCGTAAGCCCCAACCCTGCGCCATCCATATCCTGACGCTCGCCCATGAAAACCGCGCCAGCCTGGAAAAACCACCGCCTGGGAGCCACCGAGAGCGACGCCGCGCCCGAATGACGGGGCCTGCGCAACAGTTCCTGCCCCACGCCGGTGACCGGGCTCGCCGGGGAGTTCGACTTAATGATACGCGTCGAAAGGAGCGTGTAGCTACCCGCGGCCGTGACGTGCCGCATCAGCTTCGCTTCAGTTGAAAACTCGACTCCGCGCGCGCGGCTGGCTTCCACGTTATTCCACGTCGAGAAAACCTGTCCCGGCAATGACAAGAAGACAATCAGGTCCTCAAAGCTGTTATGAAAGGCCGATACCTCCGTCCGCACGCGCTTGCGAAGCCATGTCTGCACAACGCCGGTCTCGTAGGAGACCGTTTTCTCCGGACGCAGCGCCGGGTTGCCAACGAACGTCGACTCCCGCGCGAAACCTTGGAGCAGACTCGGTTCCGTTATCCCCCGCCCCGCGCTCACTCGCAGAAATGTATTCGAGAGCGCCCGCATGCTAACCGCCACACGTGGAGTGAACTTCGTGCCGAACGTTGCATTATGTTCCACGCGCGCCCCACCGGAAAGAAACACGCGGCCGAGAAGGGTGTGCTGCTTGTGCGCGAACAACCCCTGGTTATCGCGGTCCACGTCGCGTCCGGAAATCGAGCCGCCCTTCCGTTCATATTCGTATCCGAAAACAGCGGCGCCATTGGCGTGCGAAGCCGTTCCCTGGTATGAGGCGCGCTCCCGCGACGTGACGCTCACTGACGAAGTGGGCGTCAGCCGGATGTTCGCGCGCACGGCCAACCTTGTGCCCGGCGGTATTTCCGATGGAGCGAGCGGGAGCCGCCGCGGATCGATCAGTTCCACGAGACGCACTTGGGACGTTCCGGTAACCAGCCCCGCCACCGTATACGGTCCGTCACGCACCTGGTCGTCGAACGTGTCCCGAAGTTTGTGGAACGAGAAAGACGCCCGATGGGAAAAGTTGCGTCCCCGGACATCGTCCACCTTGAACCCCGCCACGTAGTCGCGATTCCGGCGGCTGGCGTCGAAATCGAACACGTTGAAGGCTGTGCGGTTCGGCACGCCCACGGAAGAATCGAAACTCCGCAGCGTGGCCCGAACCTGCGTTGCATCCGAGATCCGGTATCCCAAGGAGGCGCTCCCCGTTGTGTTGCGGTAGAAGTCGTTCGGGAACTCGCTTACGGTGTGAAATTGCTCGGTACCAATTGCGTAGTCGAGCCGGCCGCCCGATCCGCCCGAGATGTTGGCGACCCAGCGGTCCGTTTGGAAACTTCCCCGCTCGTACGAAACTGTGCCGTGTGGCCGCGCGTCCTCGGCGCGGCCCTGCTTGGTGAACAATTGGATCACGGCCGCCGAGGCTTCGGCGCCGAACAGCGCGCTCTCCGGACCACGCACCACCTCCATGCGGTCGATTGAACTGGAAAGCAAATGTGCGAAATTCAGATCGCCGCCAGGATCGTTCGCGGGCACGCCGTCGATCAACACCAACGTTCCGGTACGCTGCCCGCCGCGCGCGAAGACCTGCGTTGCCCCTCCATGCCTCCCGAACTTCGCGACGTGCAGTCCGGGCAATTCGCGCAACACGTCAAGCACCGGCGGGCTTTGACGCTGTTCGAGCGCATCGGCGGTGACCACGCTCGCGGATACCGCAGCCTCTTCCACCGTTGTCTCAAGCCGGGTGGCGGAAACCACGATCCGCTCCGCAAGTGGCGCTACCAAAAGCCGGACCGACGCGGGGTCGCCCGCTCTCAGCTCAGCCCGTGCCGTCTCAAAACCGTGTGCGGAAATCACTGCCGTACAGACGTCGACGCCTATGAGCATGAATCGTCCATCCGCGCCGGCGGTCGAATACTTCGCCCCACACGCCACTTTCGCGCCGGGCACTGGCTCGCCGGCCGGATCAAGTATTATGCCGTCAAGCGCTGGAGATCCGCCGCGGAGCCCCGCGGCAAGCAGGATAAGAAATGTGCGTTTCGTCATTACGTTCCCCCTCGGAACGTTTTGCTGAATTGGCGCGGAGCCGGTCTCCTGACTTGCGGCTGGCCTCGATGCGCGATCTTCCCGCTTGCGCAGTGATCGCGCGGCCTTGCTTCATGCCGCTTACAGTTGCGGGGCAGTGGCGGATTTGCACCGCCTTCCCGTAGCTCTCACCTCTTGATTTTCAAAAATCAATGCCCCTTGCCGCCGGCGTGCCTTTCTTGTATGGATGCTTGATTTCCCGCATCTCGGTCACAAGATCGGCTGCTTCCACCAGTGCCTCGGGAGCGTTCCGCCCGGTCAGAATCACGTTCAATTCCACCGGACGGCGGCGCAATGTTTCGAGTACCTCCTCGCAACCGAGATACCCGTAGTGCAATGCGTAGCAAACTTCATCGAGTATAACCAAATCGTAACTTCCGGACAAGATTCGTTCCTCCGCGAGCGTCCACGCCTCGCGAACCATTTGCCTGTCCCGATCCACGTCCTTGCTGTCCCACGTGAACCCGTGGCCCATCATGTGCCATTCAAGGCCGTGTGATTCGGCGAAGTTCCGCTCGCCGGTTTTCCACTTGCCTTTCAGAAATTGAACGGTGCATGAGCGCAGCCCGTGGCCGAGCGCCCGCAGCAGCACGCCCAGAGCGGCGGTGGTTTTTCCCTTGCCGTTTCCGGTATAAACGAGGAGGAGACCCATGGCTTCTCAAGTCATCATGACAGGTCTGCGCCCGCGTCCCGGAACCGGCGCGGGACCCGCGCACTTCGGCGAACTCATGCAGGGCGCAGTCCCGGACGGGCGCGTGCTCGTCAGCTTGCCATGCCCGCTCTTCCGGTCGGAAGCCACGTTCCAGCCGTCGATTGAGCGCGGCGTGCGAATACGCCCGGCGGAAAAGGTCAAAGCCCGGCGCGCCGCCGAGACTTTGCTCTCGGAGTTGGATACCGCGTGGCTCGGCGGTTCGTTGTCCATCAATTCAAACGTTCCCGCAAGCAGGGGGCTGGGATCCTCCACCGCGGACTGCGTGGCTGCGCTTCGGGCCGTGGCGTCCGCCCTGGGCGCGACACTCGCAGCCGAAACAGTAGCCCGTATTGTTGTCTCGGCGGAAAGCGCGGCCGATTCCACCATGTTCCCCTCTGCCGTACTGTTTCTGTATCGGGAGGGGCGTGTCCTTGACGACCTGGGCGCGGAGTTGCCGGCTCTCGAAGTACTCGGCTTCGACACCAATCCATCAAGCCTCGGCGTCGACACGCTAGCCCATCCACAGCCCCAGTACAACGCGCGTGACCTCAACCGGTTCGCGGAACTGGCGGGTCTCACCCGCCAAGCCGTGACCGCGCAGGATGTCCGCCGCGCGGGATACGTCGCCACCGCCTGCGCGCGCGTCAATCAACGATTTCTTCCGAAGCCGCGATTCGACGATCTCGAACAAATTGCCACCGAAACCGGCGCACTGGGTGTTATCGCCGCTCACAGCGGAACGGTGGCTGGCCTGCTCTTCGACCCGAAAGACAGAGCGACGCCCAGTGGCATTTCGATCGCCTCTCGTCAACTGGCCCGGCTGGGCATCGAGGATACGTGGCACTATCTTACACGGCGTGGATGACGCTGTTCCTGGCGGCATGCGCGGCCGCGGAGGACAACTCCATTGCGTATCTCACGCGCGAGGTGTCCATCTGGTCGAAGCAAAATCACTGCTTTTCCTGTCATAACAACGGTGACGGCGCACGAGCGCTCTTCGCGGCGGTTCGCGCGGGCACGCCGGTTGCACGCGAAGCCCTCGACGACACGGCCGCGTGGCTCATTCGTCCGCTCGAGTGGGATTCGAACCACGGAGACCCGGGTTTCAGCGACAAGAAACTCGCCCGGATTCAGTTCGCGGCAGCGTTGTCGGAAGCCGCGGATGCAGGCCTCGTCAAGGACCGCGCCGCTCTCCGGCAGGCTGCCGAAACTCTGTTGCCCTATCAGGAGAAAGATGGTTCGTGGCAGGTGGACGCGGAGGCCTCGCTCGGATCGCCGGCCACCTGGGGAGCGCCCCTCGCCACCTACATGGCCCGCACCACGCTTGAGAAGGCCGACCCGCGGCGCTTCAGGAACGCCATCGCCAATGCTGACAACTGGCTCGCGCGGCTCCCCGCGAAATCCACGCTCGACGCAGGCGCGGTCTGCCTCGCGCTGAAGACGTCAGCGTGCGCGGAGCGCCTTCGAGACAGCCAGAATGGCGATGGCGGGTGGGGCCCTTATGCGAAAACTCCGTCAGAGGCTTTCGACACGGCGATCGCAGTTCTCGCGCTTGCGGCAAGGGATCCGGAACGAGCCGCCAGGGGCCGCGTCTACTTGAAAAGGACCCAAATGCCCCAGGGAGGCTGGATCGCCACCACCCGCCCTTCCGGCTCGCAGAGTTACGCGCAACACATCTCGACGACCGCGTGGGCCGCGATCGCGATGCTCCAGCCGTTATTGCAACCCATGCCTCCTGCGCTATAGTTGGGTACGGGCGATGAACTTACCGAACATCCTCACCCTCTCCCGGATTTTCTTCGTGCCTCTGCTCGTCGCGGCGCTCGTTCAGGAGCAAGTGGCGATACGCGTAGGCGCGGTCGTGATTACGAACGACCTGCTGGCGCTCGCAATCTTCCTCGTCGCCGCCGCAACGGACCTATTGGACGGTTATCTCGCGCGGCGCTGGGGACAGGTAACCACCATCGGAACGCTGCTCGATCCCATCGCCGACAAGTTGCTCGTATCCGCCGCACTCATTTCGCTCGTGCAGGTTCGGGCGATCGAGGCCTGGATGACGATTCTGATTGTTGGACGCGAGTTCGCCGTCTCGGGTCTGCGCAGCATCGCCGCCGCGGAGGGTTACACGATCAAAGCCGGGGATCTAGGCAAGACGAAGATGCTTTCACAAGTCGCGGCCATCGCGATGTTGCTGGCCAGTTTGCGGCGTCCCCAACTGGCAGCCCCGGCCAGAGGGCTGCTGTGGATTGTAGTGCTGTTCTCCGTGGTCTCCGCGATGGATTATTTCCGCAAGTTCTGGGGAAAAGTCGACATGCGCATCAAGAGACGCAGACGGAGAGAACTGCTCGTGTTGGAGCGCGTGCGGAAACAGGAGTTGTGGAAGGATATGCGTGCCGCGCGGTCGGCGCGTCAAAGAGGTTCGGCGGCCGGCGCGGATTTTCGCGGCGTTGTCTGAATCTGCGCTCCAGTCGAAGTCAACTCGACTACCCGGACTTGTCCGCGCGGGCCAAGCGGACCCACGGGTTTTCCGTTCAGGATAAGTTCGAGCCCGCCCGCATTCCCAACAAGTATGCGAACGATTTCAGCCGCCGCGACCGTCTTCACGGCTCCACCCTTGAGCGCGCTCGAGAACGACCTGCGGCCGTCCGATGTAACCGAAACCCACGTCGGCTCGGTTGCGTGAAGGGCGACTTCGAGGGTCGGCGCAACGGTCCGGCTAGCTTCGGCCGTTGTCGCGGCGGCCGCGTTCGACGCCGGCTTCAGCGCGTTGGCCGGATTAGCCGAAATGCGGTCGACCTTCGGGCTGCGTATTTCCGGCCAGCCGTCTTGCCACCGCCGGTAGACTCCGGAACAGAGAAGCGCAACGATCACCACGCCGATGAAAGCTCCCAGCGGCTGGAGCGCGCGGCCGAGGAGGGAGTCCGTCCGGATTTCGAAAATCCGGACTTCGGACAGCCGTCCGGCCGCCCGTCTCGGCATGCTTCGCACCGTCTGCGCGGCGATTTCTTCGGGAGATGGGCCCTCAACCGTGATCCGGTCGAGGTCTGAAGCGATGTCCGTTTCGGTAAACCCCAGCGCGAGAGCGTACTGGCGTACAAAGCTCCGGCGAAAGACGCCGCCGGGGATCTGCTCAAGATCATCCGACTCGATGGCTGCCAGGAGTCTCGCGCCGATCTTGGTCCGGCCAGCCACCTGGTCCAAGCTGACGCCACCCTCCATCCGCTTCAAGCGCAACCGCTCGCCAAGAGAATTCATAGACTTACGTCCGGTTAACCTCTGGAAGCTTATAATACTACAGTTGACGGAAATAAGGGTCGAGACCCCCGAAATTTCGGTGATTGTCGTAAATTGGAACCGGCGGGAGCTATCGCGGGCTTGCCTGGAGTCTCTGGCCGGCCAACAGGGCCCGGCGTTCGAGGTTATCTTTGTGGACAACGGATCCTCGGACGGGTCGGCCGGGATGGCGGAGGAATTTTCTATCGCGTCCGGTCTCGACATCGGTATCATCCGGAACTCCCGCAACTGCGGGTTTTGCGAAGCGAACAATCAGGGAATCGCCCAGGCGCGAGGCCAGTTTGTGGCGCTGCTCAATAACGACGCCGAAGCCGATGGCCTCTGGCTCGCGCAATTACACTCCGCTTTCAAGGGCAGGGCGGACGTCGGAATGGCGGCGTCCAAGATCCTGGTGTGGGAAGACCCCGCCAGAATCGACAAGGTGGGACACTTAATATATCCGGACGGTCAGAATCGAGGGCGAGGAACGGGAGAGATCGACCAAGGCCAATACGACGCTGTTGAAGAAGTTCTCTGGCCGGACGGATGCGCAGCGATGTACCGGAAGAGCATGCTCGACCAAATCGGCGGTTTCGACCAGGATCTTTTCGCCTATGCGGACGACGCCGAATTGGGTCTGCGGGCGCGCATCGCCGGCTGGAGATGTCTCTACGCGCCGGGCGCGCGCGTACGCCACCATCGTGGATCCACGCTCGGATTGCGCTCGATGACCCGATTGCGCCTCATCGAGCGCAATCGAATACTGCTCGCGCTCAAACTTTTCCCCTGGAGCCTGCTGTTGTTGAACCCCGCCTACTATCTGGCGCGGCTGGTATCAGGCCTTAGCGCGGCTGCCGCGGGCGAGGGCGAGACAGCGCGGTTTCCCGGTTTTATGGGAAAACTGAGGGTTGCTGGCGCAATGCTGATGGGCGACCTCGAAGCGCTGTCCATGGCGCCCAGGATGCTCCGCAAGCGCGCTTCCGTGGACGCGATCCGAGCGCTTTCCGCGTCCGAAGTGCGTAAGCTTATTCTCGAGCACCGCATCACGCTACGGGAATTGAACGGGCGGGCGGCGTCATGATGAACCGCTGTCCGATCTGCGAGGAGAGCGGCTACACACAGGTCTTCACTTCGACCGACACTTTGTACGGAACCACGTCGAAGCCTTTCCACGTCGTAACGTGCGCGCGCTGCGGCCTGCTCCGCCTGCATCCACAGCCTACGGCGGAAGATCTTGCTCAGTTCTACCCCGCGAACTACTGGTTCCCGGGTGCGGGGCTTGCCGAAAAGTACCGCCGCGTAGTTCTGCGCGATCACGTGCGGTTTGTCGCGCGGGCCATCGCGCGGTGTGGCGAGACCGGGCCGGTGGTCGATGCCGGCTGTGGTGGCGGGCTTTTTCTTTCGCTGATGCGGGAGCGCGGCTATCGGGTTATCGGAGTCGATTTTTCCGCGGAAGCCGCGCGCATCGCATGGAAATCGAAGGGCGTGCCCGCCGTCTGCGCGTCGCTCGGCGGAGGATCCCCCATCCGCGAAGGCAGTTGCGCCGCCGTTACGATGTTTCATGTCGTGGAACACCTCTACGATGCGAGGCCCTTTCTCGACGCGGCCCGCTCCATGCTTGCGCCGAATGGACGGCTTGTCGTGCAGGTACCGAACGCCGATTCCTGGCAGTTCGCACTGTTCGGTAAAAACTGGAACGGCATCGATATTCCGCGGCACCTGGTGAACTATCGCGCGAGTGACCTTGAAGTTCTGCTGAAGCGATCAGGATTTGAGGTCGTCCGCCGGAAACATTTTTCCCTGCGGGACAATCCGGCGGGATTCGCCACAAGCGTGGCGCCACGCCTCGATCCCATGAGGCGGCGCGTGCGCGGCGTGAAAGAAAGCTGGCGAAAGGCCATCGTGAAAGACGGCCTGTACTTTGGACTTGTGGTGGCGTCGCTTGCTCCGGCCGCGATCGAAGCCTTGTTCGGACGGGGGTCCACCATCATGGTGGAAGCCCGGAAGAAGGCATGAGTTACACCACTCTCGCCGACCGGCTTCCGAGGTTCCTGCGCCGTCACCTGCTGGACTTCGAAGCGCGCGTCGAAGACGCCGTTACCGCATTCGCGAACTCCCTTCCGGAAGGCGCGCGCGTGCTCGACGCAGGCGCGGGAGAAGGACGGTACGCGGCGCAATTCGCGAAACAGCGTTACTTCGGCGTTGATCTCGGCATCGGAGATGCAACCTGGAACTACCGCCGGCTTGACGCTGTGGCCGATCTGACATCGCTCCCTTTTCCCCCTGGCTCCTTCGACGCCTGCATCCACATCGTGACGCTGGAGCACCTGAAGGAACCCGCCGCGGCGCTCCGTGAAGTTTCCCGCGCTCTCACGCCAGGCGCGCGCTTGCTTCTTGTAGCGCCGCACGAGTGGGAGGTGCATCAGTCGCCGCATGACTACTTCCGCTACACCCGGCACGGCCTCGAGTATCTGCTTTCGCAGGCGGGAATGGAGTCGGTCGAGATCCGCGCGGCGGGCGGATATTTCCGTCTGATGGCGAGACGCATGGCGAACGGGCTACAATTTTTTACAGGTGGCGTGCGCTGGCTGTTGTTTCCAGCCGCCGCCCTGTTATTTGGCGTTCCCGCGCTTGTCCTGCCCGTTCTGGACTTTCTCGACCGCGACCGGAATTTCACACTGGGATACGTATGCACAGCAAGGAAGCCGCGCTGATATTGGCGATACTGACTGCGCCTGCCGCCGTGGCAGCCGAGCCTGCGTTCAGCGGCGCCCGCGCTCTCGAATACGCGCGGAGGATGGTCTCGTTCGGAGCCCGGCCGGCCGGGTCGCCCGAGATCCGGAAGCTCCAGACCTGGATGCTGGCCGAGTTGAGAACATACAAGTGCACTGTGGCCGAAGACGATTTTACGGCATCCACGCCGCTCGGACCTAAGGCAATGAAAAACGTGATCGCGCGGTTTGCGGGCACCTCCGGGAAAGCCATCGTCATTAGCGGCCACTACGATACCAAGTCGATGCCGGGAATCTATTTCGTGGGCGCGAACGACGGTGGCGCGTCGGGCGGGCTCCTGATGGCGCTTGCGGCCGCGCTTTCCGGCAGGCCTCGAAAGGACGACGTTTCCCTCGTCTGGTTCGATGGCGAGGAGGCGATTGCTCAGTGGTCGGATACCGACGGCATCTACGGCAGCCGTCATCTGGCCGGTAAGTGGGCCGCGGAATCCGTGCTGCCACGGATTAAGGCGCTCATCAACGTGGATATGATCGGCGACCGCGATCTCGACATTCTGATGGAAATGAACTCCTCCCCGGGGCTTCGGAAGCTGGTGTGGGATACGGCTGCGAAGCTCGGCGTGAGGAAGCATTTCCTCGACCTCGGCGGCGCGGTGGAAGACGACCACATGCCATTCGTGAGGCGCGGCGTGAATGCGCTCAACCTCATCGATTTCAACTATGGTCCGGGAAATTCCTACTGGCACACCGACAAGGACACGGCCGACAAGCTGAGCGCCGAGAGCCTGCGCGTAGTAGGAACAGTGCTGCTCGAAACCATCAAGGAACTGGAGAAGTGATGGAGGGAGTGCTGGTAGTGGACAAGCCGGAAGGATGGACTTCGCACGACGTCGTCAATCGTGTGCGCCGGCTGTCAAACACGAAAAAGGTGGGGCATCTGGGGACACTCGATCCGATGGCGACGGGCGTGCTCCCGTTGTTGATCGGCCGCGCGACGCGACTGGCGCAGTTTTTCAACCGCGGTGCAAAGACGTACGAGGCGGCCGTGCGGTTCGGATTCTCGACGGATAGCTACGACCGCACGGGAGCCGCCACATCCGAAGAAACTCCGGTCGACATTGACGTGGCATTACTCGAACCGCTGCTCGACACGTTTCGCGGAAGGTTCCTGCAAACGCCGCCGCCCGTTTCCGCCAAGAAGATAGGCGGCACGCCGGCATACAAGTTCGCGCGTAAGAAGCTTGAAGTCGCACTTGAACCGGTGGAGGTGGAGGTGTTCGAGTTGATGTTGCTTGAAGCCGCGGGCAGCGTTGCGCGGCTGCGATGCAGTTGCTCCGCGGGGACGTACCTTCGCGGCATCGCGCACGATCTAGGGCTAAAGCTAGGCTGCGGCGCGCACCTGGACGCCCTGCGGCGCACCGCCGCCGGACCTTTCAGGATCGAACAGGCACTCACGCTCATGGAATTGGAGGCGAACCTAGAAGACGCCATCATTCCCGCCGCCGATCTTCTGCCGGAATTTCCAGCGGTGACCCTCGACGAATTGAGCTCGCTGCACGTCCGCCAAGGCAGAAATTTTCCGGCGCCGCCGTTCCGCGAGCAAGCGGGATCGCGCTACGTGAAGGCTGTCTTCGGGGACGAACTTGTGGCCATCGGAGAGGCCGTGCTCCCGAATTTGTACCATCCGGTCGTGGTTTTGTAAAGGTGTCTTATAGCCTGCCCGTGTGATATCGTCCAAAAGGAGATTTGATCTATGTTTTCAAGAAGAGATTTTGCGAAATTGGCGCTCGCAGCCCCGGCGGCCCTGCCGCTTTGGGGTGCGAAGCCAAACTCCAAGGTGAATGGCGTTCAGATAGGCGTTCAGTCCTATAGTTTTCGTGACCGCGATCTCGACGGCGCAATTGCCGGAATGGTCGAAGCCGGCCTCAGTTCCTGCGAAATGTATTCGGGCCACGTGGAGCCGAAGGGAATGAAGCGGGACGAGTTGCGAAATTGGCGCACTACCGTTGCACTCTCCGAGTTTGAAACGGCGCGCAAGAAGTTTGACACTGCCGGTATCGATCTCTACGCCTATAATTACAGCTTCCGCGAAGATTTCACCGATGAAGAAATTTCGCGCGGTTTCGAGATGGCGAAAGCCCTTGGCGTGAAGGTGATTACGGCTTCCTCCAACGTCACGACGGCAAAACGCATCGATCCTTTCGCGAAAAAAGCAAAGATCAAAGTAGGCATGCACAACCATTCGAACATCAAGCCGAATGAGTTCGCGACGCCAGAGAATTTCGCCGACGCCATGAAGGGCATGTCCGAATACGTCGCAATCAACCTTGACATCGGCCACTTCACGGCGGCCGGTTTCGACGCAGTGGACTACCTTTCGAAACACCACGCGCACGTCGTGACACTGCACATCAAGGACCGCAAGAAAAATCAAGGGCCAAACGTTCCCCTGGGTGAAGGAGACACGCCGATCAAGGAAGTCCTACAGTTGCTCAAGGCAAAGAAATACAAGATCCCCGCGAACATCGAATACGAATACAAGGGAGCAGATACGCTGGCCGAAGTGAAGAAGTGCGTGGAGTATTGCAGGAAAGCGTTGGCGTAGCCGATGCTCGAGAGCGTTCGAAAAGCCGTGTTTCCCGCGGCGGGACTTGGCACCCGGTTTCTCCCCGCGACCAAGTCCCTGCCAAAGGAAATGCTGCCGCTGGTTGATAAACCCATCATTCAGTACGGAGTCGAGGAGGCGGTGGGGTCGGGCATCGGCGACATCGTCATCGTCACCGGCCGCGGCAAGTCGGCAATCGAGGATCACTTCGATGTCAGCTTTGAACTGGAGTATCTGCTCGAGGCCCGCGGGCAAAAGGCATTGCTCGAAGCCGTGCGAGCGATTTCCGACAAGGTCAACGTTGCCTACATCCGGCAGAGTCAGGCGCTCGGGTTGGGACACGCGGTGCTTCGCTCGCGCGATCTGGTTGGCGATGAGGCGTTCGCGGTTGTGCTGGCCGACGACGTGATAGTGGCTCCGACGCCGTGTCTTGCGCAGTTGCTCGCCATCCACAGGACGTTTCGCGCTCCCGTGATGGCGGTAATGGAAGTGCCTCCCGAACAATCACCGGCCTATGGAATGGTGCAGGCGGAGCAGTTGAGCGAACGCGTATTTCGCGTCCGCGACCTGGTGGAGAAACCGAAGGCGGGCGATTCGCCGTCGAATCTGGCCATTATCGGACGCTATGTTCTGACGCCGCGAATCTTCGACTCGCTCGCCTGCGTGGGCCCGGGAGCCGGGTCCGAGATTCAGTTGACGGACGGACTCAAGCACATGCTGCGCGAGACGCCTCTTTATGCGTACAAGTTCGAGGGTACGCGCTATGACGCGGGTGACAAGCTTGGGTTCCTGAAAGCGACCGTGGAGCTCGCCTTGCGGCGCCCGGATTTGGGACCCGGGTTCCGTGACTACCTACGGGCACTCCCGCTCTAACATTCGCAAGGCGCCAGACGGCCGGCTCGACCGCACGGACGCCATTAGAGTCGGGCACGCGAATTTTGGTCCACATTCGTGACGATGCTGTAGTTGCATTTTGGAAGGAAACGGTACATGGGTGCCCGTTCGGGTGAATCCCGGCGCCGGCGACTCTACCGGAGGGCCGGAAGCATGAGCCGGGCCTATATGTGCTTCGTCTTCCAGCTTCCGCGGCGGAACAAAACGATGGCCACAACGGCCATTGTGGCTTCGGCGATGGGAATCGAGAAAAAGACGCCGCGCGGCCCCAGGCCCCAAACCACGGCCAGCGTGTACGCAAGAGGCAGTTCCCACATCCAGTAGCAGAAAACATTGACGATGGTTGGAGTCACCGTGTCGCCGGCGCCGTTGAAGGCTTGAACCATGACCATTCCCCACGCGTAAGCGATGTTGCCAAAGCTGACCAGCCGCAGGCACTCGACGGCAACCCGCACGGTGTCCGCGGAGGACGTAAACAACCCCACAATCGGCTCCGCGAAGACAATAAACACCACGCCTTCCGCGCCGAGGAATAGCATGTTGTAGAAGGCCGTTACCCAGACCGCGCGTTCGGCGCGTTCCGGCTTCTTTGCGCCAAGGCATTGACCCACGAGCGTGGCGGCGGCGTTGCTCAGCCCCCACGAGGGGAGGATCGCAAAGACGACGATGCGGATCGCGATGGTGTAGCCCGCCACCGCGGCTTCGCCGAACGAGGCCACCAGCCTCGCGAGCCCGATCCAGCTCGCGTGCGCAATGAGAAATTGCAGAATGCCGGTGAGTGAGACGCGAATCAGAGTTGTCATCACGTTCAGGTTCAGGCGAAGGTGTCGAGCTCGTATCTGAATGCGGCCGCTGCCCCGGAAGAGTATGTAGAACTGGTAGAGGACTCCGACTCCGCGGCCGATGGACGTGGCGACGGCCGCGCCCGTGACGCCGAGCGCCGGAAACGGGCCGAGTCCGAAGATCAGACAGGGGTCGAGCACCAGGTTGATCAGGTTCGAGAGCCACAGGACGCGCATCGCGATCGATGCGTCGCCCGCGCCCCGGAAAATGGCGTTGTTGAGGAACAGCAGCATCACGGCCCAACTGGAACCGAACACAATGGAGGCGTAGCGGGAGCCCGTTGAGACAACCCGTTCCGAAGCTCCCATCAGCCTGAGCAAATGGGGCGAGAAGATGAAGCCCACGATTCCCGCCGCGATCGCCACGGCTAGGCCGACTGCAATGGCCTGAACGGCGGCGACCGAGGCGCCCTCGCGGTCCTTCTCTCCGATACGGCGCGCCACCATTGCCGTGGTTGACATGCTGAGTCCCAGGGCCACGGAGAATATCAGAGTCAGCATCGTCTCCGTCAGTCCGACGGTGGCCACCGCCGCCGCCCCGAGACGCGCCACGAAAAACACGTCCACCACGGCGAAGAGCGACTCCATTACCATCTCGAGCACCATCGGGATCGCGAGCAGAGTTATGGCGCGGCCGAGGCTGCCCTCGGTGTAGTCGCGGTCCGAGCCATGGATCGCCTCGCGGATGGATGCAAGGATTCCAGGCTGGGTATTCGAAGCTGGAGAAGCGGGATCGATTTCTCAATGATAGCGCGCGAGGCCGATATAATAGGCTCGATGTCATTTGCCGGAATGAGAGTTCTCTCGCTTGAGAGCAGGCGCGCCGTGGAGATGGCGCAACTGATCCGCAACAAGCAGGGAGATCCGATTGTCGCGCCATCGATGAGGGAGGTTCCACTCGATCAAAACGGGGAAGCGTTCGCCTTCGCCGGGCGGCTGTTCTCGGGCGAGTTTGACATGATGATTCTGCTCACCGGTGTTGGAACGCGGCTGCTGAGTCAGGTCCTTGAGACACGCTTTCCGGGCGGCCGATTCATCGACGCGTTGCGCAATCTGACCGTGGTCGCGCGCGGTCCGAAGCCGGCGGCGGTGTTGCGCGAATGGCAGGTGCCGATTGCAGCCATTGCTCCCGAACCGAACACGTGGCGTGAGCTTCTGGCGGTGACCGAGGGACGTGCGGAGCGGCGCATCGCGGTACAGGAATACGGCAGGCCGAGCGTGGAACTGCTCCACGGTTTGAGCGCGCGAGGCGCCGAGGTCAGTTGCGTCCGCGTCTATCAATGGGAGATGCCGGAGGACACCGCGCCCCTTCGCGAAGCCTGCGCGCGCCTCGCGGAAGGCACCGTGGATGTCGCGGTCTTCACCACGTCGATTCAGATCGCGCATCTCATGCGCATTGCCGCGGAGATGAGAATCGAGAGAGAGGTGCGCGGCGCCTTTTCGCGTATTGTCGTCGCCTCGATTGGCCCCACCACGAGTGAGGCGCTCGAAGAGTACGGCATTCATGCGGATCTGGAACCAAGCCATCCGAAAATGGGATTCCTGATTCAGGAAACCGCGGAACGGGTGGGACAATTGCTGGGAGGAAAACGATGAACCGGCGGGAAGCTTTTCGTGGATTGATAGGGTTCGCAGCGGGTTCGCCGCTATTCGGGCAGACGGCCGTGCAACCGGGCGGCGACGATCTGATGGGGCCGGTTAACGTCCACGAATTCGAAGAAGTGGCAAAGAGGAAGCTCAACAAGCTCGCCTACGACTTCATCGCCGGCGGCGTGGAGGATGAGCTCACGCTGCGGGCGAATCGCGAGGGATATAACCACTTTTACCTGGTGCCGCGCGTGATGACGGACGTGAGCAAGGTCGATACATCGGCCGAGATCCTGGGTGTCAAGATGAGCGCCCCCATTCTGATTGCGCCGACAGGCGGCAAAAATCTGGTGTTCCCGAACGCCGAGTCGGTGGTTGCGAAGGCGGCGCTTGCGAGCGGAACGCTGTTTTGCACGGGAAGCGGCGCGGAAGTCGCCGCGGACGGCACGGACCGGCCAAAGTGGTGGACCAATACGACCGGCCACGCGAATAAGGAAGCTGCGTCGAACTACGTGCGGCGCGTCGAAGACCGGGGCGCGTTGGGGATTACCGTTACCGTGGACAATCAATATCAGTCCAACCGCGACCGCAACAACCGCAATCGTTTCGACTACGGATATATGGCGACCGGCGTGCCGAAAGCTGGTGAGGTCCGCAAACCCCGTAGTCCGGCTTTGCCCGCCATGTGGCAGCCGCACACGCCGGATCTTACCTGGGACTATATCGACTGGGTTAAGGCTGCGACGAAACTTCCGGTGATCCTGAAAGGGATTCTGTCGCCGGAGGACGCGCGAATCGCGGTAGACCGGGGCGTGTCGGGCATTGTGGTCTCCAATCACGGCGGCCGGCAACTTGATGGCGCGATTGCCACTATCGACGCACTTCCGGACGTGGTCGACGCGGTTGCCGGAAAGGTGCCGGTACTCATGGATGGCGGCATCCGGCGCGGCAGCGACATTCTGAAAGCGCTCGCGCTTGGGGCGAAGGCCGTGCTTGTGGGAAGAGCGCCGCTTTGGGGCCTTGGAGCGTTCGGGCAACCCGGCGTGGAGCGAGTTCTGTGGATGCTGGGCGCGGAATTGAAGCTTGCCATGGCGCTGGCGGGCATGAAAGACCTGGCGTCGATCGACCGGAAACTGGTCAAACGCCTATGAATCTGTGGCTCGGGCTGCTCGTCGCGGCTTCGCTTTTTTCGGCGGAAACGCTGCACGAAGTCTGCTCCGTGTGCCATAGCGAACTGGTGGAACAATTTACAACGCATACGCATTTCCGCAAGGGCATGAGCTGCGATGCCTGCCACGGGCCGAGCGTCGCGCATCGTACGGCGACCGGTGGCGTTGCGCCTGACCGGATCTCCGCGCCGGACGAGGTGCCCGCTTTGTGCGGATCCTGCCACCCCGCGCAGCGCAAGGAATTCACGGGCAGTAAGCACGGCCTGCTAGTGCTGGGGCGGTCGAGGACTAAAGCGGCCAACTGCACCACGTGCCACGGAGTACACAATTCGCGCACGGCCGTTCAGACTGAGGCGCAGTGCCAGAAATGCCACGAATCGCTGCCCGCGCCCTGCAAAGGCGCACCGGCGCGAAAAGCGGCGGGTGTTTCGTGCGTCAATTGCCACTCCAGGCACACGTTGACCGCGCGTATTCCATTCTTCCCAGGTGCCGTCTTGCCGCCGGCGAGGCGGTAACGGAGAACGATGAAACGCCCGTTCCTGGTTCAGGTGGGGGAATATACGTCGCTCGCGTTTCTGCTGCCGGTTTCGACCGCCGTGGGGTATGGTATCGGGTATCTCCTGGACCGCACCTTTGGTACACGATTCCTGACCTGGATTTTTCTGCTGCTCGGAATCGCCGGAGGCTTTGTCCAGCTGATACGGCAGATCCAGAAAGACACTCAAGACGATGGGGACTGAAGAGCGGGCAGTCCGGCGGATGCTCCTTTCCATCGCCGTGCTGACGGCGGTGGGAGCGGCGGCCGGCTTCTTCTGGAAAGGATGGGCATGGAGCGGCGGCTTCCTGCTGGGAGCGCTCGCTTCCTACTTCAATTTCCAGTGGCTCAAGACCCTGACCGAATCCGTTGGCAAAGCCACTTCGGGGAAGCCCCCCAGGAAGCGGGTGGCCATATTGATGGGGCTCCGCTACCTGATCCTGGGCGCGGGAGCCTATGTTATATTGAACTATTCACCTCTGAATCTTGCGGCGGCGCTGGCTGGCCTGTTCGTTTCAGTGGCCGCCGTAATCCTGGAAGCGCTTTTCGAACTTGTCTATGCATGAAGAACTGTGGATCACGAAGCTTTTTAACGACTACCTGGGCGGCGTGGGCGCGGCCCTGCTTTCGCTGTTGAACGTCCACGCGCACGATCCGTCGCGGCCATGGGCGAATTTCGTGACCATGCAAGTCGTGGTGGGCCTTTTTATCGTGGTTGTGTTCGCGATCCTGCGGCCCAGGCTTTCCATGGATAAGCCTGGCAAGCTCCAGCATATTTTCGAAATCATTTACGACTTTCTGTACGAGCAGGCGCATGAGCAGATCAGCCATCACGCCGGCCGTTACGTAGCGTTGTTCGGCACCCTTTTCCTGTTCATCCTGTTCGCGAATCTGCTCGGGCTCGTTCCGGGCTTCGAGTCGCCGACCATGTTTCCGCAGGTGCCGCTTGGCTGCGCTATGGTGGCGTTCGCGTATTACAACATCAGCGGCGTTCGGGAGAACGGAATCGGCAAGTATCTGGCGCACTTCGCGGGTCCGATGCCCGCGCTCGCGCCGCTAATGATTCCCATCGAAATCATCAGCCATCTTGCGCGCCCGCTTTCGCTCACCATCCGTCTTTATGCGAACATGTACGCGGGCGAACAGGTGACGCTGGCATTTCTCGGCCTTACTTATCTCGGGGCCTTTCCGTTTCTTGGATTGCACGTTTTCGTGGCGTTCCTTCAGGCCTATGTCTTTACGCTTCTGACCATGATTTACGTGGCGGGAGCGGTAGCGCACGATCATTAATACCGGCTTTATGCCGCCCTCAGTGTGAGCCCGGCTGCAAGAGGATGACGGGAACCACCTCCTGGGGGCGAATTTTAACAGGGAGTAAACACAAATGAATACAAAATTGTTCTTTCTGGTTCTCGCGTTGTTTGTCTTCGCGACTCCGATCTTCGCCGCCGACGGCAGTACGAACTGGGTAGCGATTACGTCGGGCTTCTCGATGGCGATCGCTTCATCGGTTTGCGGTCTAGCCCAAGCCAAGGCCGTGGCCGCCGCCGCTGAGGGCATGGCGCGCAATCCGGGCGCGGCTGCCGCGATCCGTTTCGCGCTGCTGCTCGGCCTGGTGCTCATCGAATCGCTCGCGCTTTACACGCTGGTCATCATTCTGCTGAAGGTCGTTTAATTTTCCCGGAGGCCGCCCGCAAAAGCGGCCTCCGTCTTTTGTCCGCAACAAGGAGCCACTATGCCGGAGGTTGTCTATCGCTCGCAGGTCCGGATCGAGCGGGTTAAAGGCCCGGTTCGCAAGGCTTTCCTCCCCGCCGAATCCGAACCGGTTACGTTCGGCGTGCACAGCGAGATCGCCGGCTATTATAAGGTCCCCGCGGGCGCTTTTCCGCCCCACGCAACCACGCTCGATTACATCGTCGCCAGCACAGCCGGTTGACTCGCGGGAACCTTTGGAGGCGCGCTGGAGGCGCGTCAAATCAACGCTTCGGAAGGAAGGCTCGCCGCGGAAGCCACGGGTGAGATTGAGACCGAAGACGGTGTTCTGGTGATTCGAAGAATTCACGTGCGGCTGCTTCTGAAAGCGGCTCCGGAGCACCGGGCCACGGCGGAACGGGTGCATGGAATCTTCGCGGACCGGTGCCCGGTATACCGCACTTTGAGGACGTCGATCGCCATCACAACGGAGCTTTTAGTGGATGAAACTCATTCACTTGGTGGATGAAAATCATCCACTTGGTGGTGGAATTTCATCCACTTGGTGGTGGAATTTCATCCGCCAAACGTGGTAGATTTGGCTCATGATCGTCCGCGCCCTGGCCGCAAACGTCCGTGAGGCTATGACCGATACGCCCGTCGTTTTGATCAACGGCGCGCGTCAGACGGGCAAAAGCACGCTCGCGCGGAGCATCGCCGGGGACCGCGGCGCGGCCAATTACTTCACACTGGACGATCAGGCGGTGCTCAAGGCGGCGCTCGACGATCCGCAGGGTTTCCTGTCGGGCCTGACGCGCCCCGTGGTTCTCGACGAGGTGCAGCGCGCTCCGGATCTGTTCGTGGCGATCAAGGCGGCGGTCGACCGCGACCGCAAACCCGGCAGCTTCCTGCTGACCGGCTCGGCCGATATCCTCCTGCTTCCGCGACTCTCCGATTCCCTGGCTGGGCGCATGGAGATTCTTACTCTGTGGCCGCTTTCCCAGAGCGAAATCGACGGTGTGCCCGTATCGATCATAGACAGGCTGTTTGACGGTCCAGTTCCCGCATTCGCGAATCCGCCGCCGGACCGGAACGCGATTGTCCAGCGCATCGTCCGAGGCGGGTATCCCACGCTGCTCAGCCGGTTCGCGGGCGTACGGCGAAACGCCTGGTTCGATTCCTACATTACGACCATAGTGCAGCGCGACGTTCGCGACATGGCGGACATCGACGGGCTGACGGAGATGCCGCGCCTTCTCGCCGCGCTTGGCGCAAACGCCAGTTCTCTGCTGAATCTCGCCGGTCTTTCGCGGGATCTCGGGATCCCTCAGACCACTCTGAGACGCTACCTGACTATACTTCAGACCACGTTTCTGGTCCAGCTTCTGCCCGCGTGGTCCACGAATCTTACAAGCCGTATTGTAAAAGCGCCAAAGCTGGTTTTGGGCGATACGGGACTGATCGCGTATCTGACAGGCATGAACGCCGCAGGTCTCGGCGGAGCGCTGCCCATCGGCTCGCTGGTGGAGAATTTCGCCGTGATGGAATTGCGCAAACTGGCGGCATGGAGCCGGACGCGGCCGAAGCTGTTCCACTTCCGGCTCCATACGGGGCCGGAGGTGGACATCGTCCTGGAGGATCGCGCGGGGAATATCGTTGGCGTGGAGGTCAAAACCAGCGCCAACGTGGATGGCTCCGATTTCAGGGGCCTTCGCACGTTGGCGGAGGCGGCGGGTAAACGCTTCCGGCGCGGAGTCGTGCTGTATACGGGTGGGCAGACGGTACCTTTCGCGTCGAACCTCCACGCTCTGCCGATGGAGGCGTTTTGGAACGCTCCGGCGCGCGCCGGGAAACCGGATGCCGTTTCCGTACCTAGGCGCTCCGCTTCCGCGGCTCATCTGCCGGCGCGCCGTTAGCGCTTGCTCATATCGCGGATGTTGATGTCCTTGAAACGCATGTTTCCAAGGCCTCCGGAATGCAACTGGAGGGCAATCGAGCCATCGAACGACTTCGGCGTGGGATCCGTGAAATCGAGAACCACTACGCCGTTCAGGCGGGCGATGTAGCGGTTGCCGTCCACGATGAGAAGATAGTCGTTCCAGTCCGTCGGCTTCAGGATGTACTCAAATTCGGGGGCGGGCCAGGCGATCCATTGACGTCCGTCACCGTAGAGTCCGCCGGTGTGCTGGTTTGGATTGCGGTCGATTTCGAACTGCATTCCCTGCGTGACGCGCGCAGTGCCGGGCGCGAATTCGGCATGAACGAAAACGCCGCTATTGCCGGACGCTTCGCACTTGAAACGCAGGGAAAGCTGGAAGTCCTTGTAATTTTTCTCCGTGCGAAGGTAACCGTATTCTTTTGTGACGCCCTGTCCGTGGATGGTCCCATCCTCCACTTCCCATTTCTCGCTGCCCACCTTCACCCAATTGGTGAGGTCTTTACCGTTGAAAAGGGAAACCCACTGTTCGTTCGCCAGCGGCTCTCTCTTTTTCTGCTGCGCCGGCATCGCGGCCACGGCCACCGCGGAAATCAAGATTATTGTTTTCACCATAACTCCTCCCGAATTGGTCATCTTACCCTAAGACCGGCCCGTTCCGGGTAGCAATTGCCCGCCCGGGTATGCGAAATGAATGTTCCGGTTTGCGAGTTAACCTGGAAAGCCGCCGCGCCACTGTTCAAGTACAGATCGCCCAATCAGGCGAGCCCCCTACCACCGATTGACACGAAAGGTGAATGGCAAAGCCGTAACTGATACGTATTCCTCCCCGACGATACGGCCACAGCGCGGCGCGAGGTCGCCGGGTGCCAGCGCTTCCGGGAACTGAGTAAGCAACTGTTGGATGCCAATCTACAGATTCGCGAGTTGCGAGCGGTAGAGGAGGCTTCGCCGCCTGCCCAGGAAAGGAAACGGCCGAAGCGATCCAAAAGGAAGTCACGCGCGAAGTTAAACAACCAAAGCGGCGGATCGCTTCGAGACTTCCCGCCCGGCGCATCGTCGAATGAAACAATCACGTAAGAATGGGTTGGCCTTCCCTCCTCAGTTTCCGGCAGTTTCCCCGTCTGGACGAGGTTGAGCAAAGCCATTGGAAGCCATGCTTCAGGGATACTCGGCATTGGGTTCGAGCGGATAGAGCGGATGCCGCCGGTGTCTGTAATCAAAGCTCGCTGGATTGCCGCTTGTGACTCCGGGCGTGTCCACAAGCACGATGCTTCCGGCGACCGGCTCGTAGGCGGCTCTTGGCGCGACCACGCCCTTGGCGATCAGGATCCGTTTCCTTTCCGGACGGATTCCGAGGCTCAAGATCTGTTGGAGACTCATCGGCGCCATGCGCCGTGAGGTGAACACTACTGTGTGCTCGTCCGGCGTTTCCACTACCGCGGTAATTCCCTGATCGTATGTGGACCAACCGCCGTGACGCACCTCCGTTTCAGTGTAGAAGCCGTCGGAGATCGTCTTTACGCGGCCGCCGATCCCTTCGATAGTAACTTCGGAACGAACACCGGCTGCCACGCAGGAGGCAACCGCCGTGGGAGCGTAAAGGACAACGAGCGCGTTCCGTACTCTCTGACGCAGCACTTCATCGAACAGCACTCGCGAATCCCCTGGACTGCCGCCACCGACATTGTCACCGACGTCCATCAACACGACTGGTGTCAAAGGGGAGACCGCCGCATCCCGGACAGCCTGTTCCGGGCTCGGCAGAGCCGCCGCGAACTCATGGCGCCGGTCCCATGCCCGGCGCGCCATCCAGCGGGCCGCGCGCCGTGCGAGTCCTGAGTCGTGATCGGCAACGGCCAGAAACGAGGCGCCCATTTCTTCGACGTCCGCATAGTTGAAGCCCATCGCAACGCTCGCCGTCAGAATTCCCGGCCACCGCAGGACCTCTTCGAGATCGTCGTATAGCCGGCGCGCCGGCGCCACCGGAGTGTGCTGGCACGCAATCGGAACCAGCATGGGAGGCATTTCGAGGGCCTGGGCCGGCTTTGCCTCGCCGCGGATGATTCGGACTGCGAGACTCGCCGCTTCCACACCGCGGTCCCACTGGTCGAGGTGCGGATTCGTGCGGTATCCGATCAACGCGGTCGATTCAGCCGCCATCCGGCGTGAGATATTGGCGTGCAGATCGAAAGTGGCGACGATCGGAAAACCCGCGCCCAGACGCATTCGAAGGCGCCGCAGAATTTCGCCATCGGCATCCGGAAAGCTGTCCGCGACGGTCGCGCCGTGCAGCGCGATCACGAGGCCATCGAGCGGCAGCGCAGCTTCAAGTTCGCGCATCAGTTCGGCCGCCAGGCGTTCAAAGCAATCCGCCGTAAGAGCACCGCTCGGAACGGCGTAAGTCGCGAACAACGGGACGGCATTCGCACCGGCGCCTTCGAGAAACCCGCCGATCTCATGCCTGGCCCCCCGCCAGCGCTCGATCAGAGCGGCTCCCGTGGTCATGCTCGTAGCCGCGAAATGCTCGTAGATGGTTGGAACCGGGAGATAAGTATTCGATTCGTGCAGCAGACCCGCAATTCCGATTCGCGTCATTCGATCATGTTATCCTGCCTGACGTGAAAGCTCTCCTGCCACTCCTGTTTCTCCCCATTCTCACCGCGCAAAAGCCCGTGCTGTCGGAGGCGGATGTGATGAAGACGCACCGGTCGTCGCTTCTCATCGACACGCACAACGACGTCACAAGCTTCACGGTGGACGATTTCGATATCGGCAAATCGTTCGGGAAGCATCACACGGATATCGATCGGCTGAAGAAAGGCGGCGTCGGAGCCACGTTCTTCGCGGTTTACGTTGCCGGCAGATATGCGGAGTCGAATACGGCGGCCAACCGCGCCATGCAGATGATCGACACCGTGCGGCATGACATCGTAGGGCGCTACCCGGGCGATTTCGTACTGGCAGCGACGGCGGCTAGCATCGAGTCGGCCAGGAGAAAAGGGCGGATCGCCGCGCTGATGGGAATCGAGGGCGGTCACGCGATTGAAGACAGCCTGCGGCTGCTACGCGACTTCCACGCCTTGGGCGTCCGGTACATGACGCTGACGCACAACACGAACAACAACTGGGCGGACTCCTCGGGTTCGCCCGCGAAGCACAACGGCCTTACAGCCTTCGGGAGGGAAGTGGTGCGCGAGATGAACCGGCTCGGGA
>SYKU01000063.1 GCA_005808865.1 Acidobacteriota bacterium
CGCTTTTTAGCCGAGGGCGGCAGCGGGAGGCACTTCCGTTTGTCAAGAATGGTAAAGGCAGGCCATAGAAGGTGTGCGACGGGGGATGCCATGACAGTTTCCTTTCAACAGTAGTTCCGCGGACCACACCAAACCCTTACAATCATCAGGCATAATCGGCGCGGCTTCGATCTTCACTACGGCTTCATGGGTGGCGAGACGAGCTACTACGCCCACATTGGAGGCACGAACCAGCCGGATTGGAACCGGAATGGAGAACTGCTGGCCGAGGAAGGCTACACGAGTGACCTGCTGGCCAACGAGGCGATCCGTTTTATCAGGGAACGCGATAAAGATCGACCCTTCTTCCTGGATCTCTCGCTCAACGCGCCCCATACTCCGCTCGAAGCCCCGGGGCGTACCTGGCCAAGTACGCTCACATTGCCGATCCCGACCGGCGTACTTACACTGCGATGGTGGACTCGATGGACGCGGCGATCGGCCGGGTTATCGGTACGCTGAACGAGGAGGGGCTCGCCTCCAACACCATCGTGATCTGGATCAGCGACAACGGCGGGCACCAGAATGACCGCGGCGGCGGCAGCAACACGCCGCTCCGCGGCCAGAAAGGCGGCGCATTCGACGGGGGCTGCGCGTGCCGGGGCTGATTGTCTAGCCCGGGGTGCTTCAGCCGGGGCGTGTGCACAATCGCTTGTTCACGGTGACCGATTGGGTTCCGACGCTTGCCGAAGCGGCCGGGTTCGATACCGGCGGCGCGCAATTCGATGGAGTCAGCCTGTGGAAAGGCTTACTGGGCGAGACGCCTGTCGCGCGTCCCGCGGCGGTGCTCGGTGGCGGGGCCAACTCCGCGGTGTTCCATGGAGACTTCAAGTTCGTCGAGCAGACTACCGGTCAGAACACCTGCCAGTTTCTTTTCCGGATCTTCGAAGACCCGAATGAAACTATGGACGTGAAAGCGGAGTACCCAGCGATCGCGGCTGAGATGCTGGCTACCTTGCGCGCGCGCCCTCGTGGACAGGCGGACAGGCTTTAGTGGTGCAAGAAAGAACGGTGAATCCGCGGATCACAAACTATAGGGAGGATAGATTTGACGTTCATGTTAGCCCGGACCTCTCAAGTAGTGCATGCCCTGACTGGATACCTTTAGCCCGCCCACAACAATCCTCGCCTCGATGGGATATCCTTGGCTCGATGAGCGCACGTCTCGCCCCGTTGCTTCTGTTCGCCGCTTCCTGCTCGGCGCAGGATGAACTTCGTCACAAGTTCGTAAAGATGACAAAGGGATGGGCCGAGGAGGCTGTGCTGTCGCAATCCGAGCGGCGGGCGATGCAGGACGGCAGGCGATACGAAGACCTGATGTGGGAGGGGTTGGACGATCCGCTGGCTAAGAAAGCGCTGGCTGCGGGCGAGCCATCATTCCAGTCGATGAGCGCCTACTACCCGGGCAAGGTTCTAGACCGGACTGTTCTCGGCACATGGTCCGATCCTTCGAAGCCGGCAGCGGGCGATCAGGACGAGTTCATGTTCTGGTTCAACGGTGCTATCTCCGCGAATCTGATTCGCGGCGTATTTAACGGAGCGCCGAATCAGGTGCTGGCCGCGAACACCAACGTCCTGTTCCGCGTAGGGACGGACGCGGAGATGTTCGGCAAAGACGGCGATCGCTTCACGCGGATCGGCTTTGAGAAGGGCTATCTTCCCGTTCTCACCGCCTCGTACATGCACGGCGGATTGCGCTACACACAGCGCGCATTCGCGACCCGCCCGGCGGGCGAGCAGAAGGGATGGGATATTGCACGGGTCCACTTCCGCGTCGAAAATCCCGGCCGGACGAAACACGAAGGTGCGGTACACGCGGACGTGGCGCTTGTTCGTGGCGTAGCCACGGCGGGAACCGGTCGCGTCGTGGACGAGCGGGGTGCGGTCCTGATGACCCATACAGCCGAAGACGGCCAAGGTTCGCGCGTGACGCAGCCCTTTACCGTTGAGCCGGGGGCCCGCGTGGACGTGTACTTCGAGATTCCCTACCGGCCCGGCCTGGGCGGTCTTGAGAAGACGCCGGATGCCGGGTATTCAGGCGCTCTTGACTCCACGCGCAGCTTTTGGGAATCGATACTTTCGCGCGGAGCGCAACTCGAAGTTCCAGAGAAACGCATCAACAACATCTGGAAAGCGCTCTTGCTGACGAACATGGTTCTCAACGACGGACCGGTCTTCACCTACGGCGCAGGCCTGCTTTACAACGATTCCTACTATCCCTTTGAAAACGGTTTCGGCGCGCATGTATTCGCGCTTTACGGACATCAGGACTATTCCACCGCCCTGCTGCCGCACGCCTTTGAGGTGAGCGTCACGCCCGATGCGGCGGGTCGCAAGTATCAAAACCGCCGCGCCATGCCGCTGCATCACCTGCTCGAGAATTACCGCCTGACAGGAAGCGTGGCAGCCTATCACCGCTTCCGGAGCGACATCCATCGCATTGCGGACGAGATCATCGCGGACCGCCGCTCCACAATGCAACTCGTGGATGGCAAGCGTCCGCTGCATTGGGGTTTCCTGCCGCCCGACAAGCCCGGCGTCGACTTGCGGGCGTCCACGCAGAAAGTCTACGTGCCGGCGCACAGCATCACGAATTGCCAGGGTTTGCAGGATCTCGGTGAGTTTCTGGTCCGGACGGGCATCGATCGCGAACGCGGCGAGCAGTACCGGAAAGAAGCGGCGGAGTTCCGCGCCGATCTGATGACGGGCCTGCGCGGCGCGGCTATCAAGCTCGCTGACCGGCCTCCGTTCGTAGACCTGCAGACGCTCTACTTTCGCGGCACGCCAGACTACGGACCGGAGCCTTACGATCACCTGGCGAACGGCCGCCTTCAAGGGACCTACTACGCTTACTGGGTCCAGATGCAATACCAGTTCAATTTCTTCAACCCATCGGACGACGTGGGTGAGTGGATGGCCAGGTACCTCGAACAGCGGGGCGCGTTCGTTCTCGGCAATACAAGGGCGCGCCGCCGGGAGGGCGAGCTGCCGCGCTCCGGGTGGATCAACAACGTCTACAACCAGGGGATCTATGACTTCCGTCTCCGGGGCGGAAACGTCGAACGCTTCCTGACGGGCTTTTATGGACGGCTCGCGTATGGCATGTCGCGTCACGTCTATTCGGCTTCCGAAGGCTCGCCGTTCATCTACTACAACACGCGGCTTGGCGGCTTCCAGAGCCCCGAATACTCGTTTCCGAATTCCGCCGCGAATGCCGAGACGCTCTTCCTGCTCCGCCAGATGCTGCTGCAAGAGGAACTGAAGGACAACGTGGAGACCGGAGTGGTCCACGTGATGCGCGGAGTTCCGCGCGCGTGGCTTGATCCGGGCAAGACAGTGCGCTTTGAAGAGGCGCCGACGTACTTTGGACCCATGTCGTTTCGCGCCGTCGCGGAGCAGGAGCGTATTCGCGTCAGCGTGACGCCGCCGCTGCGTACAGCCAGCTTGCATGTGCACCTCCGCCGGCCGCTGGGTTCGGTGCGTCTAAACGGCAAGCCCCATTCGGATTTCGACGCTGCGGCCGGTTTGATCCGCGTCCCGAAGGCGTCGGGCCTTCTCACGCTGGACGCGGAACTGGCGCGATGAATTCCGGGATCTCGCTGAACGTCTGGGACCTGATCGTCTTCTGCGGATACGTGGCCGTGAGCGTCGGCCTTGGATTCTGGGTGTCGCGCAATGGCCGCCAATCGGCGCAAAGCTACTTTCTTGGCGATCGCCAGCTTCCGTGGTACGTAGTCGGAACCTCGATCGTTGCGACTGTTGTGAGCACCGAGCACTTCATCGCGCAGGTGGGCGCCGCTTACTCGCAAGGCATCGTGGTGGCGGCGTTCACATGGAACGCGTGGATCGTCTACACCCTGTTGGTGTGGATCTTTTTGCCGTACTACATGCGCAGCGGCGTGTTCACCATGCCGGAGTTCCTTGAACGCCGCTATAGTCCGGCGCTGCGGTGTTTGTTCGCGGTGTCGCTCGCGCTTGGGTACGTGGCCTCCATAATCGCCGGATCTCTCTACGCGGGTGGTCTTGCGATCGAGAGCGTGACGGGCCTTGAAATCCGTTGGGGTATCTCGGGACTGGCGCTGTTGACCGGGGCGTACACCGTCTACGGCGGGCTGAAGTCCGCGGCATGGACGGATTTCCTGCAGATGATTGTGATCCTTGCGGGTGGGCTGATGGTGCCGATTCTCGGCCTGATCAGGACGGGTGGAGTTCTGCCCCTGATCCGCGAATTCCCGGAAAAGTTCGTACTGTTCCATTCGCCGTCGCATCCGGTGTTTCCCGCAACTGGAGTGTTCACGGGATTTCTGAGCATCGGGCTGTGGTACAACTGCGCGAGCCAGCACATTGTCCAGAGATGTCTCGGGGCCCGTGACGAGTGGCACGCGCGCATGGGGGTGGTTGCCGCGGGATTCCTCCAAATCTGTGTTCCGTTCCTGTTCGTTCTTCCGGGGATCATCGCCTGGAAACTCCATCCTGGCCTTGAGCGGCCGGATTTTGCGTATATGACCCTCATTCAGGATCTGATACCGGCGGGACTGCGCGGGCTGATTCTCGCGGCGATGGCGGCTGCGCTGATGTCGACGCTTTCTTCGATGATCAACTCTACCTCAACGGTGGTGACGATCGATCTGTACCGCAGGCTGTTGCGTCCGGACGCAACGGAGCGGCAGCAGGTGCGTGTGGGTCAGTGGAGCGGTGCGCTCGCCCTGGCGGCCGGCGTCGGGATCGCTCTCTACTACGCGACTCTGAAGAATTCATTTCTGTTCATCCTGATTCAGGATGTGTTCGCGTACATTGCGCCGCCGTTTGCCGTGATTTTCGCCGCCGGCATTCTGTGGCGGCGCGCGAATGCTACGGGAGCGCTGGCATGCGTGGTGCTTGGACTCCCGTTCAGCTACCTCCTGCAGAACGTGCTTGCGCCGGGGATCAACTATCTTCACAGGGCGCTGTTCGCCTGGATGTTCTGCGTCACCGTTATGGTGACGGTTTCACTCGCGACCCGTGCCCCCGAAGCGAAAGCCGTGGAAGGAATGACCTGGAATCTCCGGTACGCGCAACTGCCCGGGGAGTTGGCCGCGCGCTACTCCGGATGGCGCGACTTTCGTGTGTGGTGGATGGTGTTCGTGGTCGCGGCAATCGCGCTCTACACGTTATTCTTCTGGTTCGGGCTGCGGTAGGCTCATCTGCTGCTTCAGCCTGTTTAGAGCGGCGGTACTGGGGGGAAGACGCTGTTGAGGCGGCTGTGCGTGCACTTCTTTGGTCCCCGGCTCATTCGAATGCTACGCCAGCCACCGCCCGTCCGGCGAGACAACTCCGCTTTCCCAAGCCGGACCGCGGCCGCGCCCGGCCCGGAATCTGCTTCCAGGCCCCCAATTACACGCAAGCTACGACGACGTGAACATCGAGGTGCTCTCGCTCCAGACCGGCGAACGGCGCATGCTGGCCATCTACGAGACGGCGTAATGTAGTGCAGACCAGGACTGTCGTCGTCTTCGTACGTCCCGTTCGGTTGGGCGGCGTGAACTTGATTTAGCGGGGTCTTTGGGCAATTAATCGCACAAGCCGGATGGGCGTTCCCTCTCCCCAGTCGGAAACACCGGTTGCTTCCTCGTATCGAAGTATGCGGAAACCCTTGAAGATCCTAAGCAATTCTTTGGAGTCGTATTCAAATGGAGCTCCCGACGCTGATTTGTGACCGGCTTCAATGACCACCAGACCTCCGGGTCTCAGCGCCGCTCGGATCCGGTGAACGCTCCTCTTTTCGATCGCATAGATCATGGCGATGAGGTCCCACTGGGCATCGCCAAAATCAAAGTCTTCGTCGGAGGCATGAACGGTTTTTATCCTTAAGGATCGGGACTTCGCAAGCTCCTCGGCCATTCTCAGGCCAACTGCCGACACGTCGAACCCTGTAACGTCCCAGCCTTGACCCATCTTCTACAGTGATCGCTGATTTTTGTCGGTAAGTTGTTGATTCGCGA
>SYKU01000064.1 GCA_005808865.1 Acidobacteriota bacterium
CGTCGTGCCTGGGCGGGTCCATCCCTCTAAGGTCTTCATCTCTTCGTCGCTGAGCTGAAATTTCGCGGACTTTCGGCGCATGACTCAACATACAGTAGTACCAGAACTAATGCAACTAGACACTAGGAGGGATGCGCGTCTCAGAAGTGACGATCAACGGGGTTGAGCCGGGTCTTTGGGCCGGTGGCAGTGGCAAGTGGGCTTGCCGCACCGGCCCGAAGTGGGAGTGATGGACCCGGAGCGCAGGTCGCCCAGGGCGGCGATCTGATCGGCGATCTGGGCACGCCGCTGTTGAAGCGAGTCGAAGGATGTAGTTGTTGGCATTGAGGGGCCTCCAGTCCTAGCGTACTGCCCGGATCCGTGGGACAAAATAGAAACCCCGTTGATCGTCACTTCTGAGACGCGCACCCGCGGACATGCAGGCGATTGACACGACTGTAACCGTTTGTTAACCTCGCATGATTCCCTGATGAAGAAACTCCTTTCACTCCGCGCGCAGTATTCCCGATCCGTTTTGCTGGTGGCCGAAAGCCGCCACGGCTTGGTGGCGCGCCGGTCTGTTCTGGAAGACCTCGGTTGTGAGGTCACAACGGCCCCCGGCGTTGCCGAGGGTGCCGCGCTCTACTCTGCAAATCATTACGATCTCGTAGTGACGGATCACAAGCTTCCAAAGATGAACGGCATCGCGTTAATCGTGGAAATCCGCAAACTTTCAGCGTCTGTGCCGATTATCCTGCTCGCCACGTTTCCGGAACAATTGGGACTTGACGAAGCGTCGACCGGCGCGAGCGCAGTGATCGGGAAAGGCGCAAACGAAGTCGCGCAACTTAACCGCGCGGTGGCGAAATACATTGGCCGGAGGGCCTCGAAGAAGCCGCCTCACATCCAAGGCGCAACCGCGAGATCCAGTGCAAAAACTTCCTAGTCCGGACTAAGCGTCACTACTCCATGCGTTCGCCCTCCTCACGCCTGGCGGCGGTCGTTTTGCTCGCCTGCTTCTGCGTGCTTGGCGCGCCGCCGCGCCGGAAGCCGGCGGCGAGTTCTAAAAGACCCACTAGCGCGCGAAAGCGGATCGCGGCGATGACGCTTGCCGAGAAGGTCGCCCAGCTTGTGATCGTTCCGTTTTACGGCGAGGCGCCGAACTCGCGGTCGCGCGAATACACGCGGTTCGTTAGGCTTGTGCGCGACACGGGCGTCGGCGGCATGGTGCTGCTCAACCGCGTTCCGAAAGGCGTGGTCAGGCGCGCGGAGCCTTACGCGCTCGCCGCCTTCACGAATCGCATGCAGAAACTCGCGAAGATCCCCCTGATCGTCGCGGGGGATTTTGAACGCGGCCCTTCCATGCGCGTGGATGGCGCGACGCCGTTTCCGCATGCCATGGCCTTTGGCGCGACTGGCGATACTTCCGCTTCGCGTTACATGGGTGAAGTCAGCGCGCGGGAGGCACGCGCTCTCGGCGTCCATTGGCTCCTCGTACCCGTCGCCGACGTCAACAACAATCCCGATAACCCCGTCATCAACATCCGGTCCTTCGGCGAGGATCCGGCCGGCGTTTCGGCGCATGTCAAGGCGTTTCTCGAAGGGGCGAATGGCAGCGCCAAATGGCCCGTGCTGACGACGGTAAAGCACTTCCCGGGTCACGGCGACACAGCGGTTGATACCCACGTAAGTCTCGCTTCCGCCAGTGGAGACCGGGCGCGCCTCGATTCGGTGGAACTTGCCCCATTCAAAGTTGCGATCGCCAATGGCGTGGATGCGGTAATGACCGCGCATATCGCCGTGCCCTCCCTCGACGCGCCGGACGTGCCCGCGACGCTTTCGGCGGCCATCCTGACAACGTTGCTCCGCGGCGAGTTGGGATTCAAGGGCCTGGTAGTCACCGACGCTCTCGAAATGGGCGGCATTGCCGGTGGTTTCAAGAGTGGCGAGGCCGCCGTACGCGCAATCGAAGCCGGCGCCGACATTCTGCTCATGCCGACCGATCCTCTCGCGGCGATTAATGCGGTTGTGGCTGCCGCAGGCCAGGGACGGATCACGCGTGCGCGGATCGAGCAGAGCCTTGAGAAGATACTCGCGGCAAAAGAAGAGCTGGGCCTGAATCGCCAGCGGCTCGTGGACCTCGAAGCCGTCGGCGATGCCCTGGGCGACCCCGAAGCGCTCGACCGGGCTCAAGCCATTTCCGACCTCTCGGTGACACTCGTCCGCAACGAAGATAACATGCTGCCTCTTCCCAGCCACGGCGTCTGCTTCGCGGTGCTACAGGAAAACGCGCGCTCGCCGATCGGACAAACTGTCCTTGACGAGCTCCGAAAGCGGGCGCCACGGGCAATAACCGTTACCGTCGGCGCTGACACCGCGCGGGACGCCTCCGAGACCCCCGTCCGCTTCGCCGGGTGCGCGCGTGTCGTGGTGTTCTCCTTCAGTACGTCGGGCGCGCTGTCCGATCCCTTACGGCGCTTCGTCGCGGCATTGGCGGATGCGAAACCGGTGATCCTGGCTTCCATCGGAAGTCCATATCTGCTTAGGGTGTTCCCAGGCGTGAAGGCATACCTGACAACATGCAGCAACGTGCAGCCCGCTGAGATCTCGGCCATCCGTGCGCTGTACGGAGAAATCGATATCGGCGGCCGCCTGCCCGTCACGATTCCCGGGTACGCCGAGTTTGGCGCGGGAATCCGCCTGCCCGCGACGCGGCCCGTGCCATAATTCCGTTATGGTTGAAATCACCTGGCTCGGACACGGCACCTTTCGATTCCGTCTTGAATCCGGCGAAGTCATCCTCATGGACCCCTGGATCGAAGGAAATCCCGCCTATCCGGCTGGCCACGGATTCACGCGTCTGGACGCTATTCTGATCACCCATGGACACTTCGATCACATCCACGACGCAGTGCCGCTTGCGAAGAAATTCTCGCCGCAAGTGATCGCGATCTACGAGACCTGCCACTGGCTGGAAAAGCAGGGCGTGAGCAACCTGCTGCCCATGAACAAGGGCGGCACGCAGACGGTGGGACCACTGACGGCGACGATGACGCACGCGGTCCACAGTTGCGGAATTCTCGACGGCGGCCAGATCATCTATGGTGGCGAAGCGGCTGGCTACATACTGCGATTCGGCAATCGAAAGCGCGTCTACTTCTCGGGCGACACGAATGTGTTTGCCGACATGGAACTGATTCGCGAGCTATACCATCCGGAACTGGCCTTCCTCCCTATCGGTGGACTCTATACGATGGGACCTCGGGAGGCGACGATGGCGTGCCGCCTGCTGCGTCCGAAGAAGCTCATTCCCATGCACTTCGGAACGTTCCCTGCGCTGAACGGGCGTCCGGAGGAGATCGATGGAGCCGATACCGAGGTGTGGACGCTCGAACCTGGGAAAGCGGTCGAATGGTAATAAAACGGGTACTTTGGTTCTCGCTGTTACTGACGAGCGCGTGCGGCCGGCCCCGGAACGATTTCGCGGCATTCGTCGAGGACTATTTCGACGCTTACTACACGGCGAGACCATCCTACGGAACCGCAGCGGGGTTTCATCAATATGACGCGAGACTGGAAGACCTTTCGGCAAAAGCCGTTGCCGCGCGGATCGGTATCCTGCGGGCGCAACTGGAGCGGGTGAAGTCGCTCAGCTCCGCTCCCCTCGACGCCGGCGCGCAGATCGACGCCGCCGTAATCGAGGGCCAGATACAAGCGGAACTGCTGTCGCTTGAAACGCTTAAGACCTGGCGGCGAAATCCCATGCCCTACGTTGGATTGCCAGGCGAAGCGATCGACGGTTTGATGAAGCGCGATTTCGCTCCTGCCGCGGAACGGCTGAAGTCGATGAACGCGCGGCTCAAAGCTATTCCCGCCGTGCTCCAGGCCATGCGCGAGAATGTCTCGAATCCTCCGAAGGAGTTCACCGATCTTGCCATCCGCATGGCCGGGGGCTCGGCCGGCTTCTTCCGCGATTCGGTCGCAACGTGGGCCAGGCAGGCGGCTGGCACGGATACGGCCCTGCTCGCTGAGTTTGAAGCCGCGAACGGGGCGGCCATTGAATCAGTTGAAGCCGCAACGGTGTGGCTCAAGAGCGATCTGCTGCCCCGCTCGAGAGGCAGCTACGCGATCGGCGCTGAGAGCTTCGCTCGCCTGCTCCTGTACGAGGAGATGACGGACATTCCTCTCGACCGGCTGCTTGCAATCGGCGAAGCGAACCTGGACAAGGATTACAACGCCTTCGTCGAGACGGCGCGCCGGATCGATCCGAAGAGATCGCCTGCGCAAGTAATGGTGTCCCTCAGCGCGGAACATCCCGGCGCGGATGATCTGATTCCGTCCGCGAAGCGGAATCTCGAAGCCATCCGGCAGTTCCTGATCGATAGGAAACTCGTGACGGTTCCCTCGGAAGCGCGGCCGATCGTCACGGAAACGCCCCCCTACGCACGCTCCGGCACTTTCGCGTCCATGGATCCGCCGGGCGCATACGAGGCGAAGGCAGCCGAGGCGTTTTATTACGTCACGCCCGTTGAACAGGAGTGGGACGCGAAACACAAGGAAGAGCACCTGCGCCTGTACAACCGGCCCGTGATGGATATGATCTCGATTCACGAGGCTTACCCGGGACACTTTGTGCAATTTCTCTATGTGAAACAGTTTCCGTCGAAGACCCGCAAGCTGACGTTTTCGTCGAGCAACGTCGAGGGTTGGGCGCATTACTCCGAACAAATGATGTTGGAAGAGGGGTTCGGTGGGGCGGACCCGAAAGCGCGGCTCGCGCAATTGCAGGAGGCGCTCTTGCGGGATTGCCGTTACGTTGCGGGAATCAGACTGCACACGCAGGGAATGACCGTTGAGGACGCCGCGAAGATTTTCGTGGAACGCGGATTCCAGGAGCCGGCGAACGCCCACGAAGAGGCACGCCGCGGAGCGTATAATCCGACCTACCTTTACTACACGCTCGGGAAGCTTCAGATTTACAGATTGAGAGAGGACTACAAAAAGAGGCGTGGAGCAAGCTTCAATCTCAAGCAGTTCCACGACGAGTTTTTGCGCCAGGGCGGGATTCCGATCAAACTCATGCGGCAGGCTCTGCTGCCAGAGGACACGGCGCCGGTACTGTAACGTAAAGGCCGGAAGCGCCGCGAAGCGCGATCCGCTGGATTGGCGCCTCGACCACGCGTTCGAACACCGCAACCGCCGGACTCGGAAAAAATACTCGCCTTACGCCGACATCAGCGCCGCCTGCATCATTGCTCTCGCGTAGGCGACACTGTAGGCGAGACCCGTGTAGCCCCCACCGCCGGGATAGCCGCTGGTGCGCCCGTCCGGTCCAACGCGATGCCTGTCGGGGTCGAGCGCGCGCGGATGTTCAGGATAAATCGTTCCCGTGTACTTGTTCCGGACGAGCGCTTTCATTACACCGAGCGCGACATGTCCGCCATGCCCGCGTCGATGAAAACTTCCTGGTATCTCGCGTAAGGCTTCTCCACCAGAACGTTGCGGTAGTGCACGTGGTTGATGCGTTTGCGGCGGCGTTCGCGGGGCTCTTCACGATTTCAATGAGATGCTTCTTCCATCGATCTCAACGGAAAACTCAAGCCAGCCACCAAAGACGACTACGGCCTCGACCACTACTTCGGCTTTCTCCTCGATTTCATTGAACGAAACAAACACCGCCTTCCCCCGCTCAAAGGCCAGAAGGGAAACCCGCGCCCGTGGCTCTATTCGTATTACTTCCCCCGCCCCTACGCCGAAGAGTACGACACTCCCTACGCCCACCCCGAGATCCGCTTCGCCCGCGATCAGCGGTACAAGCTCTATGGTGATGCGCGCCTCTTCGATCTCCAACAAGACCCCGATGAACAGCGCGCCATTCAGTACGAGCCCGCGCGCAAAAAGCTCCAGGCCGCCAGCGCATCCATGCCCGCCCACGGCCAAGCCATCCCCGCGCAATACGCCGGGAAATCGAAAGGGGTGCCAATCCCTAAGTGGTAGCCACCCGCGCGCGCCGCGACTCTTGCCTCGCGTAAGTCCAATCACACCCAACGCCATCGCCACCAATCCATATTCATACGAACTCGGACACTGGGATTCTTCTTGAAGATCTTCCGGTGGATGGCAGCACGATGATTACCAGGAATTACAGAGTCCGCGGCGCTGAGATCGCGGGTATTCGAGGCGCGTGACAACTGACCGGCGAAAGTGGGTGTGGCGGAAAATCCGGAAAGCGCCTCCTCCTTGCGCGACTCGCACCCTGAGACGTTATCCTGTAGTGAGTACTTGACCCGAGGAACCAGATGATCAAACTCAAAGTGAATGGTCGCAACCGCCAGTTCGACGGCGACCCCGACATGCCGTTGCTGTGGTATCTCCGCGACCTGCTCGAAATGACAGGAACCAAATATGGATGCGGTCAGGGCCTCTGCGGAGCCTGCACCGTCCACGTCGGAGGCACAGCCACGCGGAGTTGTGTCACACCCATGAAGTCCGCCGCCGGCAAGAACATCCTCACCATCGAAGGACTTGCCGCCAAGGCCGATCATCCCGTCCAGCGAGCGTGGAAGCAGTGTAACGTTCCGCAATGCGGCTATTGCC
>SYKU01000065.1 GCA_005808865.1 Acidobacteriota bacterium
ATCCAACTCCACTGCGATCTGCTGATTGGTCTTGCCTTGATTGGCAAGCAAAACAATCCGCGCCCTCTCGACCAAACGGTGCTCCGTCTTGCCTTGGCGGGTCCATCCCTCTAAGGTCTTCATCTCTTCGTCGCTGAGCTTAAATTTCGCGGACTTTCGGCGCATGACTCAACATACAGTAGTACCAGAACTAATGCAACTAGACACTAGCCGTCGAACGCGACCGGCCCGGCAGGCCGCATGAGGGCAAGGTGCTCGCCGCTATCCAGGCGCACTCCGACGATGTCACGCTGTTCTGCGCGGGCACTGTCGCGAAGCTGATTGGCGAGGGATATACCGGCTATCTGATCCGGCTCTCCAATGATGAGAAGGCGGGAAAGACAGTCGGCCAAGGCGTGGTGCAGAACGAGATCGACAACCAGGAAGCGGCCAAAGCGCTCGGCTGCAAGAAGGCGTTCTCTTTCTACTATCGCAATCACCGCATGGACGATTGCGCGATGATCGAGATCCGCCAGCGCCTGATTTTCCTGTTCCGGCTGCTTCAGGTCAACACGGTTTTCGCCATGGACCCCTACGACCACTACGACGAGAACCCCGATCACATCGTTGCCGGCAAGGCTGTGGAATCAGCGTCCTGGATGGCCAGCCCCGGCGGCGGCCACGAGTATCCCGAACAACTCAAGGCCGGGCTGAAGCACTGCCAGATTCGCGAACGGTATTACTACTGCCGCTCGCCGCAAGGCCACAATCTTGTGAACCGCGTGGTCGATATCAGCTCCTACATCGATCACAAAGTGCGCGCCAACGTGGCCAACAAGGGGAAGGGCCCGGCAGGGGACAATGGGCTGCGCCTCCGTCAGGAATTGGCGAGACAGGGGAAGAAATTGCCGCTCCTGGGGAACGACGACGCGACAGCCAATTTTCAATACGTGAAGCATTTCCTCATGGACGATTTCCGCGCCCTTGGCAAACAGTTCGGCTTGGAATACGCTGAGACGTTTCGTTATATCGGCCAGGAGCCGGACCTCCGTCAGGCGGTTCGCAAGTATGCGGATGGACACGCGGTTCCACTATAAGCGGGAGATGAACTATGTATCGTCATGGCATTCCAGGATTCGCCGCCGCGGCGCCGGCCGGTAACGCGGCCGTGTTAGTGGTAAAGGACGAGCGGGGGCAACCCCACCGCGGCAAGGTCTTCGCCGCCGTTCACGCCCATCTGGACGACGTCCCTTATTACGCTTCCGGCCTGTGCGCCAAGCTTATGAGTGAGGGCTACACGGGCTACATCGTCCGCACGAGCAACGACGAGAAATACGGCGGGCGCACCACGGCTCAGAACATTTTGAGCAACGAAGAGGACCACTTCCGTATGGCCGCGGCTTTGGGGTTCAAGGACGTATTCGATTTTTACTATCAAAACCACGACATGAACGGCATTTCCTACATAGACCTGCGCGGCCGGCTGATTCTCATCTTCCGGATGCTCAAGGTGAACACCGTTCTCACCTTTAATCCCTGGGGGCCAGGAGAGGACGATCCCGATCACTGGGTGACCGGACGTGCCGTGGAAGAGGCGTCCTGGATGGCCGGCATGCCGAACGATTTCCACGAACACCTGGAGGCGGGCATCCAGCCGCACACCGTAACTGAACGGTATTATTTTTGCGCCCAGCCGGGGCAGCCGTTCAATCGCGTGGTCGATATCGGTACGCATATCGAGAAGAAGATCGATGCGATCGTGGAATGCAAATCCCAGGGAAATGGCAACCGCGGGTCCATCGTTCGCGCCCAACTGGCGCGGCAGGGAAAGCGGCTGGCGATGCTTGGGAACGACGACCGCGCGGCCGACCGCGCCTACGCGCGCCAGTTCCTGCTCGACAACGACCGCGAGTACGGTAAGCAGCACAAGCTACAGTACGCGGAGCGCTTCTATTACGTCGACCACCGGAAGCCGTCGAAGTCGAAGGCCGATGAGTACATTGAGACAAACGCGGTGCGTATATGAGGCGGAGAGATTTCCTGGCGGCCGCGGCCGCCGGCGTGGCGCCCTGGGCGTTGAATGCGCAGGCGGCCGCCGCGGCCGTGGGTCCGATGAAGATCACCAAGATCGAGGCGGTGCGCTTCCGGCAGGACCTGCGAATCCAGGGGATCGCGCCCAACTGGATGTGGGTACGCCTGCACACAAATACCGGACTTATCGGCATTGGCGAATCCTATCCCGGCCATGAGGCGCATCGCGGCGCGCTCAAAGAACTTTCCAGTTACATTCTTGGGAAGGATCCGACCCAGATCGATCGCCTCTGGCAGGACCTCTTCTTTCGCATCTCCTATCAGCCCTGGGGCGGGGCCGAGTTCCGGATGCTTACCGCCGTCAATATCGCTCAATGGGACATTCTTGGCAAAGCGTCCGGGCTGCCTGTCTACAAACTGCTCGGCGGCAAGGCGCAGGAGAAGTTGCTCGTCTACAACACGATGAATGGGTGGACGATCAACGGCATGCGGGAGCACGACTATCCGGAAAAAATCGTCGAGTTCCTGCTCAAGCGCGGAATCAAGGGCATCAAACTCTACCCCTACGATCGAGGTCCGGTGAATGCACTGGCTAGACATGGCGGCACGTTCATTACGCAGGCGGAGTTGAAGCAGTCGCTCGATCCGGTGCAACGGATCAGGAAAGCAGTGGGCGATGAGATAGAGATCGCGCTCGACCTGAGCAGCCGCTGGAACCTGCCCTGTTCCCTGCAGATTGCCCGTTCGCTTGAGCCTTACGGGATCATGTATCTGGAAGACACCATGCTTCCCGACAACGTGACGGCCTTGGCGTCGCTTTCCCGGGAAACCTCCATTCCGATTTGCATCAGCGAGCGGCTGGCGACGCGGTTCCGGTTTCGCGAGATGTTCGAGGCGCGCGCGGGAGACGTGGTGATGTACGACCTGACGTGGTGCGGCGGAATTTCCGAGGCGAAGAAGATATCCGATATGGCGGATACGTACAAGATTCCGACCTCTCCGCACACGGGCGGCGGACCGGTGCTGTGGTACTCCTCGATCCACACGGCAACGTCGCTGACGAACTTTTACATCATGGAAAGCGTGTATCACCTATACAACGACGTGTATCCGCATTTCCTCAAGAACGTGCCCGTGCCGGTTAACGGCTATGTGACCGCACCGGAGTTGCCTGGGCTAGGGATTGAGGTGAGAGAGGAGCCGTTCCGGAATGGGGACGCGGTGATTGAGACGATTGCCGAATTGTAACGGTTGAATCTTCGCCCCCCGCAGCGGTCGCGGCGGAATGGCATCAAGTCACGAAAACGGGCCGATTATGCTATCAACGTGTCGGGCTGGTCCGCTTCCCCCTGAAAGGGAGGAGGACACTCGCCGTTTTTGAATCGCGAGATCGAAGGCGCCTGGAGGGCTCGGAATGCGCGCCCCGCTATCGATCAACGGCTGCGGCCGCCCGCCTGACCCGATTCACGCGAGACAGGCGCGGACGGAGCCGCCGCTGCCGTCGTGGACGCCGAGTGGGCCGGTGCCGCCGCAGCAACCGTGCCGGAATATCCGGATGATGTCTGCCTGTTCGTGTTGTATCCGAGCCCGGGATTAAAACCCCCACCCGAGCTCTGAAAAACCGGGCGCGGCGCGTAGATCTGATACACGGCTACCGGCGACCAATAACGGTACCCGTAGGGGCTGTTATAACTGCCGCGGTAAGGCACGTACGTGAACATCGAGTAGTACGGATTCCAAGCCCAGGCGTTCGAGCGCCACCCGCTGTCGGAATCGTAGATGCTCTTCGCGGCCGAAATATTGGCCGTCGAAATGTACTCAGCGCGGCGCTTGGTCCAGCGGTAGAACGCGTCGCCGGCCTTGCTGTTGAAACGCTCCGCGGCGAAGACTCCGCCGAAGGGAAGTCGCCTACCGTCCTTCACCGTGACGCTTTGATCGGCCGTTTCGACAAGTGCTTCGCCCGAGTAAACCTTCAGGGCCGAAGGCTCCGAGTCCAGCCGGTAGAGTCCGTCCCGACGAAGGCGAACATTCGCGCCCTTGTACGACAGGGTGACAGAATTTTCCTTCAGGGAGTCCGCGGATTCGACCAGCACGGAACCGGACAGGAATTCCACGCGGGTCGCGGCGAGTTTGTTCGATACCATTCGCACGGCGCTGTTTTCCGCCACTCGAAGGAAGACGCCGGGAGTGAGCAGCACTTCCACGCGGCCATCGCGGGTCGTCAGTTCGGAACCGTCTTTCATGTCGGGGAACAGCGCCGGCTTGTATTCGACCTGCTTGCCGTCAAGCTCAACCTGACCTTCGACGTAATGAATCAGGCCTGAGCGAGCAGAAACTACCTGTTGGGCTGACGCGGAGCAAACGGAAATCCCCACAACGAGAGCAAAGTGCGCGGCGAGACGCATAAGAACACCTCTACTTATGATCGTGCGCCCGATCACGGGGTTTGTCAAGCTGCGGTGGAGCGGTGGTGTTTTGAAATGTCCGAAAGGGGCGCGAAACGGAATGCGCTGCGCCAGTCCCGAGAATTATTTGCGGAGCGGGCGTCATGAAAGCTGGCAAGCTCCACCTGGCACCGCAGTCCTTTCAAAGGTGCGGCCGGTCGAATTGACGGCGAGGTCCGGGGCAAGTCGGCCTACGTCAAGCTCAGCCCGCGGGCCGCCCGCTCTGTAATCCGCCGTCAAACCGCACGCCAACTCAAGGCCGTTCCGGCAAGGCTGGAGCGCCCGTCGCAAACCGCAGAATCTATATTCATGGAAATCCAGGTTCGGGGAGAATCAAAGTAATCAAAGTAGACAGTACTTGAAGTATGGGCGACTATGGGCGACTAGAGTGAGCGTAGCGCCTCGCGAGCTCGCTTCATGGCCGGCGGCTCCGAGTCGGCCGCTGTTTTCGTGTAATAGGGAACGGCCGCCAGAAGGTGCGGCTGCCACTCGGCGCTCATCAGTGGAATGTCCTCGATCAAGGCGCCCAGATATTTGTAGTAATGGACCTCATTAACCTTCGACACCGTGTACCGAATCGCATCCGTTAGAGAAGGCGGCTTCGGGCCTGTATCGAGATCCGTAATCGCGAACGCGCGCAGGTTCTCAGGGCGCGCCCCCGCAGCGACGCGAAATTGCGTCATCCAGCCCACGCCCTGCAACGTAAGCAGGAAGCGAGTCCGCTGGTCCGACGCCGTGGAGTAGGCGTAGTGCAGCGCATTCGCGGAGGTGACGGCGTGGACGCTGGCCAGTGCCGCGCCCCCGGCTGCCCGCATTCTGAGTTCCGCAGCCGCGAGGTGAACCGCGTCCCACACCGTGGCCGCGGACACCTTGTCTTTCAAAATCCGGTTGACCGTCCCGGTGCAGGCTTCATCCGGGGAAGATTCGCGAATTGCAGCGAGAACTTTGCGCGTCGCCGCGGCGTCCGCATGATCCGACGTCCAGTTGGCATCGAGCCGCGTGAAAGCTTCCATGCGCTTCAGGTTTCCCGCGTAGCACTGATCCTCATAGGCGTAACCGTTCATCTTCTGCTCTCTGCCGAAATCGAGCAATGCAAGAGTCACGGAACGCAGCACCGGCTCGGCGTGCTGCCAGCCTATCGTCTGAAGCGTCCGGCAGGCGTTTGCGACGAAAATTGCTTTGTGGCCGATGTTACGGTAGTCGCGGGCGCCGTACTGCCAGAGCAGCGCGAAGACTTCGGTTGCTGTGCGGTTTCGGGCCAGGGATACGATGGCACGTTCGCCACGCTCCGTGTCCCAGGCTTCCATCGCGGCGCTGAGTTCGGCGGCCGCGCGGTTTGCATCCGGTACGGGGCCACGAAAAGCGCGCATAGTGTAGTCGCCGCCGACGGCCTTTGCGTCTCGTTCCTGCGCGGCCTTGAAGTCGTCCAGGGCGTAGAACAGGGGGAGCAGTCGCAAATCCGCGGGGGCCTCGAGGCCGAGCAGATGCGCCGCATGAATCACGAAGACGCAGTGCAGCGCAAATCCAGGCGGCCGCGGGTTCACATTGCGGATGCCTGCGAGGAAAAGCGCGGCCATGAACTGGCGGTAGGAGACGCCCCTGCGAAGTTGCTCGACGGCCATTTCGGCGCAACGGTCGCGCGCCGTCCGCTCGACGAGACCTACAAGAGGTTCCAGTTCAGCAGGGAATTGAACAATGTCCGGAGTGACCTCCGCTTGAGCCCGTGTCAGGAGAAGCGGAGACGTTAGGAAGAGGTCGCGCCTGGATAGTTGCATCTTGGGCAAGATCATACCACTGGGAGGATCCGAACGGTGCGACTGCGCTGGGAAATCCAACGGCCACGCCTCGCTCGTACTGATATAGTGTTACGAGTTAGACAATCATGCTACGCCGGATCTCCTATTTCTGGATGGTTCTTCCGCTCCTCGCCGAGGAAAAGCAGGCGGAAACGCCAGCCATACCTGTGCTTCATCAGAGCATCGTGATCACGGCCTCTCCGGTCGAGCCGACACTCGACCGCCGCGACGCGGAGGTTTTTGATCGCACGCTTTTCTCGCGCGACGACCAGGTCTTTCATCTTCTCGATGCGGGGATCAACGCCGGACAGCACGAGGGCGGCGGCAAGTCCCTCGAAATCCGGCGCTTCGGATTCAATCTGGATCACGGCGGGGTCAACGGCGGGCTCAAGGTTTTGGTCGACAACGTGCAGCAAAATCAGGGCACACAAGGGCATGGCCAGGGGTACCTGGGGTCGCTGAAGAGTCTCAGCCCGGAATTGATTCAGGAAGTTACCGTCATCAATGGCCCATTCAGCGCGGAATACGGCGACTTCAGCGGCCTCGGCGTGGTGCATATCCGAATGCGAGAAAGCCTGCCAGACCAGTGGACAGCGCGCCTCCAGGGTGGTTCGTTCAACACCAAGCGCGGATTCCTCAGCTTCAGTCCCGACTGGAAACAGACCGACGCCTTTGCCGCCTACGAGGGGTACCACACCGACGGCCCTTTCCTCAATCCGCTGCGCTACCGCCGCGACAACTTCACCGGAAACGCTACACAACGTTTTGGCTCCGGCCGCAGTCTTGGGTTCAAGTTCAACGCAAACCGAAACGATTTCTACTCCTCCGGCCAGGTTCCGCTCGATGAAGTCGAGTCGGGCCTGCTCGACCGCTTCGGGACGTTCGATCCCACACTTGGCGGACGAGTACGCGCCGCGTCCGCAGGGGCCTATTTCCGGCAGGAGAGTACCAGCGGCTCCGTGTGGAAGTTCGACGGATTCGCAAGCCGCTCGTTGTTCGACTTGTATTCGAACTTCACGGGCGACCCATTCCAGCAGCACGACTCCCGTTTGCAGCAAGGCGCGAACGCCCAATACATACGCCCGCAGCGCTTCGGATCCATCACCGGCTTGCTCACAGCCGGCGGAAACTATCACGACAATCAGATTAACGTCGGACTCTATCCCCGGTCGGGCCGTAACCCGGTGGGAGTCACGAACCGCGCCAACGCCCGCATCGCGAACGGCGCGGGTTACGTACAGCAAAACGCCTCACTCTGGCATGGCCGCATTCAACTCGGCGCAGGCGTTCGCTATGACGAGTTCCGCTTCAATGTAAGGGACCGCGTGGAACCGGGCAACAGCGGCATACGGAACGCAGGACTCGTGCAGCCAAAGGCCAGCGCCGCCTTTACGCCTTCAATGCGGGTGCCCATAACACTATTTGCGAACTACGGGCGCGGTTTCTCCACATCCGACGCGCGCGTGGTGATTCAGCACCCGGAGGGCAAGCGCATCGCCACGACGGATTTCTACCAGGTTGGAGCGTCACAACACTACCGGCGTCTTTCCCTGAGCACGGATCTGTTCTTCATCGACCGCTCGAACGAGCAGGTTTACGTTCCGGACGACGGTACGTTCGAATTCAAGGGTCCAAGCCGCGCCTACGGATTCGAGGCGAAGGCCTCCGCCGAATTGACGAGGCGAGTGTCATTGAACGGCGGCATCACGAAAGTCGCGAACGCTTTCTACCGCGCCGAATTCCCGCGTTTGTATGTGGACAGCGCCCCGCACTTTGTGGCGAATGCCGGTCTTACCGTCTCAGGGTGGAAGGGTTGGAGTGGTTCGCTGCGGATGCGCGCGATCAACCACTACCGGCTGGATGCAGAGGACCCGTCGATTGCGGCGTCCGGTCACACGGTGTTCGACTTCGGCCTCTCGCGGCGGATACGGCGCGGCGTCGAATTCAGCCTGGCTGTCGACAACGTGATGGACCGCTCCTACTACGAGACGCAGAACTACTTCGAATCCGACCTGCTGGGACGCGGTTCCGCATTCCGCATTCATGGAACACCGGGTTACGGAAGGACGGTAGTGGCTGGGCTGACGTTCCGGATGCGAGGAAAGTAGCGGTTGCAGGGTCGATCCGGTCTACCGCGTAACCGGCGCGCGGCCGTTCGGCCGCATGAACTCGTAACGCTCAAGCGTCACGGCAACGGCGAAGACCTCTTCTTCGCTGCTCTGGGGACTGATCCGGTCGAGGCGCATTACCTTACCCATGCAGCGGAGATTTACAGTCGCGCCCGACTCGGTGGTGAGCGTCACGACGTACTCGATCGGCCCGCCTACTTCGACTTCACGCCCGGCGAGGAACAACACTCCGCTCGAACTTATATTGCGCGTTCTTCCGGAGTGAGGGAGGCGTTCGCTACCTGCCCGCAGAACTTCCACGGGAAGCTGGATCTCGAACCGTTGGGCTTTTCGCTGCTCAATCACGCTTCTAGTAATCTAGTCGCTTTGAAGGGCGAAAGCAAGCTTGAGTTCATCTGGCGGGCAGGTTGCACAAGACCGCAGCCTCGCCCTTTGCAGCCACGTCGGCGTCAAAGTGCTGTACAATCAGGTCCCGCCGCTTCAACAGGCTCTTTATCTCGTCGTTCGTGACATAGGGCCTGAGTGCCCCCGCCAACTGCGGTTCGTTCAGTTCCCGCAAGGCTTTCAGGAACTTGCGGTCGATCTTCACCAGGTCCTTCTCGTTCGGCAATGTCCGCATGAGGCGGAACGCCCTCGTAAAGTCGATGATCCACAGATTCCAATTCTTGTCCGTCAGCAGGTTGCCCTGATTCGCGTCAACGTTCGCGGTCAATTGGACCAGAACCCGGACGCAGTACATCTGTTCGTTGAAGGCATCGACGTCAGGGGGCGTCAGCTTCTTCTTTTTCCGGTCTGCTTCATCGCCGATCACATCGTCGAGCCACCACCCCACCGAGGAAGTTTTTCCCGCGATCTTGCGCTCCATGTAGACGGGCATGAGGTTGAGATCCATCAACTTGTCGAGCCGATAGGCGGCGATGTTGAACTTAAAGCTGTCCTTAAAATTCAGCTCCGTGCCCCTATCCGTCTTGAACTCGGACTTGGCGATGTCGATGCTCTGAACGGAGGCGTCATGCCGAAGTTTCCCGTCAAACAGCGTCGCCTGCTGCGAATCGGTAATGCCTTTGCGTGCCGAGCGCATTTTCTCGATCTTGGCTTCGCGCAGAAACGTTTCCTGTTCGGCGCGGGTCAGCTTGACAGGCGGCTGCGCGTAAAGGGATAGGGCGGCCGCAAGGGCCGCGAGCGGAAGTGCCCTTTGTTTGAGGCGGAATAGCGGGCAAAGCGTGTGTTTCATGGCAGTAATCCTTCGGGTTGAGAGGGCAATTCCTTCAGATACTTTATCAGAATTACTTCGTTACCCTTCTCGTTATAAATCATTTCGTCAACCAGATTCCGAGCCATGAGAATGCCGAATCCGCCCGGGCGAATACCCCGTTCGGTCCGGATGGCGAGGTGCCCGGCGGGCGACTCGGGATCGTTCGAAATGGCCGCGTGTTGGAGTTCATCGAGCTTGAATCCCGGCCCAGGGTCCTGAACGTAATAAATGATTGATCGGGAGCTTCGCAAATAGCCTATGCGCAGGTCCTTGGCTGGATCGTTCTGTGCGCCGTGCTCGATCGCGTTCATGATCACCTCATGAAACGCCGTCGCGAGATCCTCGCGCTCGCCCGGAGGAAGGTCGATCTTCATCTCGCGCATGAACTGGACCAGGCGGTCCGCGGTCTCCGGTCTGCAACGAATCCGGAACTTCATCCATTCGGGGCTGCCCGAAAGGACCTCGATTTCATCCAGCCCGGCCTGAGACGCGAGCGCCTGACGGACGAACTGTTGCACCGCAGACCTCAAAAACGGCTTGCTGAAATATCCGTATACCTGCTTGCGCAAACAGTAGAGCACGGTTGCGGGTGCCGTCTCGGCGGTCACCACCAGTACTTTCAGGGCGGGCCGCGTCTGGCGGATCTGATGCACCAGCGCCAGCCCCCCCGAGCCCAACCCGGAAATATCGAGCACAACGAGGGCGAAATCGGATGCTTCGATCCTGGCGAGACCGGTCTCCGCGGCCGGTGCCCTCTCCAGCGTGAAATCGGAGGAACCTGGCATTTCCGCGAGGAGCGTTTCCGTTGCGGAATCCGTGGCCATCAGAAGGATTGACTTATTTGCCGGGGAAATGCCCACCGCGTAGGAGCTTAGCACGCCGCCGACAGGGAACGCAAAGCCCGCGCGTCACGTTAAAATAGTAGTATGGCGTGCTTCACACTGCTTCTTTTGCTCGCCGCGGCTCCCCAGCGCTTCCCGGTTCAGACGCTCACCGTCGAAGGCGCGAAGTTGTACACGGCCGAGCAGATCCTGTCCGTGGCCGGTCTCAAGACCGGACAACCAGCGGGTAGAGACGAATTCGAAGCCGCCCGCGACAAGCTGGTCGCGACAGGCCGGTTTGAGGTCGTCGGTTATAAGTTCGGCCCCGCGGCGAACTCCAGTGGTTACGCCGCGTCGTTTCAGGTTATCGAGGCCCAGCCGCTCTATCCTCTAACCTTCTCGGACCTGGGCGCTCCTTCCGCCGATCTGCATGCCGCGCTGAAGCGCCGGGACGCCATGCACGGTTCCCGAATTCCCGCCACTGCCGAGGCGCTCAAGCGCTATACCCAAGCCCTGGAAGAAATAACAACCAAGAAGGTCGCGGCGAAACTGACTCCGGAAGGAACGGAAGGATTCCTGGTCGTGTTCAGGCCGGCGAACGCTCCGCCGGTGGTGGCCGAAGTGCGCTTTCGCGGCAATCAGGTTCTTCACTCCGATACGCTGCAGAATGCCTTTTCCGGTATTGCCTTCGGCCGCGAGTATACCGAGCCGGCGTTCCGCCAGTTGCTCGACACAGCGGTGCGCCCGCTCTACGACGCGCGAGGACGTATTCGCGTAGCGTTCACCCGAATCGACACGGAAAAATCGAAGACGGTGGAGGGTCTGGTTGTCAGCGTCGAAATCGACGAAGGCGCGAGCTACGAGCTTGGCCAGGTGCGAATTGCCGGCGCGGACGGTTTCGACGAGAAAGAGTTGCTCAAAGCCGGCGCTTTCAAATCCGGCGACGTGGCGAATTTCAATGAGGTTAACGAAGGGCTGGAGCGCGTGAAGAAACGCATCCGCCGCCAGGGTTTCATGAGGACCGAAGTGGCCGTCACCAGAATTCCGGACGCTAAAAAGAAGAGCGTCGATCTCATTGTCCAGGTGACCGAAGGGCCTCGCTTCGTTTTCGGAGCGCTGAGACTTGAAGGGCTCGACATTCACGGTGAGGCCGCCGTAAAGAAGCTGTGGTCGCTCAAGCCCGAACAGCCGTTCAACGCCGACTATCCCGATTTTTTCCTCAACCGCATCCAGGAGGATAATCTGTTTGAAGGTCTGGGCAAGACAAAAGCGAAGGTCGATATCGACGAGGGAGAGCGCCGCGTTAACGTTACTCTGCTTTTTGGCGCAGCTTCCACAGAGTCTGACGCAGGACGCCCAGGCAGACCCGGGCGTCGGCGGCCGTAAGCGCGAACCTCCGCACCATTCGCCGCGTCTTGTTTTCCGTCGAAGTTTCCACAGTGGGGTTGGTGTACCCGGTGATACGCATGATTTCGAGCAGCCTCGCCGCGATTTGTTCGGTTTGCGCCGAATCCGCGGCTGCGCGTCTGATGAGCAAGGGCGCCGCGGCGGCTTTCGGGTCGCGCGCGAACTCGTAAAGGCAGACTGCGACAGCCTGGCCGAGATTCATGGACAAATCCTGATCGATCGTCGGAATGCGCAGAAGCCAATGGCAGTGGCTCATGTCGGCGACCGACAAGCCGAATTTTTCCGAGCCGAACAAAAGCGCCACTCGTCCGGCGTGCTGTGTCACCAGAGTGGCGGTCTGATCCAGTCTGAGCAGCGGGTGGTTCATTTGGCGGTTTCCGAGAGAGGTGGTGCCAATCACCAGCGTGCTGTCAGCGACGGCTGCGGCAACGTCCCGGTACTCCCTCGCTGATTGAAGGACCGAGGATGCGCCAACGGCGGAGCGGGCCTCGCGGAATGCCACTTCGTAAGCGTCCACCAGCCTAAGATCCTCACACCCGAAGTTCTTCATGGCGCGCGCGGCCGCGCCGATGTTCAAGGGATTCCTAGGAGCGACCAAGACGACGGAGAGGAAGGGAAGGCTCACGGATCGAGATAACCGTGATTCATCGTAACATTAGTGCCGTCCCGGGTTTTATACTTGTGTCAGTGCCTACTCGACTCCTTTTCGCTCTCCTTCCGGCCCTGCTTGGCGGCAGTCTGGCCGCGGCTGTCGTTCCTGAACTGTCACTCGAAGAATTGACCAGGCAGTCTCAGGTCATCGTTCACGGACGCGTGCTGCGTTCGTGGTCCGAATGGGACGCCAAGCGTCAAAACATCTGGACGCATCACGAGATAGAAGTGCTTGACCCGCTCAGCGGATCCGTTCAGAAGACCGTGGTCGCGAGCGAGCCGGGCGGTACCGTTGACGGCCTCACGATGCGGATCTCGAGCGAGGTGGCTTACGCGCAAGGGGAGGAAATGGTGTTGTTTCTCTACCGGACGCCTATCGGGTATCTGCGCGCCACCGGCTACGCTCAGGGCAAGTACACGATTCGCGGCGCGAGGATACGATCCAATTCCGGCAGCGTTGAATTGGCGATTCCGACCGGGCGAACCCGAAACGGAACTTCGTTGCGTGGACTCGACGGCGTGGATCTGGGGGCGTTCAAACTCCGAGTGCGATCTGTCTTGCAGAGCCAGAGGGAGAGTGCCGCGAAATGAGAATCCTGTGCCTGATGCTGCTGTCCCTCATGCCCGCCCATGCCTATTTGCGCTCCACGACCCGAGAGGGGAATCCCCTGCGCCGGACGGATTCCGACAACATTCGCTTCCGCGTGAATAGGGGTGTCGCCGCCGGCGCGCCAGACTCCGACGGGCGTCCGATGATCACCACCGACAGCGACCCGTTCGCGGCCCTTCAGTCCGCCCTCTCAGCCTGGAATGGCGTCGCATCCTCGGCTGCAAGGTTCGCTCCGCTCCAGGTAACCGACGCCGAAAACAGTGGGAGCGACGGCCAACCTGTTATCGTCTTTCTCGATACCGCCGAGGCCCGTAGCATCGTGGGATCGGCCCTCGCCGTAGCCAGGACTTTCTTCTTTAGCGACGGGCGAATCACCGATTCCGATATCCTCTTTAATCCCCGCGTCACAAGCGGGGGGGCACGGACGGCGTTCTCAACCACGCTGGCGGAAGGAACGTTCGACTTGCAGTCCGTCGCCACGCATGAACTTGGTCATGCGTTGGGAGCCGGCCACTCGGGCCTTATAGGCGCTACGATGTTCCCTTCCACGCCTAGCGCCGCATCTTTTCAGTCGCAACTGTCGACCGACGACATAGCATTCGTTACCGACGCATATCCCTCACCCTCGGCGGCGTCGAGTTTCGGCACCATATCGGGCGTTGTATCGATGAGCGGGACGGGCCCGTTGGGCGGTGCGCTGGTTGTCGCCGTCGATGCGGACTCGGGCGTGACCGTTGGCGCTCTATCGTCGCAGTCCACGGGGACGTTCGCCATGAGAGCGCCTCGAGGCCGGTACCAGATCTACGCGGAGCCCATGGGAGGCGCTGTATCACCTGGCAACTTCAGCCTAAGCTCGCAGCAGGTCAGCACGGAGTTCCAGCCAACGTTTCTGGGAACGCGTACATCCCCAACTCTCCTCGAAGTGACCGCCGGGGGAACGGCACGAGCGGACATTGCGGTAACACCGGGAATTTCAACGATAGAGGTGGAGTTCATTGGCGCCGCGGCAGCGGGAGGATCGGGCGATTCCCCTTCCCGATTCTCGAACAGAGCGGCGGTCCGCTCGGGAGAAGCAGCGGATCTGTTTATCATTGGATCGGGAGTCGACGACACCATCGCCGAAAGCGACATCAAGCTGCTGGGTGGAGGTGTCGCACTCCGCCCGGGATCGCTGCGCGTCGAGCGGGGCTTTACCATCAATCGCGTGAATCCCTTGCGGCTCACTCTGGACATTCGGTCACGAACGGAACCGGCCCTTTCGAGCATCGTAATTTCGAAAGGGCAGTCAACGGTGTCTTGGTCCGGCAGCCTCTTGATCACGCCCGCCCCCAGCTTCACGGCGGCAGGAGTGGGCAATGTCGCAAGCTATAAGAGCGGCGGCGTTTCGCCGGGGGAAATCGTTGCTATTTTCGGATCGAACATCGGCCCAGTAGGGGCCGAACTGAACGGCGGATTCGATGTGTCCAGCGGCCGCCTTCCCGGCGCGCTCGCGGGAGTGCGAGTGACGTTCGACGGAACTGCGGCGCCGGCGTTCTTCGTTTCAGCGGGGCAGGTGAATGTCCAAGTCCCCTACGAAGTGGCAGGGCGCGCGACCACGAGGGCCGTGATCCGCTACCGCGATCTAAGCACGAGTGCGGTGACACTTCCCGTGGTTGGGGCGAAACCGGGCATTTTCACCCTGGATGGCACGCGGGCAATCGTCGTGCATCCCGACGGAAGCCTCAACGGCGCTTCGAACGCCGTCGCCAAGGGAACGGCGATTCTGCTGTTTGCTACCGGCTCGGGTGTTACAGACCCGCCGGTCGCGACCGGCAGGGCAGCGTCGTCAACCACGCTTAGCAGCGCACGCGGCGCCGCGCTGACTATCGGCGGGACCACGGCTCAAGTCCTGTTTGCCGGGCCTGCGCCCGGCTTTACGGGTCTCACCCAGATAAACGCCATCGTCCCAGCGGGCGCGCCGTCGGGCGCGGCGGTTCCCGTGGTATTCACGGTCCAGGGCGCTGCGAGCGTAAGTTCAACCATGTCAATTCGGTAAGGTTGACGTTTTATCGCTCAAGAAACAAGGACTCATCCGCGTCTTCAAACGCCCGGTAATGGAATCCAGCGATTCCGCCTCGCACGGTCCCATCCGTTGGTGGGATCCGTCCAAGCTACCTGACGCGGCGAAATCGCTCTGACGATATCCTCCCGCCCCCCGGCAACGCGAAGCCCGGAATCAGCGCCGCATGCAGGTGGTGCAGTGGCTATAGGGGACCCGGTTTTCTTGGACACGGATTAGGAATCTGACCGAGATCCAAGGAGACTAAAGATAATGACTGAAGAGACAAGACACACCAGCGGTTCCGGGCCAGCTGAGGGAGCCCGGAGG
>SYKU01000066.1 GCA_005808865.1 Acidobacteriota bacterium
GATTTCAGGCTCATTTCTGGATTGGAAAATGCTCTCACCTATCGCGCTGCGAGTTGGACCCCATACCGCCTTTCCGCCGCGCTGGTTCCGGCCGGCGCCGCGCCCGGCATTGCTATTGCGGGCATCAGCCGCGAAATGAACAGTTTCAACCGGACGAAAGCCACGCTTGCCGACTTCGAAGGCGAAGACGCGCTCTCCTCGAATCGCAGGTGATGGCTTGAAACCAACGCGAAAACCAATCAGAATGCCGAGCCGGCGCGGAAAAGTATGGCCTCGACCTTTATCCTATCCACTTCTTCAACGCGGCCCCGAGGGGACCGGTCGACGATCGCGGCTTCAATACCCATGGTGGACCGCATCATCCAGGGATTGAAGGCCGCGCCCGCCTATGACGGCGTACTCCTCGTTCTGCACGGCGCGATGGTCGTGGACGGTTTCCCGAGCGGCGACGCCGAGGTCGTCCGGCGCGTTCGGCAAGCCATGGGCCCGAAGTTCCCGATCGCGGTCACGCATGACTTCCATGCCAATGCGGATCCCGCCATCGTCGTCAGCACTGAGCGCAGGCGTCGGGAAGCCCTCTACGTTCCGTGTCGGCGGCAAGACGGACCGCAGGGATGGCGAGCCGGGGCTGATCCGCGGCGTGGTGAAATCAGTACTGGGCTCGGCGTTCATTCCGACTACCGAGTCCTGGAAACTGAACCCCTGTCCTGACTGTGCCGGGTGGGATCACCGGGAGCTGCCGGAGGTCACCCGGCGGGAGACTTCACATGTACTCGGCGCGGTTTTTGTGTTATCTTCCGGTATTCCAGTGTTTGGAGGCCAACTACTTGACAACCAATGCACATTGCTCGTCGTTAAGCGATACGCAAACAGAACAAGCTGAAAATGCCCTGGCAGAGGCGCGCGACCTCAAAGCCTGGTGGGACAAACAAGACTGGTGGCGCCAATCCAACGCCGGCGCCACATCCGTAGAGCGTTTCGAATTGTTCCCGGCGTCCCCCGAAAACGACGCGACATAGGGCTTCTTCGGCAAAGCCTCGGTCCGCGGCAGGGAAGTGCCGGTGATGGGCAATGTGGGGGAGTATTTTTTCGACTGCCCGGAAAGCGTTGCCCCGGACCATCACGAGCGGAGCGGCGAACAAGCGCGCGTCGCGCAGTTTATGGCTGACCAGGTTCGAGAGTTTGTGCTGGGCTACTGGCTGCGTGCAATGGCCCAGACACTCCCTCAGCCTTATCCCGATCTCGGCCGTCTGGAGCCTCCGCCATTCCTGCGCGGCCTCAATCTCGCCCCTCCGGCCAATCCAGAGCTTTCCGGAATGGGCAACCTCCAGCGCCTTTTCAAGAAGAAAAACGGCGAAACCGGCCAGTTTTCCGCCGACCAGGCGAAGGCCATTATCGCGCTGCGTCCGATGGACCCCATCCCGCCAAGGTGATATAACATCATCTGGAGTCCTGGAATGAAATTCGTTCGATATCTGGTTTCGCTCTTCCTTCTTTCCGCCGCGCTGGTTCCGGCCGGCGCCGCGCCCCGCATTGCTATTGCGGGCATCAGCCACGAAACGAACAGTTTCAACCCGACGAAAGCCACGCTTGCCGACTTCGAAGGCGAGGACGCGCTCTCCTCGAATCGCAGGCAATGGCTTGAAACCAACGCGAAAACCAATCAGAATGCCGCCGGAATGATCGCCGGCGCGGAAAAGTATGGCCTCGACCTTTATCCTATCCACTTCTTCAACGCGGTCCCGAGGGGACCGATCGACGATCGCGGCTTCAATACCATGGTGGACCGCATCATCCAGGGCTTGAAGGCCGCGCCCGCCTATGACGGCGTACTCCTCGTTCTGCACGGCGCGATGGTGGTGGACAGTTTTCCGAGCGGCGACGCCGAGATCGTCCGGCGCGTACGGCAAGCCATGGGCCCGAAGTTCCCGATCGCGGTCACGCATGACTTCCATGCCAATGTGGATCCCGCCATCGTCGCCGTTGCCAACATCGTAATCACCGGCAAGGAGTGCCCGCACCTCGACACGAAGGAGCGCGGCTTCCAGACGGCGGGAATTCTGGCCCGCATGATCAAAGGCGAGGTGAAACCCGTCCAGGCGATGGTGAAACCGCCGATGATGCTGAATCTGATTCATCACGACACCTACCGGTTGCCGCTCAAGCCCATCGTCGACGCAAGTAAAGAAACGGAGAAGAAGCCAGGCGTCCTCGCCGTCAGTATTCCAGGCGGTTACCAGTATGGCGACGCGCCCGCCATGGGGCCAAGCGTGATTGTGATCACCGATAACGACCCCGCGCTCGCAAAGAGGGAGGCCGAACGCCTTTCCGGAATGCTCTGGGCCCTTCGTGACAAGCTCAAGTTCGAACTTCCCGAACCCGCGAAGGCGGTGTCCATGGCAACGGCGAGTAAAGTATTTCCGGTAACTTTGCTCGATACCGGCGACAACCTTGGGGGTGGATCCGCGGGCGATAGCACATTCGTCCTCGCGGAGTTGGTAAAGCAGAAGGCCGAAGGCTGGGTCGTCGCGCTCTTTGACCCGGAGGCGGTTCAGAAGGCACTGAGCGCAGGCGTCGGGAAGCCCTTTACGTTCCGTGTCGGCGCCAAGACGGACCGCATGCATGGCGAGCCGGTGCTGATCCGCGGCGTGGTGAAATCGCTGAATGACGGCAAGTTCATTGAGACCGAAGTGCGTCACGGCGGCTACCGGTATTGGGATGCGGGACTCACGGCGGTGATTGAAGCCGAGGGTTCGACGCGCGATCTGCCCAACATCGTGATCCTGAATACAAAGCGCACCATACCGCTCAGTATTCACCAACTCGTCAGCGTGGGCGTCTATCCCGAACGCCAGAAGATCCTCGTGGCGAAAGGGACGATTGCGCCGCGCGCCGCGTACGAGCCTGTCTCGAAGCTGCTGATCGCGGTCGATTCCGGCGGCGCCTGTGCTATCAACCCGGCGCGATTCACCTACAAGCTTGCGCCCGTGCTCCACGGCATGGAAAAGCGCAAGCCGTAGGGCGCGCTGGAGGGTGGAGTCTCACCCATCAGAACGTCGAGCGCGTGTTGTCGATCGCGATCTCTTTCCCGGTCCCGCGTTCCCTCACGACAATCCTCCGTGGTTCCATGCGCACGTCTTCAACGCCGGCGAACCCTGGGGGAATTTCGGCCAGGAATGCCGTCCAGGACGTCTTCACTTTCTTCCTTCCTCCAATCCAGCGGAATGTCGGCACGCCGAACATCTTTCCACGCTCGACGCTCTTCTGAAGTCCTTCGGCGAACGGCGTGGTCCCAAACTCCATTCCGCGCGCCACCACCTTGCCTTCCCACGGCAGCGAGGTATTGCTCTGATTCTCCTGCCAGTCGCCGATCCAGGGATTGTCGGATGTTGGGAAAAGATACCCTATCAGCACCGGATAGTCCTTGTGATACATGGTGAAGTAACCGGTGGGGCGGGCGGGATCCATGAGCAACGCATAGTAGGTACCGCTCTTTCCGGGCGCTTGAAACTCGCGCAGACTCACCGGCTTGCCGTCTCGAGACGTACCGTTGGGCCAGACGACCGCCGCACCCGCCTGAAGCGAGTTTGTGCGCGAATTCGATGGGCCGACTTCTCCCTTTGTCGCGGAAACGTCCAGCACGTTCTTGCCCGGTTCCGCGAACGGGGGCCCGAAGGTGGCGTGCTGCACCCAATTCACAGGCCGGTCGAAGAGCGCGAGATTCTCGACCCATTCCTCCACATGCACTACGGACTCCTTCGCGCGTACGGTCACGGCGCGCTCCACGCGGAACTGAGTCTTCGGCAGTTCCGCCGAATACCAGAGCTTCACCTCTCCGGGCGGGTAATCCACGCGATGCTGCTTCCATTCGACAATCGGCGCTTCACCGTGATTTCCAAGATGGTTGCGAACTTCGTCGTCTGACGAAGGCGGCCCGAAGGACGGAAAGCAGAGCAGATGGCCCATGTAGCCGCTCGAAAGCCAGCGGTGCGGAGAGTCGCTGTAGAGGGCGTCGTGCTTGGAAGGCACGTACTGGTAAGGCTCGATGGTCTGGTAGTGGGGAACGCGCATCGGATTGACGCTCTTCTTCGCGTCCTCCGACTTGAAGCGAATCTCCGCGAGGTGTCCGCCCCCGCGCAGGGCGGTTACGCGGAACTTTTCATTCTCGAGTACGTAACCCTGCCGCCCATGAAAATTTTCAAGGTGAAACTTCGCTTGCCCCCAGGCGAGGACCGGCAGTAGAAACACCAGCAGGCAAAGCACGCGTACCATGTCACCCTCCGTTGGCTCTCAAATGTAGCACAAATTGCGTGGACTCAGCCGCAGGGTGAAGGTCGGGTCTGCTTTCCCGGGACCGCGCGGCGCCGTCTCATGGTTTTCACGACAACAGCGCAGGAAGTTCGGTCTGAGTTTTGGCCGAAGCAAACGTTTTCCCCCACGGCTGCGATGTGGAACACAAAAGAAGACAAGGGCTAAGGAATGACTTCCCTGACGCATGGGAACCCGACGTTTCCGTCGGTGCGGCGACGTTGTTCCGGATCGGCGAGCGGACGTTTCCCCGATTATTTTGCCCGCGGCAGATCCGGATGCCGGTCAGAGTTTCAACGCGCAGCTTGCTTCAGCCGGCTGGAGATCATTCGGCCCGGAGCGCCACGCCTGTGGCTTTTCCCCGCTGAGATATGATATTGCACATGCCTGCATTCTATCGCCGTGAATTCCTCAAGAAGATCGGCACGTACGGCGTCTCATTGCCGCTGTTCCCTCAAACCAGGAAGCGCCCGAACGTCATCGTAATCATGACTGACGATCAGGGCTACGGCGACTTCTCCTGTCATGGAAATCCCGTTCTGAAGACGCCGAATATGGACAAACTGCACGGCGAGAGCGTGCGCTTCACGGACTTCCATTCCGCCCCCATGTGCACGCCCACCCGGGGCCAGTTGATGACCGGCGTTGACGCCTTGAAGAACCGCGCCACTTCCGTCACCGCAGGCCGTGCCGTGCTTCGCCGCGATCTCCCAACCATGGCCGATGTGTTCCGGAAAGCAGGCTATCGAACCGGACTCTTCGGGAAGTGGCATTTGGGGGACAACTACCCCTATCGGCCCATGGATCGCGGCTTCGAGACGGCCAAGTATCATCTGGGCTTCGGCATGTCGTCGGCGCCGGAGTTCACGAACGACTACTTCAACGGCACCTATCGCGAGGACGGCGCTATCCGGAAATTCTCCGGCTATTGCACGGACTTCTGGTTCAGCCAGGCAACCACCTGGATTGAGGCCCGGCGGGCCGCGGGCGAGCCCTTCTTCTGCTACCTGCCCACCAACACGCCGCACGGCCCGGCTTGGGTGGACCCCAGGTACGCCGCGCCCTATGACAAGGCCGGTCTGCCCAGGAATTTCTTCGGCATGATCGCGAACCTCGACGAAAACCTGGGAAAGCTGGAAGAGTACCTGCGAACGAACGGTCTGCGGGACAACACGATCGTCATCTTCATGACGGACAATGGCGCCACCGCCGGTTTCAATGTCCATAATGCCGGCATGCGAGGGCGGAAGACCATGATCTACGAAGGCGGCCACCGCGTGCCGTGCTTCGTGCGCTGGCCCGCGGGCGGACTGCGAAAGGCCGCCGATGTCAATGTTCCCGCGCAAATGCAGGATATTCTTCCGACGCTGATCGATCTGTGCGGACTCGAAAAGCCGAAGGGTGTCGCGTTCGATGGTTCGAGCCTCGCGCCCGTTCTGCGCGGGAAAGCGGAAGACGTGGGCGACCGCATGTTGATCGTGCAATACGGTCAGATTCCGAAAAAGTTCGAGTCCACGGTGATTTGGGGGAAATGGCGGCTGGTGAATGGAACGGAGCTGTACGATATTCACGCCGACGCCGGCCAGCAGCGCGACGTGGCGGCCGCGAACGCCCGGGTCGCCGCAAGCATGCGAACGCACTACGAAAGTTGGTGGGCCCGGATCGAACCTTCGTTGCGCGATTTTCTGCCCATCTCGATCGGCGCTCCGCAGGAGAATCCGGTGCTTTTGTGCTCGAGCGACTGGGAAGAGATCTACGCCGACAATCCGGGCCACGTTTCGAGCGCCGCCGGAGGTCCACGCGGCGGCCCGTGGAATGTGTACGTGGAGCGGGGCGGGGAATACGAGGTCGAGTTGTCCCGCTGGCCGCCCGGGTTGCGTCTCCCGCTCAACGCGGGCCGCAAGCCGCAACAGATGACCTTCGGAGAATCGCCCGAGGGTAAGGCGGTGCCTGTTGCCGGTGCGCGTCTGGCGCTGGCGGGCCGGGAGCAATCCGTAAAAACGGAACCTGGTGACGTTGTTGCGCGGTTTCGCTTGAGACTCCCGGCCGGCGCGAAGACCAAACTTCACGGATGGTTCGTCGATGCCGCTGGAGCGGATTTGTGCGGCGCGTATTACGCGTCGGTCAAGCTGCTGTGACCGTTCACGGGCCGTCGCCTGCACCAGTGTTAGCTGCCACCAGCCCGGCGCCAATCAGGTAGGATAGGAGGTGGAGGAATGGGTGAGTGGTTGAAACCGGCGGTCTTGAAAACCGTTGACGGGGAAACTCGTCAGGGGGTTCGAATCCCTCTTCCTCCGCCATACACCTTTATAATCAGGCGTGCCACTCC
>SYKU01000067.1 GCA_005808865.1 Acidobacteriota bacterium
ACCAGAAGGTCGGGTGTTCGAATCACTCTGGGCGCACCACGTTTTCTTGTAACCGCTTAAAGCCGCGACGGCTTGGGACGTCCCGGGTGCGTGGTCCGTAGCGCGTTTCCAGACTCCGCGGTTCAGACCACGAAACTGAATTGGTGTCCTGAGCGGATTCGCTCTACGCCGGTATCGCTTAGTTTGCAGGGGCGTGCAAGCGTGAGGTTTCCGAGGTGTGCTGCTTGTGTACGATTGTCCAGCCTCGCGGCAGACGCGGCCCCTGTCAATTCAAACGGCAAACCTGTTGGAACGGAATGCCGACGCCAACTCGCGATAGCAACATGCCCACCAACAGCAAGCTTACGGCCCTGCCCGGCGCCCATCGGGTGGTGAAAATGCCGTCCGATTCCGGCGACGTTAATTCCAGGAAGCTGGGCGTCATTGCCGATCGAGACCGCGTATGCACTTCGCGATCAAGTGGGCATTGCGGTCACGGTCTAAGACGGACAAGCAGCTACCGCGGATTTCCGCCAACGCGCTCGACGCCGCCAGCCTCGAGGCACGCACGAAGCTCCTCAAGAACGTCGGTAGTGCCTCCGTGCTTCTTGAAAGCCAGCCCCTCCGCAAGATCGTCGATCTCGGATTTTTCGCGCGAGCTGAGATCCTTGTTCGTCCAGATGATCACCGGTGTATTCCGTCCGCCTTCGGTCTGCCGGAAGCGGCGTAGGAATTCGATGCCGTTCATGCCCGGCATCAAGAGGTCCAGAATGATCGCCGCGGGTTTGGACGCTGCCGCCGCAGCCAAACCCTCCTCAGCGCTCGCACAACACAGGGCGCGGTATTCGAGGCGGGCGAGCGTGATCTCCATCAGCTTCAGCGCCGCGGGATCGTCGTCGACCACGAGAATCGTACGGCCCGCACTGGCGCCCACGCCGGCGCTCGAAAGCGAGGCGAGCAGATCGGAGGCCTGCACGGGCTTCGTCAAAACGTCCTGCACCTGAAAGCCCACGTTGATTGCTTTTTCGGCAACCACGGTGACGACAATAACAGGCGTCGCCTGGTTCGGCCCGCTCTTGCGGATCGCGCGCAACACTTCCCACCCGTTCGTATCCGATAGCAAAAGACCGAGAGTGATGGCGTCGTAAAGTGTCCGCCCGCATTTGACGATCGCTTCTTCGACGCTCGCCGCGGTTTCCACCGAATACCCCGCGCCACTGAGCGTCGTCACAAGGAACGAGCGATCGGCCGAGTTGTCTTCGATGACGAGCAGGGCGGGCTTTCGCTGCGGCGGGATGTCCACGATCGCCTTCCGCACGCGCCCCTCAAGTTTGCCCGGATCGGCCACGTCCCCGCGAGCCACACGAAGCAGAACCGCGTGGAATACGCTACCCACGCCGTGCTCGCTCGAAACGCCAACCTGACCTCCCTGCGCCTCGACCAGGCGTTTGGTGAGAGCGAGGCCGAGGCCCGTCCCCTGGTGCTGCCCGGGCACCGGATCAATCTGCTGAAATTCTTCGAAGAGACGGCCGATATGCCTGGCGGGAATTCCGATTCCCGTATCTTTCACCTCAAGCCGGACCGAAACGGAGTTCTCAGGCAACACCCGGACCCAGACCGAGCCGCCGTGTGGGGTGAACTTGAGCGCATTTGACAGATAGTTGTAAAGAACCTGTTTCAGCTTCGAGGGATCTAGGACAAGGTTGTCAACGTCCGGGTCGACCTCGACTTCGATCACGATCCCCTTTTCCGAAGCCAGAGGTCTTAGGACATCGCGGACCTCTCCGATGAGATCCGTGGCAATAATCGGCTCCGGCCGAAATTCCGTCTTGCCGGCCTCAACCTTGGCGAGGTCGAGGACTTCATTAATCAGATGCAGCAGATGCCGCGAACTCGTGAGGATGTCGCCGAGAAACTCTTGCTGCGATTCCGTTACGGGGCCGGCCTGTCCATCCTGTATCAGTTCGGAAAACCCGATGATCCCGTTGAGGGGCGTTCGCAGTTCATGCGACATGTTTGCGAGAAACTCACTTTTCAGCCGGCTCGCTTCGAGTACCTGGCGGTTCTTTACTTCGAGTTCCTCGTTCTTGAGGCTGAGTTCCCGCGCCAGGCGGCGGGATTCGGTGACGTCCCGCGCGATCGCCAGGAAGCCAACTACCTGCCCCTCTCCATCTCGAATCGGAGTAATGGCCAGGTTGACCGTGAGATGAGATCCGTCCTTCCGAACGTAAGTCCACTCCCGTTCATCGCGTCCGCACTCGCGCAGGCGCTTCTCGATAACACCGAATCCGTGAACCGCCGGATCCGGCGCGCCCGGCCCTTCCCGGCCCCACGCTTCGATTTCGGAATCGAGATGAAATGTCGCGAGCGTCGTCCTGCCGATGACATCGGACGGCGTGTAGCCAAGCATCTTCACGGCGCCAGTATTGAACACCGTGACGAGCCCGGAGGCGCCGGTGGCGATAATCGAGACCGCCGTGTCGGATTCGAGCACAAGTTCGAGCCAGTTCTTCGATTCCGCAAGAGCAAGCTCGGTCACGCGCCGGCGTCTCAAGTCGCGGTGAAAAAGGAAGTAGACCAGGAAGAAAACGCAGATCGATGCCAGCGTCAGGACTGTGAAGCCCAGAATCGCGTTCCGCCGGCTTTCCTTCCACGCTTCAACCCGCCCGTTCAAGAGGCGCCTTTCCTCGACGCGCATTTCGTCCACGACACTTCGTACCTTGTCCGTCAGCCGCTTGCTCTCGCCTTCGGAAAAGAAGCTCGGTGATGCTTGCTTTCCGGAAGCCCTGCGGGCTTCGATGATCTCCGAGTAGAAACGGAGTTTGGCCGCAACGTCGATCTCAAGTTGGGCGGCGAGGCGGGACCGGCGCTCGTCTTCAACCGTCGCCTCGCGTACGCCGCGGATGAGTGCAGGCACATCAGAAATCGCGTTGGAGTAGCCGGTGAGGTAAGCGTCGTCGCCGCTGAGCAGATACCCGCGGCTTGCCGTTTCCGCTTCGGTTACCGCCGCCATGGCGCTTTCGATCCCTTGAAGCACCTCGTGCGTGCGAACCAGCGACAAGCTGTTGTCGATAAGTCCGGCCGTGCTCCGGTAGAGGAGGACGCCGATCGCCCCTGCCACGATGAGAGCCATGGCGAAGCCTGCCTCAACGGTCAACTCAACGGGCCATTTTCTCTTCACGATTGTCGAACCCATATTACCACCGGTGCATTCGAAATAAGGCCAGTGTCGGGCCGGAGCTGAGGGGCGGTCTGAGCATGATCTGTCAGTCCCAGTGCTGAGCGGCGTTGAAGTACCCGCGGGAAGACCACTGGCAGCCCCGGCCGCACCAATCCACCGCGCCCTCCCGGAAGGCGGGTTCAGAACTCATCAATCGCGGCGGCAGTCCCGAGGGTACTCACAACCGCGTCAGCGAGTCGTGTTCAACGCTGCGCCCAATATCTCTCCCGGCCCTGGACCACCAGACCCTTCTGCTTCGCCGTCAATTGAATCCTGCGGAATTCCGAAACGCGGACAGGCTCGTCCGAAACGTAGCCGAGGCTGTACTGCCCTCGCAGCTCCTCCTGAATCACATCGAAAACGCGTTCGATCCCGAACTTCTTCGACACTTCGAAAAATCCGCCGCCGGTCTCCTTCGACAGCCGCTGCAAGACTTTCCTGCCGTATGAATCGACGCTGTCCGTAAACAGAATGGAATACACCAAGGTCTCGGCGCGCTGGGCGGCTTCGACCGCGGCCTGGAGGGTGACGTCGCTGCCGTAGTCGACTCCATCCGAGAGTACAATCAACGCTTTGCGCCCGCTCTGCTTCTTGAGAATGTCCTTTGATGCCGTCTCGACCGCGTCGTAAAGAACCGTACCGCTTCCTTCGGCTCTCAATTCGCGCCGCGTCGGAGTGTCCACGTACGCGAGCGCCTCGTCGAGCGCTTGCCGCGAAGCCGTCAGACCCTGCCTGATCTGGACGATCCGGTCAAACTGCAAGATGAATACCTTGTCCATGGTCTCGCGCAGGACTCGATCGAGAAACCGATAGCACGCGCCCCGCTCGGCGTTAAGGACGCGCTGCTGGCTCATGCTCGTGTCCACCAGCAGTCCGAGCGTGAGGGGAACTTCCGATTCACGCGAAAAATAGCGAATCTCCTGTGGACGTCCGTTTTCGGAAATCAGAAAGTCGTCCCTGCCGAGGTCGCGGACGATCCGGCCGCTCCGGTTCATCACAGTGGCGAACACCGTGACGACCTTGACTCCCGCCGTGAACGTTACGTCTTCCTGCCCGTCGTGGGCGGGCAAACGGGTGGAAACAAGCGCGGCGGCAGCGAGAAACCGCCGCCGTGCGGGGCTAAATGGGATCACTTGCCGGTGTAGGTGATCCACATGGGTGACACCCACACGATTTCGCCGTTCTCCTGCTCGCCGCGAACGTAGTAGTAACTGGACTTGCCGGACTCGGGCGAGGTATCTTTCCAGGTGAAGTCGACCTCGGCTTTCTTCGGCTCCTGCGTGTAGACGTACTTGCCGTTTTTGATCACCTGCACTTTTGCGAACGGCCCCGTGCCCGTCAACCTGAGCTTGAGTTCCGGCAGCGACTGCGTGGAGAAAGAGTCGCCCATCATGTGCGGCCCGCTGCGGAAGTCCGCGAGAATGTTATCCGTCGAGCCGTAGACGTGGCGCTTCTGAAAAGCCTCCAGCAGGCTCTCGCGAGTGTAGTCCCTGGCAAGAACGTTGCAGTAGCTCATGTGTGTTGAGACGTGGTCCGAACTCGCCTGGAAGGCGAGCTTGTAGCCCATGTCGAGAGCAAGACTGACGAAGCCCCCTTGGGCCGCCATCCGCCGATGGAGTCGCCCTCGACGTTGGTGCGCGGCGCACCGGGCATCTCGTAGTTCTGCCGGTCGCCCTGGTAGATTTCCACAACGGGCTCGGTGAGCGGGTCGTTGTCGCGCCAATCCGTACCCATGTTCGTTCCGCTGGTGTGAGAGGCGACGATACCGTTGAATTTCTTCAGGTAGTCGTAGAGCATCTGCGTGTCCGGCGCGCGGCCTGGTGTGTCCGCGGAACTGATGGGCAACCGCGGCAGAGAACGGATGCCGCGCTGGGCGAAGATCACGTTGCGATGGCCTTCGGGATATGGCACGCTGCGCTCGTAGCTGAACATCGGGACGAACTTGCCGGGAGTGTAGAAGATCTCGGTCAGTTTTTGCGAAATCCACCACGAGTATTCGCGGCCGCCACCGTTGTCGTGATCGCAGCAGCCGACCCAGTCCATCGCACCCGCGTCGAGCATGTAGCGCCATTGGTCGATGATCGTGCCGTCGTTGCCGCCATCCGCGGAGATTTCGCTGTGGCGGTGAAATTCGCCGCGCAGAAGCCGCAGCTTGTCAGGCGTGCGGTAGGCGCGCATGCGGGTGACGGCGGAGTTCTCGACGGTGTCCATGGCGTCCGCCGAGGCGGCAGGCGGCTTGGGCGTTTCCTTGACGGCAACTGTTCCGGCCCCGGGCGGCAGGGAGATCACGTTAGTCCAAAGGTCGTTGTTGTACGGATCTTCGGTCAGCGCAGCGATCGCGGCGGGGCGGCCGGGCGGCAGACGTCCGAGACGGTGGAATTCGCGGCGGCCGTCGGCCGATCCGACGACCATCAACTCGCCCGCGCGAGCCGAAACCAGGGCGGGACGATTGTCGAGCAAGTTGTCGGAGTGTGCGAGAAAAACCGGTCCGGTCCAGGCTTTTCCGTCGAACGAAGCCAGATGCTCGGTCCACACGGTGCCGAGCGGACTCCACCAAATGGGATGCGCGCTACGAAATGCCAGCCAGATACGGCCGGAGGCATCGACAGTGAGACGCGGCATGGTGTTCTTTGGAGAGGGGACATTCGCAGCCGGCCTGCTGGGCACGCGGGACTTCGCGTTGCCTGGATTGGGCGTGGTGAAAGCGCCGGCATCGCTCTGGCGCGCGGTGGACGCGGCGTTTGGACTCGGCGTGCCAGGCATTGCGGCGGCCACGTCCGCAGCGGTCTCGACGGCGCGGCCGTCCGATTCAAAGCCCTTTAGCCTGATAGTCCGGCCCTGGTAGAGCGCCAGGCCGTTGGTGTCGTAGGCGCCGAAATCCTTGCCCCAGCGCTCGCCTCCTTCCTCGTACGCCACCCACAAACGTCCGGACTTATCGTACGCGGCCGAGGGATAGGCTTCGTATTTCGCGGTGGCGGCAACAAGTGTCTCGGCGCCCCACTTTCCCGAGACGGCCGTACGCGCAACGATGTCGTAGTTGCCCGCGCGATAGGAATCCCACACAACGGAAACACGGCCTGAGGAATCCGCGGCGATCGCGGGGTCCCATTCGTTGCCCTTGGAACTCGAAACCAGGGCGGCCTTCGAGAAGCCGCTGCCTTTCTGCTCCGCGGCCATGATGGAGGCGCGTCCGTCGCGCCACGCCTGCCAAGCGACCCAGACTTTTCCGGAGGAATCGGTCGTTGCTGCGGGATCGATGTCGGATCCTTTCGCGTCGGAGAGGCGCACGGCGCGGCCGGGCTTGTCTTCGACAATCGGGCGCGCCCAAAGATCGAAATTGCCTTTTTCGTTGGAAGACCAGAAGACCCAAACCTGGCCCGAACCGTCGACGGAGATGGCCGGGCGGTAGACGTCGCCGCCGGCGGGTGAGATTTCAATGGGATCGCCCCAGGCGCCGTTCGAATACTTGCGCGCCAGAATCTGGTCGCCACCCGTGGGGGCTTGAAGGTTATCGAAATTCGCAGGCCGCTCACGAAAGCTCCAGCGCAACTTGTTGTGATCCGGGTTGTGCCTGAATTCCAGATACGCGAGCCAAACGCTGCCGCCCTTGCCGCCGGCGGCCGCGGGATAGTCCTGCTCTTGCGGGGACGCGCCGATACGCGATGCCATTGGAATGCGGTCGGCTGCGGCGCGGCCGCCGAGAGCCTGCACGGTCTTCCCGAATGGAATGTCGGCCAGGCGGATGGAGAAGTTCCCATTCACGGTCGTGACATCGAGCGATCCGCTGTCATCGCCATCGACCCAGACGACAACACCGTTCGCAACCACGGGCGGCGTGCCCTGTTGATTCGCGCCACCGAAGAGCCGGATCGGGTGCGTCGACAGGTTCCACGAATTGCCGCCGCCGGCAAGGGCGTCCTCGCCTTCGAAGCGCCAAGGCTCAATTCCAGTAATGCGAGCGCCCTTCGCCGAGACGGTGCCATCCCATTTGGTGGGGGTCTTGTCGGTGAGGCCAAGAATAACGCGCACGCCCACTGCGGCCTGCGCGCCTGCCGAGAGCGCAAAGAGGCAAAGGAGCCCTGTTTTCATACCTGATACTTTACTACTTTCGCCAGGAAGCATCTTTCGCCCCAAGTGAAACGAGATTCGCGAAGATCCGGGTGGCCCCGGGGACCGCATACGGCAACTGCCGATACTAGGCATAGGCGGCTGGGCATCACCCGTCAGCCGTTTCTTGGGGTGTCCGGTGCATGTCCTGGTCAGGCGCTGATACACTGCGGCCCTGCAGCCGCGCGATTAGCTCAGCGCTTAGTATGCCTTCGAATTGACAAAGCGGGCCGTTGCATATCCGCACTCCCTCGTGCAAGTGGAGTCCCAGGTGCGTGATTACGGCCGGGAAAATCTCACCCAGGACTGCTTCTGCAACCGAAACGGATAACCCCGCCCGTTCAGGTTCTACAACCTCCGCGCGATGTATTACGCGGTTGCGGAGTTGCTGAAGACGAGTGATTTCAGTCCACAAGGGCTCCGGCGCGCCCTTTCTCTTGAAGTGGGCTAAATCGATTCCCGCGTGGTCAACGAGTATCTTGAAGAGGAGGTCGCGGAAACGATCAAGCCCAACGTGGTTGAGCGTCAGTTCCGAAATGAAGTCGGCTGTGGAAGTACTGTATACAAGACCTTGCACAACGGGCCTTAATACAACCTGAGCTATGCGCTGTAGGAGGCGTCTCGGCAAAGTGAATTGAGAGCCAACCATTTGGGGACCCCGTTATCATGGGGTGAAACTGAAACTTTGCGGAGTCGCGAGCTTCGCAAGCCAACCGCATGGAGGCCACCC
>SYKU01000068.1 GCA_005808865.1 Acidobacteriota bacterium
GCGGCAAGTGCGGCAAGCGATCGACGACTTTGTTGAAGTCTACAACGAAAAGGCAGCGCCGTTTGAATGGAAGAAGGCAGTCGTGTTCCCTTCCGGCCCCAAAGCCAAGTACTCTGACTTATGCAACTAGGTACTAGTCCGTTTCGACGGACAAAGGGCCCAGGTGCTGCCGCTTGGAGACCAGTTCCGGCCGATGGGCACGGGAAGTTGCAGCGGAAGTACTCTGACCGCCCTGTCATTGGGGCCGGACAGGAGTATTTGGGCCGGCTCGTCGAGCGGGTGCGTGTTTCGGTTGGAACCGGACCGGTTCGGCGGGTTCGCCAACTTCCGCCTGACCGGGATCGAGGCGCCAAAACCGGAGCGCGACTCACAAGCCATATTGGCTTTGCGAGTGCTTCCCGACGGAAAACGGGTAGAGATTTTCCGCCGACGGCGAATTGAGATCATCAAACCGGCCTCACTGCCGGCCGGAAATCCGAACCTGTCTGCTCCGTTACCACCGCCTCTTGCTGAGACCGATGTCATGAACGTTCCCGGCGGGCTCGGGCTGAATCTAACAACCCGTGGCCCGGACGGACGGCTATGGGCGTTAATGAGCAACGGATACTTCTACGAAGGATCATCTCCTGGCTCCGGACAGGCAGCGCAGTGGAACCGGCTGGCCAAATGGGATCGCACCACAGGTGGAACGCCACTGCGAATGCTCGCCGGGCGAAGCGGTTCGGTTTGGATTGCGAGTTCATGTGGGGTATTTGAGTGGAAGGACGGCAAGTTCCGCGCCTGGGGAGGCAAAGCGGAATTGGCGTCGAAAACGGTTCTCTCCCTCCACGAAGACCGGTCCGGATGCCTGTGGGTGGGACTTGCCCAGAGCATCGGCCGGATTTGCCGGGACCGAGTTGAGTCGATTCCCGTCGGGGCGGAACAGGAAGAACTGCTCTTGGCGATTGCGGAGGACCCCCAAGGAAATATCTGGGTTGGCGGCCGGTGGGGAAACCTGTACCGGCTAAGTCCGGCGATCTTCCAGAGCTTCACACGTCGAGAGGGACTGCCGGAAAGCCATCTGACCGGTGTGGCGGTGGACCGGGATGGCGCGGTATGGGGCAGCCTCAAGGAACTCGGGCTTGTGCGGATCGCAGACGGGAGAATGGTGGAAAACGTCCGCTATCCCGGATACAACCAGGCCCAGGCACTCGTGAGCCACCCGGATGGAGGAGTGATCGCCGCCGGGTCGGCCGGCCTGCTGCGTGCCGACCGCTTCGGCCCGCGGCCCATACAGGTGACCGGGCCCGTTCTATATAGGGGACTGACCGCAATCACGTGGGAAAACGGCAACGCCTTGTTACTCGCCAATGCCTTTGGCAATTTCCGATTAACCCGAATCCTTGGCGGACCGGGCCAGGAACACTACAGCGCTGAACAGGTTCCGGGCCCGCAGCGAATTCGGCAATGGACGAAGGATCCCAGCGGACGGATCTGGGCTCTCGCACAGTACGCAGGGTTGCACTACATGGAGGACGGCGCGTATTACGCCGCAGTAAACGCCCAAGCGGAGCGGGCTCGTGGTTGGTACAGCCTAAGCTCGGACAGGGACGGTTTGCTGTGGATTGGAACCACGGACGGGCTTGAAATCTACTCAACCAGAGAATCCCGATATCTCACGGCGAAACCGTTGCTCTTCGGTAACCAGATTTTTCACATCAGCGAGGATCGTTTCGGCAAAATCTGGTGCGCTACGCGCCAGGGACTGCTGCGATTTTGGCGCCGAAAAGCCATCGAGGTTGCTGCGGGACGCGACATCAATCCAGAAAATCAGCCATTTTTTGAGCGATTCGGTGAAGCGCAAGCCTTGCCGACGACCAATTTCGGGCTGGTTACGTCCGCGACCGGGGCGACCGATCTCAGCGGTAGGATCTGGTTCCCGGGCCTGCTGGGACTGGTCTCGCTGCAACCGGCCGACTTTGAGCGCGTCCCGCGCCCGCCAGCAGCCGTGCTCTTGAGACTCAACAGCGATGGAAAGCCGGTAGACCTGAACCAAACACCGAGAATCGCACCAGGACAGCAATCCCTGGAGTTTCTTTTCCAGACCATCCGATTGGACCCGTTGGGCGGAGAGTTCTGCCGGGTTCGTTTGGAGGGATATGATGCCGGATGGGGCACCTGCAACGAACAGCGCACCGCACAATACACGAAGCTGCCACCGGGAGACTACACGTTTCTGGTACAAACCTCGAGCCAGCCCGGGACGTGGAACGGCCCAGAGTTGCGGGTGCAGCTGACCGTTGAGCCGGCGTTTCATCAGCGCGCCGGAGTGCGGGCCCTTGCGGTGCTCATGGTCCTGGCAGGATTAGGGTTCTTGCTGTGGAACCGGCACCGGCAGTTGATCGAGCGAACCCGGTGGCTTGAGCAAAAAGTGGAAGAGAGGACCGCTACCCTCGAAACTGCCAAACACGCCGCCGAAGCTGCGAACCGCGCAAAAACTGAGTTCCTGGCAACAATGAGCCATGAGATTCGCACTCCGATGAACGGTGTATTGGGAGCCGTGCAGATTCTCGATGACTCACCGCTGGACCTGGACCAAAAGCAGCTGGTTTCCGTCATCCGGGAATCGGGCGAAAATCTGGTTTCCATCGTCGACGACATTCTCAGCCTGGCAAGGGTGGAAGCCGGCAAACTTACCCTTGAACGGTCGCCCGTGAATACCCGCGAACTCGGGGAAACCCTGATCGCGCTGTTCCGGCCCAAGGCGGAATCGAAGGGCGTCAACCTTTGCCTTAAGCTCGATCCGAGCTTCCCCGAGTTCATCCTGAGCGATCCGCAACGGCTGCGGCAGATACTCTTGAACCTCGTCGGAAATGCCGTCAAATTCACGGCTCTCGGCGAGGTATGGCTGAATTTCACCAGTAACGCGGAGTCACAGACTGTCACCTTTCAGGTACGTGACACGGGACTCGGGATCGAGACCGAGAAGATTCCGTCTCTGTTTCAGCCATTTGTCCAGGCGGATTCTTCGACGACACGCCAGTTCGGCGGAAGCGGATTGGGGCTTTCAATCGCGCGCCGGTTCGTGGATGCGATGGGCGGCGAGATTCACGTGGAAAGCCAGTTGGGGAAAGGTTCGGTATTTAGCGTAACTCTGCCTTGTGAAGCGACATCGGCGCCGGAAACCCCGCCTTCAGCCATCTTTCCGCCGGTGAGTCCGAAGGGGAACGCAACCCGCGGGCTAACCGTGCTCTTGGCCGAAGACAATCAAGTGAATCAACTGATCTTCCGGAAGATGTTGATCCGTCTTGGATGTGAAGTCATTCTGGCCAAACATGGCCGCGAGGCATTAGACTCTCTACGCGACAGGGAGATCGACCTCGTGCTGATGGACTGTCAGATGCCGGAATTGGACGGCTATCAAACGACCAGGGAACTGCGGTCCTGGGGCGGCGCGTACAAGACTCTGCCCGTGATCGCCCTCACCGCAAGCGCAATGGCAGAAGACCGGCAGCACTGCATCGACGCCGGGATGAACGACTTCCTCAGCAAGCCATTATTGCTCTCCTCGCTCGAAACTGCCTTGGCTCAATGGAGCCCTACCGCACCGGCAGAAACAACGGCTAGCCAACCTCTGCCGTAAACGCGGCTTCCACCAGCATTCCCGCCTGCAGCTGTACACCGTACGCACGCCGGCAAACCGGATGGTTGCCAAAGTACACTTTCCACACCTCGTTGACGGCCCCGATATCGGCCAGCACATCCTGCAGGTAGAGCCTCGCGGTGCACACCGCTTTCCGATCCACGCCGGCCTCAGCGAGAAGAACGTCCAACTGGCGGAGCGCCTCCCGCATCTCGGCCGCCGCCCCGCCCGCAACCGGGTGATGGCTGCCGTCTGGAATGCCCGTGACAACTGCCTCAAACACCTTCCCGCTATGCAACACCGCGGAACTGATCGGAAACTCGTTGTCGGAATCGATAAATCGCATAATTGCTCCTCGGTTCAGTAACTCAAAAACCCGCCGTCGGCCACCAGAGTCTGCCCGGTGATGAACGACGCACGATCGCTCAGCAGAAACGCCACAGTCTCGCCGATCTCCTCCCGCCGCCCTTGCCGTCCTAGCGGAGTGAGGCGGCTATAGCGACCTGGTACGTTATTCTGGCTCGCCGCGGTCAGAATGTCACCTGGGGCCACCGCGTTCACGCGGATCCGGTACGCAGCCAGTTCCAGGGCCATTCTCTGCGCCAGCGAGGACAGTGCCGCCTTGCTCGCACAGTAGATCGACGCATTTTCCTCTGCGGCAAAGCTCCCGATACTGGCAACATGTACGATGGCCCCGGCGGCGCACGGCACCCACTCCCGAGCAGCCAGCTGAGAACAACGCACCGGGCCCTTCAGATCAGATTGACATCGAGCATGTCGTCGACGTGCGAACGCCACACGCCGTCAGAAACGGGTCCATCGCCACTTGACCTGTCAATGCCGCGTAGGGAACGGATGGTCGGCTAGTCTCCGCCGTCTGTCGCGGTGCTGCAAGTACCGACGGCCGCACCAAGTACCGCTTTTAGACCTCGGCGTTCTGCCTGCTTTGCCTACGTTACCGCGCCAACGCACGCACCACGATCCACGCCTTCCCGGCCGCCGGGAGGCTGATGCGGCGCGAAAGCACGTCGTATCCGGAATGTTCGATCTTCGCCAGAAGCTTCGAGTAGATTTCGATCAACGCCCATAGCGACCGCCGGCTGCGCCGATGGACCAGACCGAGCAACGGCAGGGATTCGTCGTAATACCTGCGCGCCCGCGCCGCCTCGAAGCGCATCAGATCGAGAAACGCCGGAGTGGGCGATTCGGCCCTCAGGTCATGGCTGCGGACACCGAAACGATCCAGATCCTCCGCGGGAAGATAGATGCGCCCCCGTTCGGCGTCTTCGCGGATGTCGCGAAGAATGTTGGTGAGTTGGAAGGCGACACCGCACTTCTCTGCAAGACGCGGCGCCTCAGGGGAATCGAAGCCGAAGATGTAGATAATGGTCAGGCCAACCACCGAGGCCACGTGGTAGCAGTAGCGGTAAAGCCCGTCGAACGTTTCAGGCTGCCTGGGATCGAGATCGCTGGTGACGCCGTCGATCATCTCGTGAAAGTGCCGCGGGGGAATGCGGTAACGCGTCACGGCGTCGTGAAACGCGGGCCAGCAGGCGTTGGGGCCGTAACGCCCGGCGAGGGCATCGTCTAGCGCGGCACGCCACCGGTCGATGGCCTCACGCTCCGCGCCCGGTTCGTCGCTCAGGTCGTCGCAATATCGCATGAAGGCGTAGATGGCGCACATGGCGTCGCGCTGGGGTGGAGAAAGGAGAAGGAACGAGTAGAAGAAGTTCTTCGCTCGCCTTCTCGCTACGGCTCTGCAGTGTGCATACGATTCGGCGGTCGTCATCACGCGGCCCGTTTCAGTGCAAATCGGAGCAGGGTTCCAATCAGCAGGCCCACGCGTTCGGCCTTCGAGATCTTAGGACGGGCGGCGAGCACGTTGTAGTCCATCCGTTCGATCTTGCGAAGCAAGTGGAGGCCGCCACGGCTGAACAATTCCAAATCCACCGAGAGCCGCGCATCCACCATTCCGGCGAGCGGCAGACCTTCCATGAAGAGACCGCGGGCGCGATCGACGGCTTCGCGCATGGCGGCGCGAAACTGCGGCGTGAAACGCCGCTCGATAACGTCATCGAACGAAGAACCGTGCTTGAGGAGCACCTCATGAGGGAGGTAAATGCGGTCCTTCCCGATGTCGACAGTCACGTCCTGCCAGAAGTTTGCCAGTTGCAACGCGGTACAGGTTGCGTCCGAAAGGCGCTGACGGGCTTCGTCGGAGTAGCCGCAAAGATAGAGAACCAGCCTGCCCACGGGGTTCGCTGAATTCCGGCAGTAGCCGAACAGGTCTTCCCATGTCTGGTAGCGGGTTACGGTCTGATCCTGCACAAAGGCGTCGATCAGATGGGCGAATGGCTCTCTTGGAATCCCGTACTGACTGACCGTCGGGCGCAGCGCCACGAAGACAGGATGGCGAACAGCGCCCCCTTCATACATGGCATCGAGTTCTCCGCTCCACCACTTGAGGAGACGCGAACTCTCGGCGGAGTCCCCGATTTCGTCCGCGAGGTCGTCCGCCCAACGGCAGTAGGAGTAGACGTTGTAAAAATCCTGATGAAGGCGCTTCGGCAGAAGGAAGCTGACGACGTTGAAATTCTCGTAGTGCGATGTGGCGAGCGCGCGTGTGTAGGAGCGTGCGGCGGCCTCGGTCCAAACATACGCCATGGCTTCAGGCGATCGGACAAATTCGCGCGGCTGGAGCAGCACGTTAAGGAATAATCGCCGTCTTCAAGTGGCCGTTGTGGCTCATGAGATGGCGCATGACTTCGAGCAGGTTTGTGAGCGGCTCCTCATTGTTCACGAAGTCACGGGCGGTGATATCGCCCTTGCTCACGATGTCAAGGGCCTTGCGGATGTGCTGCGGAGTGTGGTGGAAGCTCGCCTTACAGGTGATTTCCGAGTAGTGGAGAAGCGAGGTGTCGAGACTCACTCGGCTCTCATTCGGACAGCCTCCGAAGAAATTCACCGTGCCGCCCCGGCGGACCATGTCAACGGCCCAGTGCCAGGTTTCGGGCCTTCCGACGGCTTCAATGGCGATGTCGGCGCCGCGTCCGTGAGTGAGGTTTCGCACGGCCACGGCGGGCTTCGGCTGTTCGGCGGTGGAGATCAACTCGTCGGCGCCCATGGAAGCGGCCCGGTCGAGTTGGGTCCTGCGGCGGCCGATGGCGATCACGCGGGCGCCGTATACTTTCGCAAGCCGGACGAACATGAGACCGATCGGTCCAAGGCCGATGATGGTGACGTTGTCGCCGGGCTGAATGCCTGTCTCTTCAAGGCCCCGCAACACACAGGCCAACGGTTCGATCAGCGCCGCATCCTGGTAAGATACGTGGGCCGGGATTTCGTAGGTATTGCTCCTGACGATGCGCGCGGGAATGCGGATAAATTCGGCGTATGCGCCGTTGTTGAACAGCAGATCCTCGCAAAGGTTCTGAAGGCCCCGGAGGCAGAAGTAGCAGGTTGCGCACGGGGCCGAGTTGGCGGAGACGACGCGCTGTCCGACGGAGAAGCCCGTGACCTCGCGGCCGGCCGCAACCACGTCACCAGCCAATTCGTGCCCAAACACAGCCGGCGGAACAATCATCCGCGCGTGGTAGCCGCGGCGAAAAACCTTCACGTCCGTGCCGCACGTCAGAGCCACTTTGACCCGGACGAGAATGTCCCCGGGACCTACCTCGGGAACGGATACCGGCTCCACCTGCAAATGCTCTTTGCCGTAAAGTACGGCCGCCATCATCTGGCTCTTCACTATGCCCACCTCTGGGGCTGAACGACTATTTTCAATGATTCTTCGTTCGGATGCAATGCCAAATCGATACCCGCCGTAATTCTATTAAGCGGAAAATGATGAGAAATAAGTTCCTCCACGGGAAGGGTTCCACCGAATACAAGTCCGGCCGATTCACTCTGGAGTTCGACTGAGGCGCTATAGCAGCCGAAAAGCGTTCGTTCACCCATACAGATGCTCGCGCCCGAGATTTCGATGCGTTCCCGATCCGACGTCTGTGCAAATAATAGCAAACGCGCGCCTGGACGGGAAGAGCGAATTGCTTCGTCCACCAAGCCCGACGCCGATGCAGCGAGAACGACGATATCCGCTCCGCGGCCCTCAGTCAAGGACTGAACCGTCACGGCGGTATCGACTTCACGAGGATTCCAGGCGTGCGAGGCCCCGCTACGGCGCGAAATTTCGAGGCGTCTGGCTATGGTATCGGTGGCCACAACGCGGGCGCCGCAACGTTTGATGAGCATGGTGAAAAGCAGGCCGATCGGTCCCTGGCCCATGATCACCACGGTATCGTCCGGTTTGGGATCGCACTGGACGACAGCCTTGAGACAAGTGTTAACCGGTTCGACGAACGAGGCTCGATCGAAGGAGACACCGTCCGGAATTTTCTCGACGCCGCGCTCGACGATCCAATCCATCACGCGCACATACTGCGCGAAGCCGCCGCCCGCGGGTTCGAACCCTGCCGTTACGCCCACTTTCTTGTAGACGGGGCACTGGGCAAAACTCTTCTTCCGGCAATAGAAACAATTCAGGCACGGGATGTGATGGAAGACAACGACGCGATCCCCGGTCCTGAACTTCGATACACCAGAGCCGGCCGCGGCGACAACGCCCGCGGTCTCATGGCCGAAAATGCGCGGCGGCGGCAGCAGATCATACTCGATCTTTTTGAGATCGGTATGACAGATTCCGCACGTTTCAACGCGCACCAGGATCTCCCCCGCGCCAATAGAGGGTGTCGGCACCGGCTCCACCGACAGTGCGCCATTTCCTTTGTAGACGGCCGCCATCATTTGTGACGGGATAATGTCGGAAGCGCCCGGAATACCCGCGGAGGCTGCGATATCAGAATCGGCAACTGGCAACGAAATCACCCAAGGTTTCGGACGCCTTACGGCACCGGCTTCTCAAACGTAACAATTCAGGTACACGTGTCCACGGCTTCGACACGGCCGCCAACAGGATGCGCGCCACGTCGAACCGGCCATCCGGCCGCACTACGCTATTGAAGTCGACGGAAAACCCCTCTCCGGCGAGGTCCGAAACCGACCGGATACAAAAGAAACGAACTTCATATTCTCGCACTTTTGGGGCCATTCCCGCAGCTTCCATTTCAACGGCAATCGCGCCGGAGGCCCGTAACTCCTTTTTTTCGCCGGCTGTCTGGGCAACGTGATCGATGGAGACCACCGGGCCACACGTAAAGGCAAGGCTCGAAACAGGTTGCGCGGCGGCAAATTCGCCGGATGGTCCGACAATCGCGCTCGCAACCACGATGCCACCCACGCGAAGGCCGGGATCGAGCGCGCCGCAAAAGCCGATGCTCACAATGGCATCGAGCGCGGAGGGAAGACCGCCGGATTCGAGAAGTGCGGCTTCCACAATCGCCGCGCTTCTCAAGGGGCCCGCTCCGTTCGCCGCCATCCAGATTTCTCTTCCCTCAAGCGAGGCGGCGCGCGCCCAGTGGACCGGCCAGTTCATTCTCGTTACATTTCGGCAGCGGCGCAGCAATCCGTCGAACTCCATTCGATCCGCGCCGGCGAACAGGAGCACGCCCATTCAGCAGTACCCGTTCGCCCGGAACCATTCGATGGCGCGCACAAGAGCCGCGTCCACTCCTCCGGTTTCAAAGCCCAATTCGAGCCTTGCTTTCTCGTGCGAAACGAACATCTTTTTCCTGGCCATGCGGACCGCGTCGAGAGGCGCGCGCGGCTCGCCTCCAGCCACTCGCGCCCAGGCGGTGGTCGCGACACCCGTCAACCACGCTAAGGCAAACGGCAGCTTCACCCTGGGCGCCGGCTTCCCTGTAATGCCCGCCATGCGCGATAAGATCCGCTCCAGGGTCAAATTCTCCGCTCCCAGGATATATCGCTCACCCGGCCGCCCATGCTCACAGGCCAGCAGGTGCCCATTCGCGACGTCGCGGACGTCGACCAAATTCAGCCCGGTGTCGATGAAGGCGGGCATCTTTCCTGTAATAAAATCGAGCACGATTTTTCCGGTGGGCGTGGGCTTTACATCGTGATCGCCGACGGGGGCCGTGGGGTTGACAATTACCACGGGAAATCCCTGGCGGGCGATTTCGAGCGCGGCCCGTTCCGCGAGGAATTTGGAGCGCTTGTAGTCTCCAACCATCTGGTCCAATGACGGCGGCAGGGCTTCTGTTCCCAGTCCGCCTTCCGGCACGGAGATACAGCCGACGGTACTAGTGTAGACCACGCGGTCCACACCTGCCGACCGCGCGGCCTCCAGGAGATTCTTCGTGCCTTCCACATTGGACGCGAACAATTCAGATGGGTTCTTTGCCCACAATCTGTAGTCCGCGGCGACGTGATACACGGCTTCGCAACCCGCGACCGCCCTCGCAAGAGACGCGGGATCGCGAAGGTCCCCGATAGCCGTTTCCACTTCCAGGTCCCGCAGCTTGCTCGTGGGGCGTAGTAGCGCCCTTACAACGCGTCCACGCGCCTGCAGCGCACGGGCGACGTGCCAACCGATGAAGCCCGACGCGCCGGTAACTAGAATTGGACGCACGGCCAATGATGGAGTGGCTTTGCAGGGTGGAGCCGGCCACGGTTCTCTGGGCTCCGCCGCATACACGCCCGGACGGCAGGCGAAGGAGAGCGATGACCTGCCCCACCGCTCGAGAGGCTGTTGACCGGCCAGGAGGTCGGTCCCGCCATCAGGATGCACTCCCGGCTTTCAAAAACGCCGACAGCGCCATTACCGGAAAGTAGAGCCGGTACAGGTGATAGTTCAGGTAGAACACTCTCGGGAAGCCGGTGCCGGTCGCAAGGCGTTCGTCCCAATCGCCATCGCGCCGCTGTGTTTCGATCAAGTATTTGATGCCGTTCCGGACGCTCAGGCTGGTTGTGTCTCCGCCGGCAATCAGGCCCATGATCGCCCAGGCTGTCTGGGACGGCGTACTGGGGGCCGGCGTGAAGCAGGCGTTATCGTAGCTTGCGCAGCTTTCGCCCCATCCGCCATCCGGATTCTGGATGGAGCGCAACCATTCGCCGCCGCGAAGGACATGCGCTTCGCGGTCGCTTTCGCCGGCCGCCGCGAGGCCGCGCAGTGCGAAACACGTTCCGTAGATATAAGCAACGCCCCAACGGCCGTACCAACTACCATCCGCTTCCTGATGTCCAATCAAGTATTCCGCGCCACGGCGAACCGCTGGATGCTCGCGCCCGATCCCGTTGGCTTTCAGGGCTTCGAGAATGCGCCCGGTGATATCGGCGCAGGTTGGGTCAAGCATGGCGTTGTGATCGGCGAAGGGAACGTCCGCAAGGATGTGCCAATCATTATCGACATCGAACGCCGCCCAGCCGCCATACTTCGATTGCATGGCGAGCAACCAGTCGAGCGCTCGCCGGTGGCAGGCGCGTTGAGCCTCAGGATCTGAAGCACGGGCATGGCTCAAGGCCAGCAACACCATTGCGGTGTCGTCGATGTCCGGATAAAACGCATTGGCGTATTCGAAGCTCCAGCCCGAAGGCGTGGTGTTGGGGCGCTTGACGGACCAATCGCCATTGCGGCGAATCTCCCTTGCCAGCAGCCAGTCCGCACTGCGCCGGAGGGGTTCAGTTGCCGCCGGGCGCGATTCCCCAATCGCGTAGGCCGCCATCGCCGTGTCCCAGACGGGAGAAAAGCAGGGCTGAAAAAGAAAACGATCTCCTTCATCCACCATCAGGTGGTTGAACTGGCGGAGGGCCTCCACACGTTCGGGATGGTCCGGCGGATAGCCCAGGACGTCGAAAGCCATAATGGCGTACATCATGGGCGGGTAAATCGCGCCGAGTCCGTCGGAGTCCCTGGTGCGCTCGACCATCCAGCGTTCCCCTTCGCGGATGGCTTTCGCGCGGATGGTGCGGGATCCCCGCCTCTCCCAGAGTTTAAGAAAGCGGTCGAAGGCAAGAAAGAAATTGCGCCAAGTGAACAGTTTGGGGCTCCGCTTGAGCCCCAGTGCGACTCCCGGAAGAAAGAGTTCATCCAGGCTGAAGCCCTCCGGCACGGGACGCATCGGATTGCTCGCGTGCACGATGGACAGTGCGACGACGATCGCGCGCGTCCAGGAGGACATCTGGAAAAGAAAGTTGAACGGAAGGAGAACAACTTCCGGCGGAATCGACGGGCAAGCGTCGCGCGGATACAGGCCGAACAGGCTGAGATTAACCTTCACATAGCTGTTGGCGGCCTGAATGCCGCCTCTCGCCAGAATGCACTCACGAGCCTTGGTCATGCGCTCATCGTTCTCGTCGTAACCGGCCAGTTTGAGGGCAAAATATGCCTTCACGGTAGCGCTGATCTCGGTTGGGCCGTCAACGTAGATATTGGATCCGCCGTCCTCAAGCTGGCGGTCAAGAATAGACTTGGCGGCCTTCGCTACCAGAGTACGGCTCTCGGGATTCCAGCGGCCATTGACCGGCGGATAAAGCCAAAGTTGAAGGAGAATGAAGTCAGATTCGAGGGTTGTGTCGGCAGTTAACTCCGCGCACCACTCGCCATTGGGTCTCTGGAGTTCGAGAAGACGGGCCGCGGCGCGATCCAGGGTCCCGCCGGCCGCGGAAATCAGGCTGTCGCAAGTTTGCAAACCCGGCGTCATCGCATGGAAATCGCCGTCACGCCGGCCACTTGCACGAGTTCCGGAGGCAGTGAGAATCGCACCTCTTCCTCGATCAGTTCGACTTCTTCGACAGCGAGGAATCCCCTGCTTCTCAACGATTCAACCACGGCTTGCACGAGATTCTCCGGCGCGGAGGCCCCGGCCGTGACCGCGACGTTGTGCACGCCTTCGAGCCACGCCGGATCGATATCCGCCTCGTCATCCACAAGGAAAGAGCTGACACCATGGTTGTCGCAAACCTCCACCAGCCGCTTTGAATTGGAGCTGTTCCGCGACCCCACTACAAGAAGGAGCTGACAAAAAGGAGCGACGGCTTTCACCGCCATCTGACGGTTCTCGGTGGCATAGCAAATGTCCTGAGCCGGAGGGCCCTGAATCAGCGGGAACCTCTGCTGGAGCCGCGCCACGATGTCCCGTGTTTCATCGAGGCTCAAAGTGGTTTGCGTCAAATAGCAGAGGCGCGCGGCGTCCGGGAGATGCAGGGCATCGACGTCGGCGACATCCGAGACCAGATGGGTGCGGCCGGGCGCTTCTCCGAGCGTTCCCACGACCTCGTCGTGATCCTTGTGGCCGATCAGGACGATCGTAAAACCCTCCCGCGCGAACTTGACGGCCTCAAGATGGACCTTGGTTACGAGCGGACAAGTCGCGTCGATCACTCGCAGATTGCGCTCCGCCGCTTCGGCCCGGACCTGGGGAGAGACGCCGTGGGCGCTGAAGATGGTTCGCGCGCCCTGGGGCACTTGCGACAACTCGTCGACGAAGATGGCGCCGGCGTTCCGCAGACTATCCACGACGTGCCTGTTGTGGACGATTTCCTTGCGCACGTAGATGGGGGCACCATAAGCCTGGAGCGCGATTTCGACGACATCGATTGCGCGCACCACACCTGCGCAAAATCCCCGAGGTTTCAATAGGAAGGTCTTTTTTTCGGCCCCGGGCCCCGTTGCGCCGGCGTCGAAAGGCTTAAAGGGCATAGAAGATTGTGGCTACGTAAGACTTCATTGATTGTACCAACAAGCCCGCCGGTTCGAAAAGGCAACGCGCCGAAGAGCATCAGGCTTAGGCACAATCGAGTTATCATTGCCGAACGGCCACATATGAAGCGATTCTAAGGAAAGAGGTTACCCATGGCGCTATCGGAAGCATCCGCCCCAACGCCGTTCGATGACGGCGAGCTCTACGGCATTCTTCTCGGCGGCTTCGACTATGGACTCGACTTTTATGTCGATTTGGCCAGGCGCGCCGGAGGCCCTGTGTTGGATGTCGGCTGCGGGACAGGACGCGTCATGTTGCCTTGTCTGCAAGCCGGCGTGGATATCGACGGGCTTGATCTATTTGAGCCGATGCTCGCGCAGATGAGGGCGCCGGCGGCAAGGCTCGGCCTGTCGCCGCGACTCTATCGGGCTGATATGAGCGATTTCCGACTGCCTCGACGCTATGCATTGGTCATGATTCCATTTAACGCCTTCACCCACAATGTGACGCAAGAGAGCCAGATTCGCTGCCTGGAGTGCTGCCGGGAGCAGTTGTTGCCGGGAGGCGCCCTGGTGTTCGATGGAGCGTTTCCGGGATTACACTGGATCGGCGGACAGGAGGGCTGCCGTGTTCTCGAAGGCGAAAAGACCGATCCGCGGACCGGCCGGACGCTACGGGTGTTCGACACACGGAGCTTCGACCGTGTCCGTCAGATCCAGCATTCGATCAATGAAGTGGAAAGCATCGGGCCCGACGGAACCGCAGAACTGCTGCACCGCAGCGAGTTCGACACGCGCTGGGTTTACAAGGACGAAATGGCCTTGTTGCTGCGGCACACCGGCTACGCCCGGTGGGAAATTCACGGTGATTTCGACGGACGGGCGTTGACGCAAGAAACCGACGGTATGGTCGTCCACGCCTGGGCCGCTTCTTAGGTTGGGTTGTCAGAATTGCGGTGGTGCACGCTCGCCAGCTTTGCGCGCCGTCGAAGTCCCGTCAACTCCAGGTTTGCCGGCTAACCGGAAGTTATCCATTTCACCCGCGCGGTTCTGAACGTGTACCCGCCGTTCTTCACGGGGCATTCTGACAGCCTGGAGTTGTACGCCCGAGGAAGGCTTGGCCGGCGGATTTCCCCGCCCCGTCCTCCAAGCTCATCTTCGAATGAGAATTTGGCGGCGGCAACGGGCAGAACCGGGCAGGATCGCTGCACTGCGGGACTGTGCGTCCCGGGCGTTTTTTGTGCGACAGTGAAAATGCATGAGTGTCGAACCTCTGGAGCGCGACGCCGGCCGCGCCGCCCAGACCGCGGCCCAAATCGCCTTCGCTGAATCGCTTTCCTCCCGGCGCTTCGGTCCGTACGTCGCTGTGCGCCCGCTGGTAGCGGACTCACCGGCTCCCCTGCTACTTGGGCTTCGAACGGACCTTGAGGACCGCCCGAAGGTACTTCTCAAAATATTTCCTAACTGCGCCGACGCCGCCAGTATCGCATCCCGCCTCCGGGAAAACTCCGTCCTGCCTGAGGGCGTGAATGAGCGAGCTCTGGTTCCATTGCTGGACGCAGGCTTCCTCGATGACGGCCTTCTCTACGTTGCCCTGCAATATTTCGAGGCTCAGGAGTCCATCGAAGCATTCTGCGCTCACCGTAAACTGTCCACCATCGCCCGCGTGGAACTGTTCATCCAGATATGCGAGGCGGTGCAAAACTGTCACCAGCACTTCATCCTAGTGCGCGATTTCCAGATGGACTCGGTCTTCGTGACGCCCGAAGGGGTCGTGAAGCTGCCCGCAATTACACTTGGAAGGCTTATGGAGGGAACTGGGGCGGCGGCGCTCCCTATTTCCCCGACGACGCCACCAGAAGGTCTGGAGGGCCGCACCCTGACCACCGCGGCCGACGTTTACTCGCTGGGCGCCATGTTGTACGGCTTGCTCACCAGCCATCCGCCATTCGAGAAACAGCTCACTTCGGAGGAGGAACTCGCGAATGCAATCCGTGAGACGGAACCTCTGCCGGCGAGCGCCGCCGCCGTGCTCCCCATTCAGGGCGTGGCGGGTGCAGCGGCCAATCCGGCGTATCTACGCATGGAGGGAAAACGGTCGGAAGATCTGGGCCGGAAACTTCAGGGGGAGATGGACGCGATTCTCCGCGCGGCTATGGACAAAAATCCGGCAAACCGGTACGGTTCAGCGGATCAACTGGCCGCCGATCTTCGCCGGTTCCAGAAGGGCGACGCCGTTTCAGTGTTTCCCGTTTCGCATCTTCGCGCCGTGAAAACTTTCCTGGTGCGCAACCGAGCCATGAGCGCCGTGCTGACCGCTCTGTTCGGCGGCCTTCTAATGGTAACGGTAATGCAGGGCACCTATATGCTCTATGCAGACAGGCGCGCGCGAATCGCCGAGAGCCAATACGCCGATGTAAGGCAGATCGCCCATTTTCTGTATCGTTTCGACGAAGGCGCCCTGGCCTCGGTAGCGCAGACGCAGCGCATGGCGATCGGTCCGGCGCTCGCGGCGCTCGGCCGCCTTGCCGAGGGTACCGGGGGCGACACTGCGCTCATGAGAGAACTCGCGGAGGCCTGCGTCCGTATCGGCGATTTCCAGGCAAGCGTCTACGTTCTGGACCCGAAAGGCGCGGAAACGAGCTACCGCAAAGCGCTCAAGCTCGCTGAAGCCGTCTCGTCGAATGAGCCGCTAAACACGCCGCTGAAAGCCGACGTCGCGCGAGTGAACGTGAAACTCGGGGACCTGCTGTATAGCGAGGGTGAGTTTGCCGAGGCGGCGGGCAAGTACGGGAACGCCCTGGACGCCTTTGAGAAGATAGCGTCACGGGAGAGCGCAGCGCACCACGGGCGGCGGAACATACTTAGCACGCTCGATAAGATTGGCTACGCCCGTCTCCAGGCAGGCGATTTCCCGCTCGCGACCGCAGCCTACGAGCGGTTCATGCTTTTTGCGCGAAGTTGGCTAAAAGAAGAGCCTGACAACCTCGAGGCACAAGCCACAGGCGCTTATGGTACTGAGCGCGCGGGCTACGTGCTTGTCAAGAGCGGCAAGGCTGCATTGGGAGAAGCCGGGATTTCCAGCGCAGCGGACACCTATCAAAGACTTTTGCAGGCGGACCCGACGATGCAGCTTCGCCGCGCCGCCGCGAACTGCTATACGGTTCTTGGCGATACACAACGAGACGCTGGAAAGAAAGGGGAGGCGACGCAGAGTTACCGGCAGGCGCGGAAGATCCTCGAGCAGTCATGGATGGCAGATCAGCAAAGCATTCAGGCTCAGCGGGATCTATCGGATTTGCAGGTCCGCCTCGCTGCGCTGCTGATGGAGTCGGGACAGGCAGAGGAGGCGCGCGCTCTGGTCACGCAATCATTGCGCCTACTGAGGCCGCGAGCCGAGAGTATCCTCGCCAGTCACGGGGAACGATTGCACTTTGCACGGCTGTTGTTGTCGAGTCCGGTACCGGAGTTGCGAGATCCCGCCGCGGCGCTCGCGATCGCGCTGCGGGCGGTTGAAGGATCGCAGGTGAGCGATCCGCGCGCCCTACAGGTGTTGGCGTCGGCTTACTCGACGCGAGGCGAGCACCACAAGGCGGTCGAGGCCCAGCAGAGGGCGATATCCGCCCTGCCGGAGCGGTCGGCGGCTCCGCTGCGAAAAGAACTCGAAGAGGGCCTCGCACGCCTGGTGAAGCTGAAATAGCGCGGGCACAGCGTCAGGCGGACACGAGATCGGAAACCGGCCCGAGCAGTCCCGCGCGCGACTGGTCGGCCGGCTTGGTCGTCAGGAGTACACAAACCGTGCCGGACTTTGGATCGGCCCATGCCACCGTTCCGGTTGAGCCGTAATGCCCGAAGGTGCTCCCCGAGCAGCGTTTTCCGAACGTGCCGGGCTTGAGCATCCAGCCGAAGCCCCAGGGATCTTTCAGCCGGCTCTGATTGACGATCATGGAAGCCGCGGTTTCACGTTTGACGGCGCGCCCGCCGGGGTGGAGAAAAGCGTCGAGAAATTTCGCCACCTCCGGCGCGTTGGAATGCGCTCCGCCCCAGGGAGCACCCAGATTGCGCCAGTATTCGCTGTTCCAGTTCCAATCGTCATCCGAAGGCACCTGGCACTGCGCGGTATCGGCGATCTTATACCGGCCGATGCCAAGCGAGGTGTGCGGCATGCCGAGCGGGGTGAAGACTTCCTTTTCCAGGAACGCCCGCAGAGGCATGCTCGATACGCGCTCGACGATTTCAGCCGCAAGCAAAATCCCCATGCTCTGATACTTGACCTGAGTACCCGGCTTGAACAGCAACGGCGTTTTACACGCGCCCGCGACGAAATCTTTCAGCGGCGCGTGCCGCTTTCGAAGGTCAGTGTTGTCCGCCAGCATGTCGGGCAAACCCGAAGTGTGAGTAAGCAGGTGGCGCACGGTAACGGAGTCACGATCTCCGCCGGCGAATTCCGGAAGGTACTTGCGGACCGGGTCTTCCACGGAAACCCTTCCGCGATCGGAAAGCGCCAACACGGCGGTCACGGTCATCGGCTTGGTAATCGAGGCCAGGAGGAATACGGTGTCGGGCCCGGCCTTTCCGAATCCGCGAGAAAGGGTCACTCCGGCCTTGCGCACGTAGAGGGCAGCGGCGGACACTTCGCCTGACGATGTTGCCCTTTCAATCAGCGCGCAGGCTTCGTCGAGCGGTCCCGCGGCCGACGCCCGCGAGATCGCGCCCGCTCCGGCTGCCGTACCCGCCAGAAACTTTCGTCGTGTCATGGTCTTCTCCCGCTCCGCAGCCAATGATACTATGGTCCGCTATGGATCTAAAAGGAAAGAAAGTCGCGATTCTGGTCGACAACATTTACCAGGAGTTGGAAGTGTGGTACCCGCTCTACCGTCTTCGCGAGGCCGGGGCGGAAGTGGTTACGGTCGGAGCGAAGGCGGGCGAGACGTACACGAGCAAACTTGGGTACCCGGTCAAGTGCGAAAAGTCGTACGACGAAGTTTCCGCGGCCGATTTCGACGGTGTGGTTGTGCCGGGCGGCTACGCGCCGGACCACATGCGCCGCCACGAGAACGCACTGAAGCTTGTGCGCGATACCGACGCACAGGGGAAGCTGGTCGCTTCGATCTGCCATGCCGCCTGGGTGCTTTGCTCCGCGGGAATGCTGAAGGGCCGTAAGGCCACCTGTTTCTTCGCCATCAAGGACGACGTGATCAACGCCGGCGCCGAATATTCCGACGCCGAAGTGGTGGTTGACCGCAATCTGGTAACTTCGCGCAAACCCGACGACCTTCCCGCATTCTGCCGCGCCTGTATCGAGGTTCTTTCGAAATGAGAAAGATTCTGCCTCTCCTGCTCGCTCTGACCGCATTCGCCCAAGACGTCACGCGCGAAAACTGGCCACAATACGGCGGAGGCCCGAGCGCGTGGCGGCATAGCGCGCTCGACCAGATCGACCGTTCAAACGTCAAACAGATCGCGCCCGTGTGGGCCTTTCAGACGGGGAAGGTGGATGGCGGATTGCAATCCACGCCGATCGTTATTGATGGCGTGATGTACCTTGCCACTTCGTGGAATCGTGTGTTCGCGATCGATGCCGTAACGGGGAAGGAGCTGTGGCATTATTTTTATCAAAACCCCCGCGAAATCGGCATCATTTATAGTCCGGTCAACCGCGGCGTGGCCGTCGATTCGGGACGGGTCTTTATGGGCACGCTCGACAATCACGTGGTGGCGCTCGATCAGAAGACCGGCCGGGAATTGTGGAAGACCAACGTCGAGGATATGCAGCAATGCGGATGCAACATCACCGGCGCGCCGCTAATCGCAAAGGGCAAGGTCATCGTCGGCGTCACTGGCGGCGACTCGGCGCACCGCGGCTATATCACCGCCTTCGACATGAAGACGGGCCGGCAGGCGTGGCGTTTCTGGACCATTCCGGGCAAAGGCGAGAAGGGAAGCGAAACGTGGCTGGGCGACAGTTGGAAGTACGGGGGCGGCTCCAGTTGGATGACCGGCTCCTTCGACGCCGGACTCAACCTGGTGTACTGGGGCATCGGGAACCCGGCGGCTGATTTTTACGGCGAATCGCGGAAGGGGGCCAACCTGTATACGGATAGCGTGGTTGCGCTCGATGCCGACACCGGAGCGCTCAAGTGGCACCACCAGCAGATACCTCACGACGTTTGGGATTGGGACTCCGCATATGAATGCCTGCTTGTGGATCTGCCGGTTAACGGCAAGATGCGAAAGCTGCTCATTAACGTAAATAAGGGCGGCTATACGTTCGTGCTGGATCGCACGAACGGGGAATTCGTTTCGGCGTGGCCGGTGGCGAAGAATATCAATTGGATTACGGGCGTGAACGCGAAGGGCGAGTTGATGGGCCGCAACGAGCCTGACATCGGCAAGCCGACCACGATTTGCCCGTCAATCGGCGGCGGCAGGAGCTGGAATCACGCGGCCTACTCGCCGCGCACGAAACTCTTCTACACGACGGGAATCGAGTGGTGCGAAACGGTCAC
>SYKU01000069.1 GCA_005808865.1 Acidobacteriota bacterium
GCGGCAAGTGCGGCAAGCGATCGACGACTTTGTTGAAGTCTACAACGAAAAGGCAGCGCCGTTTGAATGGAAGAAGGCAGTCGTGTTCCCTTCCGGCCCCAAAGCCAAGTACTCTGACTTATGCAACTAGGTACTAGCGATGCCCTCCGGCACCTGGGAGATAACCTCCTCAGCCGACGGCTTCGAGCGTCAGATTCAGGGCGGCGTGCGCCTGACACTGGGAGAGAGTCTCCGGTTGGACATCACTCTCAAGGTCGGCTCAATTTCGTCCGAAGTGACAGTTTCGAGCACCGCGACGATGGTAAATACATCAAGCCAGACCCTGTCCGGTTTGGTTGACGACCGCCGTGTTCAAGATCTCCCGCTCAACGGCAGGAACGTCATGAGCCTGGCGCGCATTCTGCCCGGCATCCTCCAGGTCAGCGCGCCGCAGGAGATGGATAACACGCGCGCGGGTCCTAACATGAGCGTAAATGGGGGCCGCTCGGTCAACAATAACTTTACCTTTAACGGGGCCAACTTTACCCACTTCGGCCAGACGACCGGTTTGAATTTCCCGCCGCCGGACGCGGTTCAGGAGATCCGCATTCAGACGCACAATTTCACGTCTGAGTACGGAAACAATTCGGGAAGCCAGGTCACGATTACATCGAAGGCGGGGACCAATCAGTTGCATGGCAGCGCCTGGGAGTTTCTTCGTAACGACAAACTGAACGCACGCAGCTTTTTTCAGCCGAGGCGCCCCACCAGCCGCCAGAATCAGGCCGGGGCGGCCGTTGGCGGTCCCATCAAAAAGGATAAATTGTTTGGATTCGGATACTATCAGAAACTTTGGAACAGGCCCGAAGTGGGGTCGTCCCAGGCTTTGGTTCCTACCGACGCGGAACGGCGCGGGGATTTTTCCGGTCAGGCCGCGATCCGGAACGTGAACGACCCGCTTACCGGGCGTCCGCTGACCAGCCCAACGGGCGCGCCCTGCGTGGCGGGAAACACGGTCGCTCCGGGCTGCATCAGCAAAGCGGCGCAGAGAATCCTCGATCAGTTCGTTCCCCGGTCGCCTACCGGCGCATTCGTCTCGTTCAGCCAGAATCCATCGGGAAATTATTCGTTCATGGGCCGCGTGGATTTTCTACAGAGCGTAAAACACTCGCTCTTCGGTCATTTCCACCGGGACTCGTACGCGCAGCTTTTCACGGCGGGAAACATCCAGCCGTTCACGACGGGTGACCGCACGGTGGTAAACAACAATTTTTCGGTGTCGAGCACCTACACTGTTACGCCGGCGCTATTGAATCAAGCGACGTTCGACTACCTGCACGTATCCTCGCTCGACGAACCTCGCGAGCTGTTTGCACCGCAGAGCATGGGCATCAACCTCCCCGCTGGTATCAACGGCGAGGGAATTTCCGTCAACGTGCAGGGGCGCTTCAATCTGGCTACCGTGAACCCGAACGGCCAGGATTACCGGAACTGGCATTTTCGCGATTCGATGAGCTGGATTAAAGGCCGCCACACGCTCAAGTGGGGATACGAAGGACATAAAGTGAACTGGACTCTGAACAACAGGTTCACCCAATCGCGCTCCGCGACCTTTACCGGCGTAGGAACAGGCAACGCGATGGCGGACTTCCTGATCGGCCGGTTCGATCAAGTAAACGTTCTGTTCGGGCAGCCCGGTAGCGATCCGGTCAACTGGAAGCACTTCTTCTTCCTTCAGGACGAGTTCAAGATTGTCACCAGGTTCACGCTCACGTTTGGCGCGCGCTGGGAACCCTACCTTGCGTGGGACCAGAAGTTCGGCCGCCACACCTATACGGACGTGCCAAGTTTTAGCGCCCGCTCCACCGTGCGCCCGGATTCAATTCCGGGCGTTCTGTTCCCTGGCGATCCTGGTCTGCCCTCGAACGGTAAGCTCAGCTACGACGACATGAACAACATCGGGCCGAGGGTCGGCTTTGCCTGGGATGTCTTTGGAAACGGCAAGACGAGTGTCCGCGGCGGATACGGTGTCTTCTTCGATCAGCTCTCGGCGACAGTTGTGCATACGTCGGAAGCGCCATTCGCGGGAACCGACGTGCTCCGTCAGGGACAGATCGACGATCCCTATAGGTCCCTCAACCTGCGGGTTCCTCCACAGGGAATCCTAACGGGCAATTTCGGCTGCACGCCTGTGAATAGATTGCCAGGCGTGACCTGCGCTTTCCCAATCCCTGCCAATCTGGTCACGACGGACAAGGATCTGGTGGTTCCCTATACGCAATCGATGAGCTTCACGATCGAACGCCAACTGGGCTCCGACTTCGTCTTTTCGTTGGGCTATGCCGGTAAGCTTTCGCAAAAGCTCGAGGGTCACCGGCACTACAATCCAGCGGTGTTCAAGAACGATCCGATTACGGGGCAGGCGCCGTCGGCGGCAAATATCAACAACCGCGTGCTGTACCCACAGACCATCGGGCTGCTGAATACACAATCGCGGTTTCTTGGGAACGACTATCGCGCCGGGTATCACAGCGCGCAGTTCAGGCTCGAAAAGCGCTTCAGCCGGGGACTGTCTTTCCTGAGTTCCTATGTGTGGTCTAAAGGTGTGGACAATGTCAACGCACCGCAGCCCGGTCTTACGCCTGGCGTAGGCAATCCGTTCAACCTGAAGCAGGAAAGCGGCCGAGGGAACTTCGACCGCCGGCACGCCGTCGCCATCAGTTGGATGTGGAGTCCGGATTTCCGCTTTGACCATGCCCTGGCAAAGCGCGTTTTGGGCGGATGGAGCCTTGGCGTGTTCCACCAGATCCAAAGCGGCGCGCCGCTGAACATCACGATGGGCGCCGACGTTGCGCTCGACGGCACCGGACAGCAGAATCTACAGCGCGCCCAGCTTGTGAACGGAGTTACTTACGCCGATGTCGAGCGGAATCATTCAAGCCGCGCGGACTTCGTGGCCCAGTTCTTCAACACGGCCGCGTTCGTGCCGGCGAATCTTCTGCCGCGCGGCATCTACGGCAATTCGGGCCGCAATATCATCAGCGGACCTGCTTTGTGCAACACGGATTTCACGATCATGAAGGACGTTCCCGTGCGTGAGCGCCTGCGGGCGCAGTTGCGCGGCGAATTGTTCAACGCGTTTAACCAGGTGAATTTCAACGCGCCGAACACGCTTGTGTCGTCGGGCGGTTTCGGGCGAATCACGGGGGCGAGCAGCGGCAGAGTCATTCAATTGGCGCTCAAGATGATCTGGTGAGAACCGCGCCCACCACCGCAATCAGTCCCTATTCAACTTTTGGAGAAGAACACTATGAAGATCCTCACTCGTATTTCCCTGCTGTCCGCTCTTTCGGCCGCTTTCGCCATTGCCGATGTAACACGCACCGAGCTCGTGAAGCCAACAACGCCGCACGACGATTCGAAACCGAATAGCGCTTCCGTTCCGGACGCCTACGCGATTTCCGGAAACTTCGAACGGGTCGTCGTCCTGCGCTTCAAGTACCAGACGGACCTGCTGGCCGGGCTCGAGAAGATGGTGAAGGAGCAGAAGATCAAGAATGCCGTGATCCTTTCCGGAGTCGGCTCCGTACGGAACTATCACATCCATTCGGTAAGCAATCGGGATTTTCCGTCGAAGAACATTTTCATCAAGGATCCCGGCTCGCCCGCCGACATCATCAGCATCAACGGCTATGTCATCGACGGAAGACTGCATCCTCACATGACGCTAACGACGGGCGAGAAAGCATTTGGGGGCCATATCGAACCCGGCAACAGCGTCTTCACGTTCGCCATCGTGACGATGGGAGTGTTTGCCGACGGCGTGGATCTTAGCCGGATCGACGACAAGACATACAGGTAAGGGAACGAAAATGATCAAGGCCTTTGCCCTCCTATCGCTCCTTTCCGCGGGAGCCTTCGCCGCGGATCCAGTGGACCCGGTTCGCGAAGCATCCGCTATGTGGAGGCGAGCGGTCATCAAGCAGGACGAACCGGCTCTCCACAGGCTGTTGGCCGCGGACCTTATTTATTCGCACTCGAACGGGAAGACGAATCAGAGCAAGGCGGAGTATATCGCGGCCGTGATGAAAGGTCCTTCGCACTACGAGTCCTTTACGGACTCGGACACGACCATCCGCGTCTACGGGAAGACGGCGGTGTTAAGTGGATTTGTCGATGTGAAGACACCCGGCCGGGAGAGCTATCGCGTGCGGACACTGGAGGTTTACGTCGAGAACAAGGGCGTCTGGCAGATGACGGCACACCAATCCGCGCGAGTCGCTCCGTGACGAGCCCACTCGCGGCCGCTTTCGGTGCGGGGCTCCTGACCGATAACCCGGCGGGCGGCGCCGGGGCGATGTAGAGGCCGCGCCAGCTAGCGCCGAAACCAACCCCGCCGGGTCTAGGTCCGGGGCAATGGTATTGTTGCGTTTCAGGCCTTCGGAACTAGCGCGGGTCGTGCATCATCGCGAGGCCTACAAGTAATCAACCTCGGCAAGAGGCTTCGAAGCTTCGGCGGGTCATCTCATAGAAGAGCAACCTGCTCTCCGGTGGGTTCGGCTCAACAGTACCACGGCTCCGTCATATACGGGATCGTCGCGCGCGCCGGCAGATGAAAGTCCGGGGCGATTTTAGCGAAGATGTCGTGGCGAGACGATCCCGCCCGCTCCTCGGCCCGGACCATTGCCTGAAGTCTGCGGCAAAGGCTGTCCATCTCCAGGTCGGGATGCTCCCACCGGTAGCTGAGCGCTTGCGGATCGAATGGCCCAATCAGCGCGCGCACCTCTTCCAGATCGAGCAACGCCGACCCCTGCGGAATCAGAAGACGGATGGCAAGCTGAATCGGCGCGACGTTTTCAACCAGACCGAGTTCCGCCACGGTACGCAACAATTCAGCGTAGCCCTCGCGCGTGGTCCACGGGGTGAACGCGACGAACGTTGGGGCGAGCGTCAGGCCCACCTCGCGAGTAAGCCGGACAGCCTCCACGAAGTCGCGCCGGGTGTGGCCTTTAAGGAGCCGTTCAAGAATCCTGTCATCGACGGATTCAGCCGCGCTCGTTACAAACAGGCACCCCGTCGAAACAAGGCGGGACAGGCGCCTGGCATGCCGGAGTAAGTGCTCGATCTTGATTACGGCGTCGTAGGTTACACCCGGGTGCTCTTCGTGCAAGGCCTCAACCAGATCCATTGCGTGGCCGACGCCATTGAAAAAATCCGGATCGCCGAAGGTGATGTGCCGCGCGCCCGCGGCCACTTGACGGCGAATGTCTTCAAGAACCACATCGGGCTGAACGACTCGAAATACACCTCTGTAGACGGGGACAATCGGGCAGTGGCGGCACAGGTGTCTGCAGCCCCGGCTCGATTCCGTGTAGCCCACGACGCGATTTTCGCCGTTCCACCGGAGCGTGGCGTAGCGCGAAAGCTCGGGAAGACCGGCGCGGTCCGGAGTCAGGAACCGCAGCCGGTCGACCGGCGCCAGAGAGCCGCCCCTCGCTCCGTCCGCGAAATCCGCAAGCCCCCTCTCGAATTCGCCGCCGATGATCGACTCGAAACCGCTCGAGCGAAGCAGAGCCTCGTTCATGGGAGCGTACAGGCCGTATGCGCAGAGGCGCGCGGCAGGGTTAAGGGCGCGCACGGCGGCTGCAACCGGCAGCGCGAGGCGCGTGGCGGTGTGCATGGGGAGATGAAACGCCACCATGTCGGCCGAGCGCACGTCGTCGCGAGGGAGCGGGCTTCGGGAGAGATCTGCGCAGACCACGTCGTGGCCGCGGGCGCGCAACCAGGCCGCGGGCGAAGCGAGACCGAAAGGCTGATGACCCAGGTCGTAAGTCGAGATGAGAAGCGCTTTCACGGAGTTCGCCTCCTCCGGGTGTCCAATCCGAGCCTACTTGATTTGAACAAGGCCCGCCGCTTCTGCTCCCGCGCCGGTGCTCAGGTTCTGCGGGTCGCGCCAGAAATCCACGTAGGAAATCTGATGCACGCATGCCACCGTGCATCGGGGCGCACAGGATTTTGCCGTAAGATACTCGCGCCGGATATCCGCGATCGTGTATTCGGAAAGCGGTTTGCCAGGATAACCGCGCTGCTGCGAGCAGTAATGCACCAGGCCGTCTTCGCAAATATACAAATATCGGGCGCCGGCGCGGCACCTCCACTCGTTGGTTTTTCCCTGAGCGATGTTGTCCTGAAAGTAGGTAATTTGAGCGTAGCTGGCGTTCCCCATGGTTTTCATCTGGGTGTACACTTCGCGCTCTTCGGGCTTGAGAGGCTGGAGCTGGCCGCCGCCGTCGTGAATGATGCCGACCGTAGACGTGAAGCCGAGCTCCACGGCACGCTTGCCCACGGTAACAGCATCCTTCGGATTATGGATGCCGCCGCCCACCACGGAGTTGATATTGACGTGAAACTCGGCGTGGTCGGCAAGCAGTTGGAGCTTCTTGTCGAGCACTTTCAAGCTCTTCTTCGATACGTCGTCCGGCATCGCGTTATCGATGCTGATCTGCAGGTGGTCGAGCCCGGCGTCGTTCAAGCAGCGAATGCGTTCAGCCGTCAGAAGATAGCCGTTCGTGATCATTCCGGCGATCATGCCGTGATGGCGCGCACGCCCGATAATGCGGTCGAGGTCAGGGTGAAGGAGTGGTTCACCACCGCTGATGGTGATGACGGTTGTCCCAAGTTTCGCCAGTGAGTCAACCCGTTCGAACATCGTGTGGGTCGGAACCGGCTTTGAAAAGTCGTCGTATTCGTTGCAATAAGCGCAAGAAAGATTGCAGCGCCGGGTGGGAATGATATGCGCCAGAATCGGGTGGCTGGTGGAAGCCAGCCCCTTCGCGATCATGCGGAGCTCGCGCGCGCGCCGGGCGAAGGCTTTGAGCCTGCGTCTGACAACGGTGGCCCTATCTGGCATAGTTAATAATTACAACATAACCGGCTCCGCGGTTGCACGCGGCAGAAGCCGGTTGGGGCAATTTCGTGGCCGGATGGAGATTATTGCAGCCGAATGACGCCGATCGTGAGCATCGTCACGCCTTCTTATAACATGGCGCCGTTCCTGCGGCAGGCTGTTGAAAGCGTCCTCGATCAGGATTACCCCTCTATTGAGTATATCGTCATGGACGGCGGCTCGACCGACGGCAGCGTTGAGATCCTGAAGGAGTACTCGGGGCGGCTTCGCTTCGTATCGGCGCCGGACCAAGGTCAGGCGGATGCGGTCAATCGGGGCTTTCTCATGGCGCAGGGGTTGACAGCAAAGGATTCGATTTTCGCCTTCCTCAACGCCGACGATTACTACTACCCGGGAGCGGTGCGGGCGGTGGTTGATGCGTTCAGGGGCGAAACGGTTGCGGGTGCCGTGTATGGTGAGGCCTATCATGTAAGTGGGGACGGTGTGGTCCTGGGACGGTACCCCACGCAAGCCTACGATCCTAGAGGTTTTGAATCGCAGTGCTATATCTGCCAGCCGGCCTGTTTCCTGCGCGGCGAGGTTTTTCGCGAGGCGGGAATGTTGAACCCGGCTCTCCACTTCGGCGTGGACTACGATCTCTGGATTCGCATCGCCAAACGCCACCCAATGCGAAAGATCGACACGTATCTGGCCTGCTCCCGTCTCCATCCGGGGGCTAAGACCATGGCACGGACAAAGCAGGTTTACCGCGAGATTTTTCAAGTGCTGAAGACGCACTACGGATATGTCCCGATGCAGTGGATTTACGGGTACGCGGCGCTGCTGCTCGACGGCAAAGTACGCGCGAGAGGAGTCGCGCCGCCCACGGCCGCGAACGCCGCGCTCAGCCTGTTGCTAGGCTCGATCGAGAATCCGCGCCATCTCTTCCGGTTCTGGGCGGATTTCTGGCGCAAAGGGGTCGAGTGGCAAGCGGGCCGATAGTCACCATCGTCACTCCTTCCCTCAATCAGGGCCGGTTCATCCGGGCCACGATTGAAAGCGTCCTCGCGCAGGATTATCCAAACCTCGAATACATTGTGATGGACGGAGGATCCTCCGACTCGACCGCCGCCATCGCTGCCGAATATGGCAGCCGTCTGAAGTGGATATCGGAGCCCGACAGCGGCCAGTCGCACGCGATCAATAAGGGGTTTCAAATCGCGCAAGGCGACATCGTTTCCTGGCTCAATTCCGACGATCTGATCCTGCCTGGAGCGGTAACCCATGCCGTCGAAGCCTTTAAGGCGCGGCCCGAAACCGGCGCGGTGTACGGCGAGGGTTACCAGATTGATCAGGCCGGCGCGATCATCCGCAGGTTCCCGTATACGGAGCCGTTCAACCTTTGGAAGCTGGTCTACCTTTCCGACTACATCCTGCAACAGACAGTGTACTTCCGCAAGAGCGCCCTCGAAGCAGTAGGTTATCTGGACGAGGATCTGCATTACGGCATGGACTGGGACATCTTGATCCGCCTCGGTCTGAGATTTGGACTGGAGCATGTCCCCGAATATATGGGCTGCCTGCGCGAGTATCCGGAGACCAAGACGTCGGCGGGCGGGTCGGAGCGAATCCGCGAGCTGAGGAACATGCTGCGGAAGCACACGGGGATGCGTTTCCCGCCGGGCTACATCACATATGGACTCGAGTCCTGGCAGATCCGAATGCCGGGATGGTTTCGGCCGGCGGCCAGAGCGGTAGCGCGCCTCGGCTCCCTCGCGGTGACGCGGCAGGGCTGGTATAGCGATGGATGGGCTGCACCACGATCGCGGTTGATGCTGCCTCCGGGTGGAGGGGCGATTGTGGTGAGGGGAACTCTGCCTCCCGACGCGCGCGCCCTGCGGGGGCAACGTCTGCGTGTGGAGTCGCATGGCAAGACGCTCGCGGAGGCGGCGCTCCCGCCGGGCGATTTCGAAGTGCGCGCACCGTATCAGTCGAGCGAAGCGATTCACCTGACGCTACTGGCGAACAAGGCTGCGATTGGCCGTGATCTCAGACGCCGTTCCTTTGTGCTTAGGAGCGTTCAGTGGGAGACGGCCAACCGGCTCCGCACGTAATCGTTTTCGTAGCTTTGGAACGCCGCCCCAAGGGCCTGGCGCGCGCCCCCTTTATTACGGATGGGCCGGCCGTCTATATCGTTGACGGCCAGCAGTTCGCGCGTAGTTGAAGTAATGAAGACCTCGTCCGCGGCTTCGAGATCGGCGGGAAACAGCGTCTTTTCGTTCACGCGATATCCCGCCACGCGAATTTCGTCGAGCAGCAATTCGCGCGTAATGCCGGGCAGGCAGCCGGAAGCGAGGGGCGGTGTGTACACCTGGTTTCCTTCCGCGATGAAGATGTTTGCCGAGGTGCACTCGGAGACTTCGCCGACCTCGTTCAGCAGGAGCGCTTCATCGAAGCCGCGCGACTGCGCCTGTTCGAGCCAAGTCAGGTTCATTGCCCAGGCGAGGATCTTCGTGCCGGCGAACTCGCAAGCGGCATGACGCGCCTGAGGTACACAGGTCAGCCGCACGCCCGCACCCCAGACCTTGGTGCTCGCAGTGAACGCGATCACGTCGCACTCGCGCCCCGAATCCGGTCCCGTCCAGATCCCTCCGGCGTTGCGAACCACCGACAGACGCAGCGTCGCATTCGCCGCACCATTGGCTTCGATCAATTGGTGCAATTTCTCCTGGACGGCGTTGGCATCGGACGGCATAGGCACACGGAGGAGCGTGGCATCGCGGGTCATGCGCGCCCAGTGGCGCTCCCAGGCGAACAGGACGCCTTCCATGACGCGGATGGTGCTGAATACGCCCCAACCAGTCAGCAGTCCGGTCTGGCCGGCGGAGAGGCTCTTTTCCGAAGCCTCGCAAACGTTGTCGTTGTGAAGAATGAAGCGGTGCATGCCGATGCTTCTAGTCTAGCGGAAGGCGGATCATTTCAACTCGACGGTATCGAGGTGGCCTACCCCACCATGCGGCATGATCTGGCAGCGATGCATTAAATTAAAATTGGTTTGGAGCACGGAGCCCGGCATGAGCGTCATGCAAGCCATTTCCCCGGAACCTTGGTGCGAGCGGCTGCGGCGGTACTTCGCGGGGGTCCGTGTGTCCAATCCGGCCGGCAAGCGACTCGCGCGCGGCCGGGGACAGGGAGAAGAGCAAGGGCAGCACGAGTCTCATGGCGCTGGCATCTTACCGTATTCAGATGGCTGCAAACGGCGTACCGGTCGACTCTCACTCGGCGGCTCCCAGCAGAGCCCAGGGGCTCGCCTCGTGCCTTCTGCCTTCTTCGCTGCCTGTCTCAGCCTTTTGTCGCAGTTCCCGCGACGTGCGGCCCGATCACGGGAAACGGTACGAGAAAACTCTCGGCGTCGAGCGGCCCGAAAACCGATTCGATCATCTTTCCGGTTTCCTGGTAGGGGCGGCATCCGTCGGCGAATGCACCCCAAAGAGGGGCCACCATCCGCTGCACCGATCGGGTTCGCGTGGACGGAGGGGCGGCCACATGCTCGATGAACACGAACCGCCCGCCGGGACGAAGCACCCGCCGGATCTCGCACAGTACGGCATGGACGTCATTGACAGAGCAGAGCACTAACGTGCCGACGACGGCGTCGAAACTGCCCGGTTCGTATTCGAGACACTCGCCCGAACCCAGGGAGAGGTGCGCGCGTACTCCAGCAGCCGATGCGGCTCGAAGGAGGCGCATGTGCATGAAAGGATTGGGTTCGACGCCAAACCAATCCACTCCCGGGCGGTAGTACTTCAGATTGGCGCCCGTTCCCGGTCCAATTTCGAGCAAACGCCCCTCCAGTCCGGCTATCAGATCCCGTTTGCGGCCGTTGACTGATGCCTCATACACCGAGTTGAACTTACCGAGGAGCCATGGTTGGAGCCGCTTACACATAGGACACTATTCTCCCGCACTTGTAAACCTGATACACTTGGAGTGTATTTGACTGTCCCGCACATGCCCGGCTGAGAGTCACGGGCGAGCAATCGCCCTCTGTCCGCCCCGACCTGCCCGCTTTCAAATCGCAGAGGAGACAAATTGAAGAATATTTTCGTAGGCAACCTGGATTTTGGAGCGACGGAAGACGCGGTGCGCGGACTTTTCGAAGCTTACGGAGCGGTGGAGCGCGTTAGCATCATGACGGATCGTGAAACGGGCCGCTCGCGGGGCTTTGCGTTTGTGGAGATGATCAATCCCGGCGAGGCAGACCGGGCGATTGAAGCCTTGAACGGCACCAACATGGGTGGGCGCGCGTTGAACATCAACGAAGCTCGTCCCAAGACCGACCGCGGACCTCGTCCCGGCGGCGGTGGCGGCGGATTCAATCGTGGCGGCGGTGGCGGTGGCGGCGGCCGCGGCGCGGGTGGCGGTGGGGGCGGACACGCCCGCGAACGCCGCGAACCGCGCTGGTAAGCGCCTTTAGGTAGTACCCTGGCCGGGATCCTTTGGTTCCGGCCAGGCATAGTTTTTCGTTAAGGAGATCCTTTATGGCCGGACGATCGAGCACAACATTCAAGAAACGCCAAAAAGAACTCGCCCGCCAGGACAAGCAGCGCGAAAAGGCAGCCAAGCGCGAGCAGCGGAAAGTGGAGAAGGAAACCCGCGGTCCAGGCGAAGAGGAAGAATTGCACGTGCTCAGCGGACCGGTACCCTACGAGGACGATTAAGACGGTCGGAACAGATTGAGATGCCGAGCGCTTTTTCAGGGCTTCCGCGCAGATCCAATAATCGAGCCGCCAGTGGTTTACTCGGGGCGTTACTCCTGTTCACACCCTGGGCGCTTTTAGGCGCCGAACCGCTCGCGGGTAAAGCGGCTTTTGCCAAGACCGTCAAGCCGTTGATCGAATCCTCGTGCATGCAATGCCACAACGACCGGTTGGCCTCCGGGAGCCTCAATCTCGGAGTGTTCTTAGGGCCTGCATCTCTGACTGAAAGCCGCGAGGGCTGGGAACGGATCATTCAGAAACTTCGCAGCGGCGAGATGCCTCCGAAGGGGGTTCCACAGCCTCCGGCGGCGGGTGTAAACGCGATGATCAAGTTCGTCGAGGACGAATTCGAACGCGCCGACCGCGATGTTAAGCCCGACCCTGGCCGCGTCACAGTCAGGCGGTTGAACCGGGTCGAGTACTCCAATACCATCCGGGACCTGCTGGGAGTGGTTTTTCGCGCTGAAAGGGACTTTCCCAGTGACGACTCCGGCTATGGCTTCGACAATATTGGCGACGTGCTCACGATCTCTCCGGTTCTAATGGAAAAATACATCGCGGCGGCCGAGAGAATCGCCGCTCGTGCCATCGGCGCCGACCCACTTCCGGCCAAACCCCTTGAATTCCAGTACCACTCGAAGGACAAGACCATCCGTCGCCTCGACCGGAGCACCATCGAGGCGACGCACCGCGTCGATTGGGACGGCGAGTACGTCGTCCGCATCGGCTTGCCCGGCGAGCGCGGCGCCGACGCCAAGCCGGTGACATTCGGGTTCTGGATGGATGGAAAGCTGCTTCACACGATGCCGGTCGAAACCAAACCCTCGGGGCTCGTGTACTTCAGCCCATATTCGGAGGAGGTAATCCGGCTCCCGCTCCCCGAAGGCGACCATGTCTTTCGGGCCGGATTCATAGACGACGGCTTTGTCAGGGATCTTTCCGATAAGGACGCCTACAGCGACAAGAAGAACAAATTCCTGAACATGATCATGTTCGTCGGGCCGTACCCCGCGAAGGTGGAGAAGGCGAGCCGGAAAAAGATTCTGATTTGCGATCCAGACTCAGGGGCGGCGTGCATCGAAAAGATTGTCTCCACTCTCGCCCGGCGGGCCTACAGGCGTCCTGTTTCCGCCAGGGAGGCCGCTCAGTTGATCAAGTTCGTCGGTATGGCGAGGGCCGAGGGACAAACCGTGGAGCAGGGCATCCAGCTCGTGATTCAGGCGATGCTGGTCTCGCCGCACTTTCTCTTCCGCATCGAGCGCGATCCCGGCCCCTCGACAGCGCACCAGGTTTCCGAATTCGAACTCGCGTCGCGCCTGAGCTACTTCCTGTGGAGCAGCATGCCTGACGCCGAATTGCTCGATCTTGCTGAAGCGCGCAAACTTCGAGCTCCGGGCGTGCTTTCCGCGCAGGTGAACCGGATGCTTCGAGACCCACGCACGGCGGCGCTTGCTGATAATTTCGCGGGCCAGTGGCTTGAGACGCGCAATCTCGACAGCATGAAACCGGACCCGCAGAAGTTCCCCACCTGGGGCCCCGAACTGCGCGACGCGATGAAAGCGGAAACGCGGCTATTCTTCGAACACATGCTGCGGGAGAATCGCCCACTGCCCGAATTTCTGGACGCGAAGTATACGTTCCTCAACGAGCCGCTCGCGAAGCATTATGGGATTGAGGACGTGGCAGGACCGGATTTCCGGCGTGTGGAACTCGCATCGGCCGAGCGCGGAGGCATACTGAGTCACGCGAGCGTCCTTACGGTTTCGAGTTATCCGACGCGCACCTCACCGGTGATTCGCGGCAAGTACGTGTTGCAGAATATTCTCGGAACCCCTCCGCCTCCGCCTCCGCCGGATGTGCCGCAACTCGACGAGCAATCCGTAGGCAACACAGGTTCTCTCCGCCGGCAAATGGAGAAACACAGGGAGAGCGCTATGTGCGCCTCCTGTCACAACCGCATGGACGCTCTCGGTTTCGGCCTCGAGAACTACGACGCCATCGGGCGGTGGCGCACTATGGACGGCAAGTTCCCCGTGGACGCGAGCGGCACGCTTCCGAATGGCAAATCCTTCGCGAGCCCGGCCGAGCTGAGGGTCGTGTTGAAGTCCGGACAACTCGCCGATTTCACACGTTGTATCATTGAGAAAATGCTGACATATTCTTTAGGTCGAGGGCTTGAGCGGTACGACAAAAGGACTGTCGACGGTATTGCCAAGAGTCTTGCGTCGTCCGGATACGGGTTTCAGACGCTGATACACGAGATTGTCGGAAGCCTGCCGTTTCAGCAGCGGCGGGGCGAAGTTTCAAAGGTCCAGAAGAGCGAGGTAGCGCAACGATGATCATGGGTAAGACGCTTTCCAGACGCACTTTGCTGCGCGGGATCGGCGGCGGTATCACGGCCTCGATCGGGCTGCCATTCCTCGACGCAATGACGCCGGCTGCCGCCAGCCGCATACCCGGCAAGGCCCCGGTCCGCATGGCGTTCGTATACGTTCCGAACGGTATGGACATGCGGAACTGGACGCCCGCTGAAGGCAAGTTGGAAGAACTTCCGCTTATTCTGAGGCCGCTCGATCCTTATAAGCGAGACATCACGGTTCTCGGCAATCTCACTCACAACAACGGGCGGGCGCTGCTCGACGGAGCGGGCGACCACGGCCGTTGTTGCGGATCGTACCTGACCGGCGTGCAGCCGCGGAAGACGATGGTCGATATCAAGGCAGGTATTTCCTGTGACCAGATCGTGGCGAATCAGGTCGGCGCCCAGACGCGATTTCCCTCACTCGAAGTGGGGCTGGAAGACGCGCGGCAGGCCGGCGATTGCGATTCCGGCTACTCCTGCGCCTACACGAACAACCTGGCGTGGCGGAGCGAGACCCAGCCGCTTCCCCCGATTCTCGACCCGCGCGCGTTATTTGAACGCCTGTTCGGCAGCGGCGCGGAGTTAACCCCGGCGGCGCGCGCCAGGCAAGCCAGGTTCAGGCGCAGCATTCTGGACTTCGTGACTGATGACACGAGAAAGCTCCAGGCGGATCTGGGCAAGACGGACCGGCGAAAGCTTGACGAATACCTTTCGTCGATCCGCGCGATCGAGCTGCAACTCGAAAAAGCCGAGAAGGACAACTCCCGCATTGATCCGGGAATGAGCAAGCCGTACGGCGTCCCAGCGGATTTCGCCGAGCACTTCCGATTGATGACGGACATGATCACAGTCGCCTTTCAGGCGGACCTGAGCCGTGTCGTGACGTTCCTGGTGACGCGTGAGGGGACGTCGCGAGCGTATCGGGAAATCGGCATCGCGGACGGCCACCACCCGCTCACGCACCATCGCAACGACCCGGCGCAAATGGACAAAGTGGCGGCAATCAACACCTATCAGATGCAGCAGTTCGCCACCTGGATCGGGAAATTGAACGCCATTAAGGAAGGCGATTCGACGCTGTTGGGTAATTCCATGATTGTGTACGGAGCTGGACTTGCGGACGGCGACCGCCACAGCCATGAGGATCTGCCGACGCTTATAGCGGGCAGAGGCGGCGACTACCTGAAGACAGGACGGCGGATCGTATATCGTAAGGAAACACCGATGTCGAACCTGTTCCTTACCATGATGGACCGCATGGGCGCTCGCGCCGAGCATTTCGGCGACTCGACAGGGCGCCTGGACGGATTAGATCTCAGCTAGAGCTTCTCTCGTCCCGCCGCGAGGCGCGGAAGCCGCCAGCGGCTTGGGGGCAGCTAAAAATAAACCAGGCTCCACGGAGTTCGTATTCAACCGGCCGGGATTAATAGCGAAGGCCGGGACTTTGGACCATAGCGCCCCGGAGTCCAGAAGCATTCCGGGGCTCAGAGGCGCGCGTAAGCACGCCGGCACGCGAGCCCATCCATACAGGGAAGATTGAGGAGGCGGGCGAACTGATCGCCGGGTTTCTTTTGGGGCCGCCCGCCAGACGTTCAGGCTTTCCCGGCGCTAGACGGCCTTCACCCTCTTTCCCGCAAGATTGAAGCTCTCATGCCAAGTGGATTCGGCGCCGCCGCCATAGCGCGCGGTGGCGACCTCCACCAGGTAGGGCTTGCCATCGCGCAGCACATTGGCTCCGCGTTTCAGCGCAGCCTCGAGTTGCGCGGCGTTGGCCGCTTTTTCACCCTTCACGCCCTGGCTTTCCGCCAGCCTGACGAAGTCTATATCCGGGTCGCCGAGATACATGCCGGCGTAATGGCCGCTAGACGCCATCCTTCCCCTGTAGGCGTCATAGGCGAACCGGACCGTCTGGTAATTCATGTTGTTCCACACTACGGTGAGCACGGGTATTCCATAGCGCACTTGCGTCCAGAAGCCGGAGGCGCTGTACATCACTGAGCCATCTCCGATGGAACACACCACCTGACGGTCAGGCGCGGCGAGCTTGGCCCCAATGGCGGCGCCGATTCCCCAGCCAAGCCCGTTTCCTGTGTTCGAAATCCACATCTGCTCGTTTTCGCGGAAGCCGAGGCGGAACGCATCATGGCGGCCGGTAAGGTTCTCGCTGACGATGATGGCATCCGGCGCGAGCGTGCGCGCCATGACTGCTCCCACCTCGTCCGCATGCATCGGACTGCGGCCATAGTTCTTACGCGCCGCTTCATCAGCGCGGGCGCGGACACCGGCCGTATACTCGCGTACTTCGCCGGCCCGCGCGCCGGACGCCTTGAGCGCGGCCATCAGGTCGACCAGCGTTTCCTTGACATCGCCAACCAAGGCTGCATCGGTCGGATAATTGCGGCTCATCGAAGCGGTATCAATGCCCAGGCGCACAATCTTCGCCGCGGGCGGAACGTCTGGCGACGAGGGGACCATGCGGCCGCCGAAATCTCGCGTGCCTACGCAAAGCAGCAGATCTACGCCGCGCTTGACGAATTCCGACCCCATGCTGAAACCGCCCAGATAGTGCGGGTGTTTCGTCGGGAAATTCCGGTAACCAGACGAGAAGTCGCAAACCCCGACACCCATTTTCTCCGCCAACGCTAGCAGTTCCTGCTGCGCACCGGATTTCCAGACCTCATCGCCTGCGATCACTAAGGGGCGCTTCGCTTCAGAGATCAACCGTGCGGCGCGCTCGGTTTCGGCGGCGGAGGGCCTCACACGGGACCGGATCATGAACCGCTCCGTGGAGAGTATTTCGGCCTTGACGCCTTTCGCCTCCAGCGCGTAGTGCGTCATCGCGAGGTATACCGGCCCGCCCGGCTCCGTGGCCGCGGTCTTGAACGCGCGCCGCAGCATCAGCGGCAGAGTGTCGGCGCGTCGCGCTTCCCAGGAGATCTTGGTGAACTGCCGGTTGATGTCCTTCTGATCGAAACCGGGGCGAGGCGCCAGGCCGCTTTCATCACTGAAGAGTTCGTTATCGTTAAGACCTGCTGTAATGACCAGCGCCGAGCCGTCGCGAGAGGCATTGTAGAGCTGGCCTGCCATCTGCGCGGTCCCGGCAATTACATGCACGTTCACGAACGCCGGCTTGCCGCTCACGCGATGATAGCCATCGGCCATGGAGATGACGATGCCTTCGTGCAGGCCGACGATCATCTGAATGCCGGGCGTGTCCACCAGAGCATCAAAGAGACCAACCTCGAATGACCCAGGGTTGGTAAACATGTACTGCGCGCCAGCGGCCTTCGCTTGTGCGACGACCAGTTCGCCCCCGGTGCCCTGTACGGTGTTGGACGCGGAACCGTTTTCCGAGGCGACGAGCGGCTGGAGAATAGCTTGTGCCGCGGCGGCGGTGAAGCCCAGACCGGTCATGCTCTTGACGAACCCCCGGCGGCCCAGGTCGTGGTCGAGAAAACGTCGAACAAGGTGTTGCATTGGGGAATGATACCGCTAAATGTGGGAACGCACCAGGCGGCCAAGCCGAGGCGGATAATGCCTCGGCGTTTGCGTCCGCGCAAGCGTCAAACTCAAAGGAAGGTACGATGCCACAGATGGGCCAGCGAATCCGCCGTAATTCATGGGGCAGTACCGAATTGGCTCGAAGCTCGGCGATGGCGGCTTGGGCGCGGTCCCCCGGGCCACCGTCACCAGGCTCGATCGTGAAGTAGCATCAAAGTCCTGCCCGCATCCTTGTGCAGGGACCTGGACCGGCTCGCCCGATTCGAACGCGACTGGCTGGCCGTCGGTCGCCCACGAAGGGGTTGTGGAGCGAGGTGAAGCTCGTAGGTCGAGCGGGGTCGGCATGGTACCCTTCACTCAGGAGCGGTCGTAATGAACGTAAACATCCAGGATCTTCCCGCAAATATGATCGTCACCTGTGAGGCCACTACCAGAGCGCGCGGAATGTCCCTTGGATCCGTTTCTTCGCGAAGATCCGTTCAATAATGCTCCGCCGGACACATCCTGTAACGCTGAGCGCGGATGAATGCGCGGTTTGCCGCGATAGCCTTTCTAAGATTGAAGAGGCTCTTTCATGTGCTGGCCGAAACGCACGAAATCCATGCGGCGTGGGAAAGGCCAGGCCTGTCTTACCAGGTTTTGGGAACGGGCGGCGCTTCAATGCGAACAGCGGCGCGTACGAAATCTTAAAGCGTTGGGCCGCAGATGCGGCCTCGCTCAAACAGGGTCCCAAATGAGCTACAGAGCCGAGTTGGTTGGCGTCCTGGGTTGTCCGGTCGCCGAGAATCCCACCGGGGTCATGCAGGAAGCCGGCTTCGCCGCGGTTGGATTGAACTGGCGATATCTGACCATCGAAGTGCCGCCGGAAGGCCTCGAGGAGGCTATGCGCGGCGTGCGCGCGTTTGGGATGCGTGGAATCAATCTGACGATTCCGCACAAAGTCGCGGTGATTCGACTTCTCGACGAGGTCGCGCCGGATGCGCGCATGATCGGCGCGGTGAATACGGTGCGCCGCGAAAACGGCCGGCTGATCGGGGAGAACACGGACGGCAAGGGTTTCCTACGCGGCATGCGCGCCGATGCGGGTGTGGATCCGTCGGGCAAACGGGTTGTCGTTCTGGGAGCGGGCGGCGCAGCGCGAGCGGTCGCGACGGAACTTGCGCTGGCGGGAGCCGCGGAACTGACCATCGTGAATCGCGGCGTGGAGCGCGGCGAAGCGATGGTCTCGGACCTGATTCGAGGGACTGGAGCAAGAGCGAGCTTTGTGCCGTGGCTCGGGACGTGGTGCGTGAAACAGGAAACGGATTTGCTGGTGAACGCAACATCGATCGGACTCTTTCCTGCGGTTGATGCAATGCCGGATGTTGACCTGAGCGCCGCGCGCGGGAGCCTTCTGGTTTGCGATGCCGTATTCAATCCGCCTGAGACGGGGCTCTTACGAATCGCCGGGGCGCGCGGATTGCGAACTCTCGACGGCCTTTCAATGCTTGTCTATCAAGGCGTGATCGGCTTCGAGATGTGGACGGGTGTGAAAGCCCCCGAATCGGTTATGAAACAGGCGCTTCGGGACGCTTTCAAGCTATAATTCCATCGAATGGACGATTACAACGAGCCTCGCCGCCTGAGGCGGCCGGGGCAGCGCGCGGAGTCGGCGGCTAGCGCCCCGGCAGGCGGCTCGATGCCCGGTTTCGTGAGCGCGAAACTGCTGGTCCGCGATGGCAGGTCAATTGCCGCCGCCGCGCTCAAAGCGCTTCTGCAGTGAGCGTCGCCGGACTCATTCTCTCCGCCGGCGAATCGCGCCGGATGGGCTCTCCGAAAGCGTTGTTGCTCTACAGAGGCCAGACTTTCCTTGATGGACTGATCGAACGCTTCGCCGAAGTTTGCGCGCCAGTGATCGTCGTTCTTGGACATGCGGAAGCGGAGATTCGCGCGGGAATAAGCCTGGGGAACCGGGCTGCCTTCGTTTCTAATCAAGATTATCGCCGCGGACAACTGAGCTCGATGCAGTGCGGTTTGCGAGCGATGCGGCAAGATACGGAAGGCGCGCTATTCACGCTGGTGGATCATCCCCGCGTGCAGTTGGAAACGTTGCGCCTCCTGCTCACGGAGCCACGAGGCCGGATCGTGAAGCCCAGGTACGAAGGACGCAGCGGCCATCCGGTCTATTTCGCTAGTTCGCTGTTTCCCGAGTTCCTATCTCTGCCGCCGGATGGACAAGCTCGGGATGTCGTCCGGGCGCATGACGCGCAGACGCGCTTCGTGAACGTGCCCGATCAAGGAATTCTCGATGACATCGACGATCCCGAAGCGTACCAGCGGTTGTTGGCGGCGACATGACGGCGAAGGTGAAGCAACGCATGGCGATTGCCGGTGCAATTCTGACGGTGAGCGCTCTCGCGGCCGCACCCTATGTCAACGCCGACGGGTTCTCGAATCGGATTCGCGCCTCAGTCGAAGCTTCCTTGCATCGCAAGGTGGAACTTGGCGAGGTGCGCCTTCACCTGCTCACCGGGCCGGCTTTCACGGTAAAGGACGTCCGCATTTACGACGACCCGGCATTCGGGATTGAGCCGGTAGCGTACGTCACCACCCTCTACGCGAGGCCGCGGTTGCTCTCCCTGTGGTCCGGGAGGCTCGAGTTTCGTGCGCTAAAACTCGACGACCCCAGCGTGAATCTGGTCAGGACGGAAGCTGGACGCTGGAATTTTGAACCGCTGGTGGCGGGCACCGGACTTTCGACGCTCCCCAAGATCGAAGTTTCCGGTGGCCGGATCAACTTCAAGTTCGGCGAGACGAAGTCGCTTTTCTACCTGACGAACGCGGACCTCGAAATCGTGCCTCCCTCCTCTGCCGGCGAAGAGGGGCGCATTCTATTCGCGGGAGAACCTTCGCGCGCTGACCGCCCGGCGCGGGGGTTGGGCAGCCTGGTCGCAACAGGACGGTGGAGGTCCGCTCCCGGAGGAAGCACGACCGCCGATGCCAGCCTGCAACTCGAGAAGACGGCTCTAGGGGAAATCATCACGCTTGTTCGCGGGCGCGACGCGGGAATTCACGGACTGGTATCTTCGCGTGTCCAGGTCGCAGGGTCTCTCGACAATCTTCAATTGACCGGTAAATTGGATTTTCAGGACGTCCGCCGCTGGGACCTTTCTCCCTCAAAAGGTCCAGCGTGGCCGCTAATGTTTCGTGCAAGACTCAACCTTCCAGGTCAAAACGTGGCCTTCGAATCGTACACAACCGCTGCGGATCCGGCGCCTCTTACGATCAGGCTGCATGCGGGGAATTTCCTGACGGCGCCGCACTGGGGCGTCACCCTGACGGCGGCCAGGCTCCCGGTGGCTCCTCTTGTGGACGCATTTCGCAACCTGGGTTTGGCGCTGCCCGAGCGCGTCAAACTGGAAGGAAATGTGGACGGGGCAATCGGGTATTCGAGCGGAGCCGGCCTTCTGGGAGGATTCGCTCTTCGTGACGCGGGTGTCACTGTGGGAGATTCGCAGACCATGCGTTTTCGAGACGCGCAGGCGAGGCTGGAAAAAGGAACTCTCGCCGTTTCAGCCGAGAGCGAAGCACGACTGGAGGCCGAATACCGGATGGACACGCAAGCGCTCGACATGACGATTTCGAGCACTGGGATGGACATTAAGGCACTGCGTGACCAGGCCGCGCTCGCCGCGATTCCGCTGATGGAACAGGTGCGCGCAGGGAACTGGCAGGGAAAGTTGCGGTATCAACGAAGCGGCGAGGCCGCCGGGAACTGGTCGGGAAGAGTGCAGTTGAGAAACGCGGAGATCTTGCCGCCAGGTATGGCTGTGCCGCTTACGATCGAATCCGCGAACGCCGTGTTGCAGGGTGAGCGCGTGACGCTCGACAAGATGCGCGTTCACGCTGGCACGATCGAGGGAGAGGGCGATTATCGCTACGAGCCGAGGCTGGCGCGGCCGCACCACTTCAAGATACGGCTGGGCGCGGCCAACGCGGCGGAGTTGGAGGCTCTGGCTCTGCCCACGCTGCGGCGCGAAGACGGATTCCTGGCGCGAACACTGGGCATCGGCCGCGCACCCTTGCCGGAGTGGCTTGCTTCCCGGCGCATGGAAGGAACGATCGAGATCGAATCGCTTCAACTGGGCGGCGCTGTTTTTGAAGAGATCGGCGCGCGCGTTTTGTGGGATGGACCACGCGTCGAGTTCTCCGGACTCGAGGCCAAATGGGGCGACGCTACGCTGGGCGGCCGCGTCACAACCGACCTCTCCGGCGCGGATCCCGCCTACCAGATAGGGGTGCGCGTCAAGGGGGTACGGTGGAAGAGCGGAAGTGTCGAAGCGGACGCGATGCTTCGAGCAAAGGGGATGGGCGTGTCGCTGTTATCAACACTCCGGGCGGAGGGGTCGTTCCGCGGCGATGAGTTGGATCTCGATACTCCAGTCTCGCTGAGCGGTTGCTTCCTTGTCGAGTGGCCGCGAGCCAGGTTCACGGAAATCGCCGCCGATGCTGACGGCGAACAATACGTCGGAAGCGGCGTGCTTCTGGAAGACGGCAAGCTTTCTATTGCACTCTCTAACATGGCGAATAAGCAGCTTCGTTTGTCAGGTACGCTGGCCGAGCCCCGGCTGGAGTAGCGCCGGGAATTTGTGCTATCGCGCATTCCTTTCACCCGGCTTTTGGTGGTGACCCGGGCGGGTGGAGTGCTCCTGTTGGCAGAGGCAGCGGTCTCCGTGCATGCGATGGCGCCCGCCCCAAAACACTCCGATGGAGACATCCGACTGAACCATCGGGACACGCCAGGGGACACCCCCTTTTGGGGCTTTTCCGGCAGGCGCAACCGGGCTCGGTTAGCAACGCCCGCTTACTTCACTTTCCACTCGCCGTCGAATAAGCCCGCCGCGATCACTTCACCGCCGGTTCCAATTACCGCGTAATCCCCAAGCCTTGGATATAGCAGTGCATTCGTGCCTGCGAACTCCTTCTCATGGAACGTGTGGCCGCTGTTCAGAACCAACGACCGCTTTGGGTTCAGCGGATTCCGGCAGATCAATACCGGCATATGCGCCGACGCCGCATACGTCCGCCCCCCTACCGTCAGCGCGTCCTTCGTCCATGTAACAGGCAGCTTTGCCAGCACTTGCGCGATGAATTTGTTGCTACCCGGATCGCCGAACAGGATCAGGCTGCTTGAGGCGATATCCTGCTTCGTGACCGCGGTATCGTCCTTCACCCGGATGTCACCGCGCATCCATTTATCGAACTCCTTCGCGAACACGTCTAGCGTGCTCTTCGCCCTCTCGTTCACCGCGGAGTTGAGAGGCGAGCCGGTTGGCCGAACGCACAAGAAGGAATCCATGAAGGCGTCGTCGACCGGTCCCGAGCGCCCGCGCACCTTGCCCACCAGGACGCCGACTGACGGTTCCACCTGCTCCCAAACGCCGTTCGTCCTGTGGTAGACGCCCGGGGAGGGCAACTTCTGACCGTCAAGCATGATGAAACCATAAGGCAATCCATCGGTTACCGTGAGCCGCGTGACGTTCCTGGTCTTCACAACGTTCTTGTCGGCGTAGACTTCCGTGCGCTCGTACATTTTATCGAGCACATCCACCTGCGCCCAGAAGCACTTGTTGTAGCGCGGGGTGTAAGTCACGAAGCGGATGCGTTCCGGGGTTGAGCGCCCTTTCGCCACTGCCTCACGGATGAACGCCTCCGACTCGCGTTTGCTGTCGGGGTGAAACCGATGGCCGGTCTTCGCCCCGGCCAGGAAAAGCGCGCGCAGGTCCGTGGTTGTCCATCGCAGCACGCCCGCGGCGAAGTGGTAGCCCTCCGCTTCCAGTCGCTCGCGAATGTTGAAAGCGGCCTGGCGCTGCGGATCGTCCTCGCCACCGTAGCCGACCATCGGCACGTTGACCGCGTTCAGGGAATATTCGACGGCATCGTAGATGCGTAATGCGGCATCCTGATGGGGAGGCAAGTCCGTCTGCTTCGCATATACTTTGGTGTCTGTGAAGCCGGCGCCAGCTTCGGTCGCAACCCAGCGGTCCGGGTAATGCAGTCCAATGTGCCACGTTCCAGCGCCGCCCATGGAGAACCCGCGAAGCACGATCCGCGCCGGATCCACGTTGTACCGTTTCTGGACCGAAGCGAGCGCTTCGAAAACGTCGGTCTCGCCCGCCCAGCGGTATCCGTTGTTTGTGCGGCCGAACACTTCGACTTGCAGGTAATCCTCCTCCGGCGGGATGGGTTTCGCCGCATCGTGTGCCGTGAGGAAACTGACCTCGTTCAACGTTGCCCCCTTGCCGTGTAGCACCACGTCCAGACGCATCGGCTTCTGACTGTCGTAGGACTCCGGCACGATCATTCCGTAAGGCTGCAAGCTGCCATCCACCTTTGAGCGGTAGGCGCGTGAGAAGCGGCCCTTCTGCTTTTCCCAGGGCGCGCTGCCCTTCGCCAGTTGCCCCGCGCGTTCGATGCCTCGATCGAGCGCCGCGAGCGTATTCGCGACGTAAATCTTAGAGTAGAATTCTTCCGGGTGGCGTGTGATCCAATCTGCCGCCTTGTGGTACACGGCCACATCGGCGAGCAGCGCGTCGTCAGCCCCGGCGGCGGAGAGCTTCTCGACGCGCGCTTTGAGATCCGCCATGCGTTCGCGGATCTGCCGCATTTCGCCGCTCGTGGGGACGTAGGAGCCGGCCGCGCTCAGGACTGCGGCCGTAATCAGAGACAAACCCAGATTCCGTTTCATAATGAGGCCATTCTACGCCATGCGTTTGCCGCGGCAAATCGTTTCGCGGCAGACGATTCGTTTGTCCGCTGTGACGGTATTACGCTGGGAATCCGTCAGCGGAAATTTCCCTTCTTCGATCCCGAGGACGGCGAGATCGGCCGGAGCTCCCACGTCAAGCGTTCCGAGACCTGGAACGCGGTTCACGATGCGCGCGGCATTAATGGTCGTCCTGAGCAGAATATCCTCGAAGCTCATTCCCAGGTGAAGCATTTTGGACATCGTGGTCGGCATGTCGAACACCGGACCCTTCACGTTGAGATTGTAGATGTCGGTTGAGATCGTGTCCGGAAGAAAGCCCGCCGCCATCGCTTTGCGGGCGATGTCGAAGTTGAAGCTTCCCAGACCATGTCCGGTGTCGAACTTCACGCCGCGCTTACGGGCGTCGAGAACGCTGGCCTTGATCTGTCCGGTCTTTTCGACGATGCCAATGCCGTGCGTGTTATAGCAATGAGTAACGACATCGCCCGAGCGCAGCAGCGGCATGACCTCGTCCGTTTCCGGCGGCGAAAAGCTGATATGGGCCATCAGCGGAACGTGAAAAGCGTCGCACCACTCCCGGGCTATCTTGAGAAACTCGGGACTGTAGCGTCCGTTCATATTCGATCCCACCTGGAGCTTGATGCCGAGAACTACGTCCTTGTTTTCCTCGATCATCCGGCCAGTAGCTTTCATCATGCCGCGCACGTATTTGACTGGGTCCTGATCAGGGTTCCGATTGTTGGGATAGAGATACACAAAACCGAAGATTCGAACCTGGGAGCGGTCGATGACGAACTTGCGGAATCCTTCGATCTGGTCGTGCGCGAAGGTTCCGGCGTCCACCCACGTCGTTACGCCGGAGCGTCTGGCGATGGGGTCGGGTTCCACTCCGAATGACGCGCCCCAAAAGCAATGCGTGTGCAGATCGATCAAGCCCGGCGTAACATAGGCGCCCTTCGCGTCGATGACGCTTTCCGCTCGCGCGGACGGAATTTCCGCCGCGACCGCTGCGATCCGGCCATCGAGTACAGCCACGTCGCCTCGGCGTCTGACGTTTTTCGAGGGATCCCGAATCTCGCCGTTCTTGATGAGAATGTCGTACCGTGTCTGCGCCCACCCAGTCGTTGCCGACGCAAGCGAAGACGTCAGAAAAGCCCGTCGATTCATTGTTTCTCCCCGGCGAGTGGACGGCGCAGCTCCGCGAGCGCCTTTTCCGCCATATCAAAAAATTCCTTACGATGCGCGGCGCTCGAAAACGTGAGCGATGCGTTCTTATAGTGGTTCAGTTCCGCGTCCCATCTTGCCGCGACGCGCTGGCGGGCTTCGTGAACCATCAACGGTTTGCCTTCGCGCGTTACGTAAACGGGGTTGGTGTGCGCCTGAATTTCGGGCTCATCCTTTTCCTTTGTGGACTGCACGCGCGCCGCTACCCACACGCTTTCGCCAGAGGGTACTGGCGCAGTGACCGAAAGCGAAGTCTTCATTCCGTCACCCGGCGCCGATGCCGCGACCCGGCCGTTGACCACAATTTCAAGTTTCTCAAGCGGCCGGAAAAACTGCGCCTTCGCGCTCGCCACGGTCCGCGCTTCGTCCATGGTCATCTCGACCAGAGGTCCGTTCGACACGACCGCTTTTCCGTCCCGTACGCCCGCAGCCCAAGCTTCGTACGGGGACCCATTGTGCGGCGCTTTCACGAGCGTCCGTTCCGGGCCCAGCAGCGATACCCATCTCGGCCACGCTTTGGTGCGGTTGAGCGGCACTGGAAAATCGCTGCCGGCGATGCCCGTCACTCTAAGGCCCGCGTTCAGAAGTTCATACCAGGCCTCGGTCTTGAGGACTCCGAACTGAAACACTTCGATGAAGTCGACGTTGCCGAGCACCAAGTCCATCAACTGCGTGGAGTGCGGCGTGCTGCCCGAAAAATGCGCATAGCCGACGATCCCTCCCATATCCCGCCCGCGTGCGAAGATCAGGGCCGGGAAGGGATACGCTTCTTGAGTGTTGGCGTACATCGTGCCCAAGCTGAGCGGGCGAATCAGTTCGTTTCCGCCGAGCACGTTGACATGTCCATAGTATTCGCTTCGAGATTCATGCCCCGGCCTTATGGAATAGCCGCCACGACGCGCTTCGCCCGCCCGCCCGAAGTCGTATTGTACCGACGCATCCATTTGGCGCTGCAACTGAAGAAAATTGCCGACCGATAGATCCTCGGCTTCAAGCCACCGCAGAAACACGCCGTCGTCGTCCTTCGAGCGGGTAAGGTGGATGTGGTCGTCGGCGGAGATCCACTCCCCGCCGGCCGCCCACGGCTGCATCTTTAGCGTGACTTTCGTGGTGACGCCAGGCTTCAATTCGAAGGCTTCTACAACTGGAATGTAAAACAGACCGCGATATGCTTCCACCGTGTATTTCCCTGGGGGCAGATCAAAGGACGCCGAGCCTTTGAGAAGGAACGTGTGGGATTGGTCGCTGCACGTCACTTCGAGAGTTTTAGGGTCGGGATCGCTGCGCCAGAGCCGCTCGCGGTAAAACAGATCCACGCGCAGAGGCAGCATGGCATCGACGGGACTGAATCGGAATGGCTTGCCGTCCTTGAAAAGATAGACGCGGACCGGCATGCGTCTTTCCGTTATCAGGTCCAGATGGCCGGCAATCGAGCTCAAACCGGACTCGCGGAACTGCGCCCACAACAGGGCGAAGCCGAAGAGGGAGAGCAGTGCCGGTCTCGCAAAGGTTTTCATTGACGTATTATTCTACCTCCACCGCTCGCCACTTCCGCAGCCCCCGGACGGGTTGCTACGGTTGCTGTGCGGTCAATCGCGCGGCTCGCCTCAGCCGGATCGGAGCGGTTTGAATCGCCAAGGAATCCGATTCGTGTCGCCGCAACTCGCGATTCTGTCATCCGAATTGCACAGGGGGCTGAACCGCGACCGTTCCGGATTGCGCCACAGAAGCCAACGGCGAGCACATGATTTCGCCACACGCCCAGGCCCTTCTAGC
>SYKU01000070.1 GCA_005808865.1 Acidobacteriota bacterium
CTCGCACCGATCTCGACGGGTAAGCCAAACAACTCGGTAAGAACCAGCGTCGCGACCAATTGCACACCACCCCCTATGCCCGGAATTTGAACCACGGCGCCAAAGGACACAAATCCCATAAAAATAAGAACATCGACCACCCCGAATTGAAGCGTGGGACCGTACGCCCCCAAGATTGCGTAGTAGGCCGCCGCGATCAGGATCCACTCCAAGGCAGTATACAATACCAACAATACAACCGAGGCTTGGCTGCCGGACGACGCCGCGCCGTCGAGGAAGGCGTTCAGCGTTTGAGTTGCGGGCAGGCGATAACGGTCTGGGAGGACCGTCAGGGAGTCCGACAGACGCCTCCGGGCTGTGTCGGCGAAACGGCCAATGAAGACAAGAATCCCAAGGCAAATCGTGCCCAGAATGGCGACGGCCCAGCCGCCTGTCGCGATGACCCAAGCGATCCCCGGACCGACCTTCGCGCCTGAAGCGCGGACCTGGCTCAAACCGAAACCAAAAATCAGCAGGGCCGCCAGCAGATCGTAAATTCGCTCGATCATCCAGGCGGCGAGTTGAGAGGAGAACGATACCCTCTCCTTCAGCGAAATCAGATAAGGCCTCACAAATTCGCCGGGCCGCCCCAGAAGCACGATAGCGGTGTAGCCGACAATCGTCGCGGAGAGCAGGCCCGGAACGCGAGGATTGGCCGAGACCGGCTTCAGGAGCACCGCCCAGCGTAGGGCGCGAACGTAATACGTCGCCAGACAGAGGATGGATCCGGCCGCCACCCAGGACAAACGGAGCCGGGTGAAGGTAGCCGAAAAGTCGCTCCAGTCGAACAAGGAGCCAGACCCGCGGCTGCGAATCCAGTATGCGCTCGCGGCAATAGCGACTAACGCCGCCAAGCCGATCGCAGTGCGTTTTTGGTTCCTGATGGCCGCCTCCGTTTTTCCGCACAGCCATCCGGGCGGATGTCGGCGAACTGTTGCAAGTGAACTTTTAATGATAGAACTTCGTTTGTCATACTGGAAGCGCACCTTGGCGGCGGTTCCTCGATTCGAACATGGCGACCGCACTTACATTCGGGCATTTCACCTCTGCCGGTGTAACATGGGACGGCGTGGCTGCGGGGGGCCAAATTACGGAGAGCTTCGATCCGGACATCGGTTTGATTGAACGCTGCCTGCGCGGCGAGCAAGCCGCGTGGGAAGATCTGGTCCGCGTTCATACGCGCCGGGTCTTCGCCCTTTGCTACCGGTTTACGGGAAAGGAATCCGAGGCGCAGGATCTGGCCCAGGATGTCTTTCTGCGGGTATTCAAGACCCTCAAATCGTTCCGATCCGACGAGGGTTATTTTTCCACCTGGCTGGCCCGGATTACCAGAAACCTCCTGATTGACAGCTATCGCCGGACGCGCGGCGAACGCGCGACGGATTCGATCGAAGAGCGGTTGCCTCTTATCGCGGAAACGCTGACTTCGAGCACTCGCCCCGAGGGATTGGTGGCCGGGCGCGAGGCGAGCGAATTGCTTCAGGCCGGTTTGCAGAAATTGTCGCCGGAGCTAAGAGAAGCGGTGATCCTGCGGGACTTGCAGGAAATGGAATACCGGGAAATCGCTCAGGTTCTGGAGATTCCGGAGGGCACGGTAAAATCGCGGATCAATCGGGGGCGCGCTGAATTGGGGCGGGTGGTTAGATTGAGCCAGGAAGCGAGAAAGCACAGGGGGGCCAATGACTTGCGCCGAGGTTGAGATTCTCCTGTGCGACTACCTTGACGGGACGCTTGCGCCCGAGTCCCGGTCTGGAGTTGACGAACATCTCCAGACATGCGGGGCCTGCTCGGAAAGTGTTCTGGACTCGCGCGCGGCGTTGGAATTGTTCGAGAGGATGCCCGAGCCGGAACCTCCACAGGAATTGGTCACCAGACTGCTCCATCAGGTCCCCCGCGACTCGGGGCTTGCCGGAGCGATTCTGCGCGGTTTCGGAGCGCGCGTCGGCGGTTTGCTGCAACCCATACTTCAGCCGCGCGTTGTGATGAGCATGGCCCTCATCGTGCTTTCGTTCTCGACCATGGGCCGGCTGACGGGCCTTGAGGTCAGGCGAATCCGGTCTGCCGATCTGAATCCCGCAAAAGTGTGGGCGGCTTTGGACGACCGGCTGCAACGAACCTGGGACCGGACGCTGAAGTATTACGAGAGCATGCGATTCGTTTACGAAATGCAGGCTCGGCTAAAGGAGTGGACCGAGCAGGAAGATCAACCGGCGGCCGAAAGGCCCGCGCCTGCGCGGGAAGAGGATGTACGGCGGCTGCCCGCGCGAACCAACCCGGCGACGGGAGCCGCGAAATAGCGGAGGAACTACTATGAACTGTATAAATCATCCGGAAGTCGAGGCGGCCGCATTTTGCCGCACTTGCGGAAAAGCATTGTGCGCCGAGTGCCGGCGCGACTCCCACGGGACGGTCTTCTGCGGCGAGCATGCTCCATCGCAGCCAGCGACGCCGGTTGCGGCTCCCGCGGCTGCTACTGGATTCGAGCCGCATCGGGACCCCTCGCCAGGTCTCGCGCTGTTTCTCGGATTCTGCTTTCCCGGGGTCGGCGCGATCTACAATGGCCAATATGCGAAGGGGTTGGTGCACGCCCTGATATTCGGGCTTATCGTCACGATCCTGAGCTCTGGCGCCGCACACGGTTTGGAGCCGCTATTCGGAATCTCGCTCGCCGTGTTCATTTTTTACATGGCCCTTGAGGCGTATCACACCGCGCTGAAGCGGCGAGCCGGAGAGCCTGTGGATGAGTTCTCAAGCCTGGTGAATTTGCAGGCAACCGGGGGCAATGCACCCGCCGGCGCGATAACGCTCGTCGTGATCGGAAGTTTGCTGCTCCTAAACAACATGGAAATCATCCGGTTCCGCCACCTTGTGAAATTCTGGCCCGTGCTGCTCATCGGAGCCGGGATCTTCATGCTCGTGAACCGAAAGGCAGGAGGAGACTCTCATGAATGACCAAAGGCTATTGCTAGGCGCCATTCGAGGTCCGGTGACAATGATCGTCCTCGGAATCCTGTTTCTGATCGATCATCTGGACTATTACAGTTTCCGGCAGACTTGGCCCGTGCTGCTGATCGTCATGGGTCTGCTTACGTTAGGGACTAGGGCCAGTTGGAGCCGCGATGCGGGCCAGGGAGGCGCGGGCCCGGAAAGCAGCTCGGGAAATCCTTCCGGAGGTGTGTCATGAATCGCCGTGGCATGTTCGGTCCTCTATTCCTCATTTTGATTGGGGTATTGTTTCTCTTGCGTAACGTATGGCCGGATCTTCCGGTCCTCGCAACGGTGGCGGTCTGGTGGCCGGCGCTATTGATTTTCTGGGGACTCGTGCGGTTGAGCGAGGTCCTTTCCGCTTCGCGAGGGGGGGCGCAGGTCTCTTCCCGCATGTTTAGCGGTGGAGACGTCTTTTTCGTGGTTCTGCTTTGCGTGGCGGGTTCCATCCTGTTTGCGGTAAACAGGCATTCGGGGACGTGGCGAGTCGAATCCCGCGGCCTTGAGATTTTCGGTGAATCGCACGATTTCGAACTGGCGGGAACTCAGGCGGTTCCCGCTACGGCGCGCATCGTCTTCGACAACTCGCGTGGCAACCTGCGAATCACAGCAACCGAAGCGGCGGAAATCAAAGTGACCGGCCGCCGCTCCATCCGCGCGTTTGACCGGAGCGAAGCTGAGAAGGCGAATCAGCAGTCGAAGCTCGAAATCGTCAGCGAAGGGGACCGCGTCGTCGTGCGCACGAACCACGACCGGGCGCGAGGCGCGGACCGCCTCAGTTCGGAGCTCGAAGTCGCGGTACCCAAAGGCGCGAGTATCGAAGCGCGCGGCCAATCGGGTGACTTTGAAGTGGCCGGTGTTCAGGGCAGCGTGAACGTGACTGGTTCCCGCGGAGCCATCCGGCTGACAAATGTTGGCGGAAACGCCCGCGTCGAAATGGGACGCACGGAGGCCGTAAGGGTATCGGGGTTAAGGGGCGACTTGACCATCGATTCGGGGCGTGGCCAGGATGTGGAGTTGGAGAATATCTCCGGACAGGTGACGATCACTGGGTCTTACTCGGGCAGCCTGGAGTTTCGAAACCTCGCGAAGCCGCTCCACTTCGAATCGCGTCAGACCGATCTCAGGGTCGAAGCGCTGCCCGGTCAGTTGAATCTGGACCTGGGTAACCTCAAGGCAACAAACGTGGTTGGACCGGTTCGCCTCACGACTCGCTCGCGCGACGTCCGCTTCGAGAACTTCAGCAATTCCCTGGACATCAACCTGGACCGCGGCGACATCGACTTGCAACCCTCGAACTCGGGTTACGGAAAGATTGATGCCCGCTCGAAATCCGGCAATATCGAGATTACCTTGCCGGCATCCGCCACCTTTGCCCTGACTGGAACGACGCGGCAGGGCGAGGCGACGAACGACTTTGGCGCCCCGCTAAAGGTTGAGCAGGAGGGGAGATCGTCCACCGTGAGGGGGACTGTGGGCACGGGTCCATCTGTAAATCTGAAGACGGAGCGAGGGTCGATTTCGGTCAAGAAAAACTAGTGTACTGTCTGCTAGGCAAATCGAAGAGCGGCGTGTTTGAGTGTTTCGTGTAGCCACGCGACGCGCGCGAGTCACATGGTAGCGCGCAACGCCGCGCAGAATGAGCCGCGTTCAATCTGGTGGAAATTGCCGTCCGATTGTCCACTAGGTTAAGGAAGATACCTGCTCACCGCGCCCATGGCGGAGCCAAGGTCGATACGCGCCAGATTGTAGGCGAACAGTGCGTTAACGCGATTCCCGCGCGCGCGTTCGAGACGCGTCTGCGCGCCCGTCACTTCCAGGCTGTTCGCTACCCCTCCCTCATACCGGCGGCGGGCTTGCGCGAGTTCCTCTTCGGCGAGGCGGACGCCCTCCTGCGACACCTTGACTTCGTTGTCTGAGGAATCGAGCGCGTCGAGCGCCAGCCTCACCTCGAGCGCGGCCTGCTCCTCCAGATCGGCCGCGCGGATGCGTTCCTGCCGGAGTTGCGAGAGGCTCTCGGCGCGACGGGCGTCGCGGCGTCCGCCATCGTACACGGGCACCCGGAGCGCGATTCCGTAAGTGCGGGTGGGGGACGCGCGATTGATGCCGGCGCCGATAGAACCGTAGTCGGCAAAACCGGCGAGCGACGGCAGGCGTTCGAGCTTCACGGCGCTCGATTGCAACTCAGCGGCCGCGGCGCGCAGCCGCTGAGCCTTGATATCGGCGCGCGATCCATGCGCGGCGTCGAGGGCCTGTTTCAGCGTCAATGCTTCGACCGGCGCGTGCGAAAGCGTGTCTGTAAGCACGATTTCGCTATCAAGCTTCATTCCAATCAGCTTGAGCAACTGGAGCCGCGCGCGGTGGCGTTCGTTCGCGATCGCGATGAGCTGCTGCCTCGCGTTCGCGAGTTCCACGCGCGCCCGCGTGACCTCAATCGCCAAACCCGCGCCGAATTCTTTCTGACGTTCGGCAAGCTTCTCAAGCGCCTCCGCCAGCACGACACTCGCCTTGGAAGTCTCCACCAGAGCCTCGGCCCGCTGTGCCGCGAGATAAGCTCGCGCCACTTGCGATGCGACCTGATCGCCGGCGTTCTCACTCTCGCTGCGCGCCTGCCCCACATTAAGGCGCGAGGCCTGGAAACGGCGGATCGAGCCTGCGTCGAGAATGTTCTGCGTGACCGAAGCGCGGGCGTCGAAGACGTTGAACGGGCCAACGTGTTCGGGGAACCTGAAGCCGGGAACAGGAAGGTCGAGGCGGACGCCAAGCGCGGCCAGATTCCGCGTGAGATTTTGCTGGGCGAGGGTTGACGACAGGTCCGGGAGCAGCGCGGCTCGGGACTGCGCGGAGCGGGCCTGCGCCTGCTTCACGGCCTCGCGCGCAAGCTGAACGCGGGCGTTACCCGCCGGAGCGAGCGCCATCTCGACGGCCGAACGCAGACTCAGCCGCCGCGGACCCTCCTGAGCCTCAAGCAGCAAACAGCAGATGAGCGTCGCGAACGTTACCCTCATGGAAGGCTCCCGCTCACCATTCTATTTGTTAGCGCAGAGAACATGCTCGAATGCGGCCGAAACCCCGATTTCGATCACCAACGCCATCGGCAGGCGCCTGGCCCGGATTGAGCGAGCGCGCGGTTTTCCCGTCGCCGGTACGCTTTCCGGATTGGACCGCCGGAATGCAGCAAAAGGGCGCCGGCGCTTAAGGCGCATTACACGACCCGCATCGAGGGCACGCACCTCTGGCTGGACCAAGCGGAGCGATTGCCAACCCGGCGAGAATCCGTCAGGAGTGTTGGACGACGATGGGGAGTCCCGTTCACGGGGGCCAATCGGGGAGATCCACAGGCGCCCGTAGGCGGCGTGCGAGGCAATGCGGCAGCCCCGCGGTGAGTACCGGCGGATTCAGAACTGCGTCGTCAATTCCGTCACGAAGGAGATGGTCTATGCTGCTCCGTCACCGCCGGACGTTCAGCCTCTGATGGCCGATCTAGTGTCTAGTTGCATTAGTTCTGGTACTACTGTATGTTGAGTCATGCGCCGAAAGTCCGCGAAATGTCAGCTCAGCGACGAAGAGATGAAGACCTTAGAGGGATGGACCCGCCAAGGCAAGACGGAGCACCGTTTGGTC
>SYKU01000071.1 GCA_005808865.1 Acidobacteriota bacterium
CACGTCGCCGCGGCAAGTGCGGCAAGCGATCGACGACTTTGTTGAAGTCTACAACGAAAAGGCAGCGCCGTTTGAATGGAAGAAGGCAGTCGTGTTCCCTTCCGGCCCCAAAGCCAAGTACTCTGACTTATGCAACTAGGCACTAGCGCCATCATTGCCGCCGCACCGATCCTCGACGCGGAAGACGAAGACATCACGCTGTCGGTTGGAACCGTCAACCTTTTGGGTCTGTTGCTCCTGTTCTGCTTTCCCCTGATGGCGGGACTGTTTCATATGCGCGGTAACGACTTCGGCGTGTGGGCGGGAACCTCCATCCATGCCGTGCCGCAGGTGGTGGCTGCGGGCTTCGCCCACAGCGAGCGCGCAGGGACTCTCGCCACACTTGTGAAACTGGTTCGCGTCACGCTGCTTGCGCCTTTCCTGATCTTGCTGATGTTCGCCTACGCGCGACGGGCCGGAAAAGAGGCTGGACGCTACAAGATCCTGTTCTCGAGGATGGTTCCTCCTTTCCTTTGGGGATTCCTTCTCATGGCTCTGCTGACGACGCTTCAGGCCGTCCCCACGCTGAGTTTTCGGCTGGCTTCCTGGGCGCCGGAGGCCGTGCGTCAGTTCCAGCTCCCGCTCGCCGGTCTCCTGGTTGACGGCGGAAACGTCCTGCTCACCATCGTAATGGCGGCCATGGGGCTTGAAGTCAACCTGCGGACGATGTCCAAGGTCGGCAAACAGGCGCTATTCACCGGTCTCGGTGCATGCGTAACGCTGTCGCTCTTCAGTTGGCTGATGATCGCAGCGCTGATGGCGTAGATCCAGCTGGATCTACGCCATCTGGTGCGGGTACCGCGTCCGGTTCAGGATCACCAGCAGCGCACCTGCCATACCGCGGATTGCCCGAAAGTCAAGAAATATGCCCGGAGTCCAAGTGAGAACTGATCCGGCCTTGTGGATGCCATCTCGCACATCCTGAAAGCCACCGTGAAAAGAGCGCCGACGCGGAGCGCCCAGGCGAGCACGCCAGCTTTCGAGCCTGCGGCCAAAGCCAACTGGCCTGTCTCCGCACGTCAACAGACTCCTATACGGTGCGCTTCGCCGTGCCTCACTCGCCCCTCAGTTGACTTTCAATCGCCTTGCTCATGGCTGAACTGCGACTCACCTGTAGAACGGCCGCCACCTGAGCCAACTCGGCCCGTACTTCAACTCCGGTCTGCCCACTTCGAGCGCTCCCAAATCCGGCGCGAGTCCCGCAAAACCGTCATTCACCGTCGGAATCGCCACGCCCGCATCCACCGCCTTGCTCCCCGCCTTCAACCTGAAATTCAGGTCCATCGCGTGATAGATGGCATGGCGCTGTGAAGGATCGGGAGGTATCATCTTCTCGAAAATATCGAAATCCACTTCGATCCCATGCTCCTCCTGCCCCGTTGACTTACGGAAATCCGCCAGCGCTCCGAAACTCTTCCAGTCCGCCGGTTTTGGTTCGTAGAGCCGCTCGCCGGTCTTCGGTCCCAACCAAAGATATTGATCGGCGACGCCCCGGTTCCGCCGGAAGCCGTTGTAATCCGAGCTGTAGGCGTTCGTCGCGTTAGCCCACGCCATGATGCCCCGGCCTGGCGTGTCGCCGCCAAGAAAGAGGTTGTTGCGGTAGTGCATATTTGACGACGGGTCCCGAATCACATGCTCCCCGATGATCGTGTTGTGATACACGAGCAGTCCTGCCGGCTTGGCTGAGAACTTGAACGCCACGCCGCTCGGAACGTGATAAAGGATGTTGCGGATAAAGTACACCGGCCCGCCGAACACTGGTTGCGAACTGTAGCCGCCGTGCGCCGCGTTTACCCCGCGATTGTTGAAAACGCGGATATTATGGACGCCACCGTCGGTTTCGACATAGTCGTCCCCGAGCATGTGCATGTCGTTGCCGTAGATGTCGATCGACGATGCGCGCCGCTCCGGGTCTTTTTCGGGCGTGCCGTAGGTAGAGATTCCGATCGCGTCGTGGAAGTACGCGATCGCGTTTCGCGCAATCACGTGCCCAGGCCCGTACACCTTGACGGCGTAGTAGCTGCTCATCTCGTGCGATCCGTAGGGGCCGGCGCTCGCCCAAAGCGGCCCGGTCCAGCCGATGAGCCGCGCCCGCTCAAGGCGTCCCAGAAACACATTGTCGGCGATGTAAAAATCGCTCGATCCCGCATACTCCGTCCAAACGCCAAAACCGATGTCTTCGAAGCGGCAGTTCTTGACCGTCAGTCCAACCGCGCCCAGCACTTCTTTCTGCCCGGCGAAGATTCCCACATCCGTGTTGCGGATCGTGATTCCGTCGAAAATGTGGTATTGCGAGGCCATCACGTCGAAGAGCCGATGGTTACCGTCGCCGTCGAAGACAACCTCGCCATCGCCCGCGGATTTGATTGTTATCGGCTTATCCGGAGTTCCTTTGAGCGTCAGCGACATGGTGCCGTCGAACGGTGTCATCATGGGGTCGACGTAATTCCAGCGTTCGGGCTTATAGAGGCCCGCGTGGACCAGAATCGTATCGCCGGGCTGCGCGCGCCGCTCCCATACGACGCTCCAATCACCGAGTCCCGAGCCATAGTAAGCCTCAAGTACGCTCGTGAAGTTCGGCTCGAGTTTCGCACCCTGATAGTGGGGCGCGTAGACATGCAGGGTGCGGCCTTCCTTCGAGGGCTGCGGTTCTGTACGCGTTTTGACTTTGACGGTGTGCGTGGTCTCGCCGGACACCCCGTCGGGGTCGGTGAGCTTGAACCGGCACTCGTACTCGGTGCCTGGCTGAAGATTCAGGATGCTTCCGGCAAAGCCGTCTGGGACGGTGTAGTCGAGATGCTCGCGCTCTCGAAAGACGCGTTCCCCGCCCATGCGGAGCAGCGGAAGCGCTGGCCTCCAGGCGGCGTCACCCACGGCGCGGAACTCGACGGCAACGCCGGCGTTGCGGTTGGCGTCGCCCGTAATGGGCCATTCGAAGCCCAGGTTCAGAAGCGTGGGATGTTCGACGGTGAACTTCCCGGCCTGAGTGGCGTTCTGCGCGTAGGCGCCGGCCGCGGTCGCGATCAGCGCGGGGATGACGAGCGATAAGGGAAATTGAAAAGTCATTGCAGGGAATTATATCGTGCCCGCCGAAGGACAGCGGACAAAAGTGAGTGTAAAAGCGTCAGTAGCATCTGTTTTATGGCCGTGCGTACGATGGTGTTTGAAGGGGTGTCAACCGAAGGGTATGGGGGCAGGGAATGACGGCGGAACTTGAATTTCCAACTCCAATCCAATCCACAAGCGGGCAGCCAAAGCAACGGTTTAGTTCTCCTAGGCCCTTCCGGTACAGGCTGTCATGCTCGTGAATTCCCGGCGCGCGGCAGGCTGCGGCGGAGAGCGATCTCAATATCGCGCTCTTGATCGATCCGGAAATGGCTGCCGGAGACCGGCCGTCGATTGAACAGGCATGGCGCGAGCGTTACGGAGACAGCTCGATCTTTCGCGAACTTGAAGGCCCCAGCCCATTCGCCGGTGTGCATCTCGACGTCTTCGCTGGGAGATGGTTACCTGAACCATGGGACAACGGGGCGGCCCGGATGTTTTGAAATTGAGATCGGTAACCGCGTCGCGTTCTGTGGGTGGAGCCGCCTGCCCCTCAGCATCGAACGCCTCCCTGCCGCCGTCAAGCGGGACTTGAACTTCTATGGCTTCGACAGGCGCGGCCATGCGCTACAGGAATTTCTGCAGGCCCTGTTTGTCTCGCGCGGCATTTGTCCTTTCGCTAGCAACAACTGGATTCGCGAACAGGTTGGAGTTTGGCTCGGGCTGCCTGCGCTCTATTGCGAACTGCTGTCCGTTCTTGAGATCGGCTGCCTTCGGCACGATGAATTAATCAGGAATGCGGAGCACGCCGGGCCGCTGCTCGAAACCTGGGCGAAAACATGAATCCCCTGGCACTCAAGGGCGTGAAGGGCAAAGCGAGCGCATCGGAGATACGATAGAATCTAGATCGAAATGGAAGCTAGGCCGGGAGGAATCGTCGTGAAGAATCAGGCTGAACTGCGAGAGCGCTACGCGCCCGCGATCGAACGCGCGAAATTGAAAACGCTGCGCCGTCTCGACCGGCACTGCCGGAACTTCATCGCGCGTTCGCCATTCTTCTGTCTCGGCACCGGAAGCGCGGAGGGCGCCGATGTTACGCCGCGTGGGGATCGTCCGGGGTTCGTTCAAGTTCTGGACGACGTTACGCTTGCCGTGCCGGACTGGCCCGGGAATAACCGTCTCGATTCGCTGAGCAATATTGTGTCGAATCCGCAGGTGGGGATGCTGTTTCTCATTCCGGGAGTGGATGAGACCCTGCGGGTGAATGGCACGGCTGAGATCAAGGCGAACCCGGAGTTGCTTGCCCTCTGGAACGTGGATGGGAAGCAGCCCAAGTCGGTGTTGGTGATTACCGTACGTGAGGCGTATTTGCATTGCGCGAAGGCGTTGATCCGGGCGCGGCTTTGGCGGGAGGACTACAAGGTAAACCGCAGTGAACTGCCGCCCTACGGTCACATGCTCAAAGACCAGATCGAGGTCTGCGATACCGCCGAAGAGATTCAGGCCTCGGTCCTCGAATCTTACGCGAAGAAACTGTATTAAAATGGCGGTAGGCAGGCCTACCTGCGAGAGGCCGCGCTATCCCGGTTCTTACATGCCTGCGGTCGTCTCCATGCTCCGCGCCGTCAATGTCGGTGGCCACAACAAGGTCCGGATGGAGGCGCTCCGGTCGCTTTACGAATCCCTCGGATTGCGCGAGGTCGAAACCTTCATCCAGAGCGGCAACGTCATTTTCCTTACCGAAAAGCGCGACCTCAAGCGGCTTGCGGCAACGATCGCGGACGGAATCGAGCACAGCTTCGCTTTTCGACCGGAAGTCATTCTCCGCACCGCGGCCGATTTGCGCGCCGTCCTGGCAAGTAATCCGTTCGCGGCACGGCCTGGCCTCGATCCCACCAAACTCCTGGTTGCATTTCTCTCACGGGAACCCGATAGAGAGGCGCTTGAGAAAGTTCTCGGGATCAAAGCCGACCCCGAAGAGTTGCGGATCGAGGGCCGTGAACTCTTTGTCTATTTCCCGAACGGCATGGCGAGGCCGAAATTGTCGCTGGCGCTCATCGAGAGGACGCTTAAGACGCCGGCCACCGGCAGGAACTGGAACACCGTCGGGAAACTGCTCGACATAGCGGAAAGATTGGAAGCCCCTCCACCGGCGCGGCCTTAAGCTCCGGCGGCCGCGACCACTTCGACCTCGATCTGCGCGCTCTTGTCGAGCCTTGCGATCTGGACGGTCGTCTTCGCGGGCCGATGCGGAAAATATTCGGGATACACTTCGTTCATCTCGCGTAACAGTGCGAAATCGGTGATGTAAATATTGACCTTCGCCACCAGCGCGAGCGAGGAACCGGCGGCCTTGAGCACCGTGGCGACATTGTCGAGCGCCTGCCGCACCTGAGCGCGGAACTCAGAAGGAAGCGTGCCGTCGGGCCGGACACCGAGTTGCCCCGAGAGATAGATCACGCCGCCCAGCCGTACGGCCTGGGAATAGGTGTTGTTCACGGGCGGTGCGTCGGTGACGGTTATGGGTTGGGGAATCATCTCGACGATTATATCCGCTTGAACACGTCGGTGTCCCATCGCAACCGGTGTTTGCGGTAAAGTGCGACCCTCTGCCTACCAGCGGATCGAAAGGTCTGGTTTGTCGGCGGCAAGGGCGCGCTGACAGGCGGGAATGGCCAGGAGATCCACGGATCAGAACCTTGGTAGCGCTGGTGGCTCCGGTGCCGCCAGGTCCGATCATGTCGAGCGTGATGCGGCCCGGCTGCCCCGTGACTTCATCCAGCGCATGAAAATAGTTGGCGTTGCGAACGGCGAACCGGAGCCGGATGCCATTGTTTCAGGGTGCTCGCGAATCCTCCGAATCCAGTGGCAGCAGGCACATCTGTCCAGCACGTTCGCAAGCGATTGCGCGCTCTACGAGGGCGCCTATCGTGGCAACGCCGGGATCCAGCGCGAGTCCCGCGTCACACAGAATCCAATAAACGGCAGGCGACGAGAAACGATCAACTGCCTAACTTCGCTTCACAAGCCCACGCTCAGATAATGCGGCCCTTTTCTTCCCTGCCGCCCTCGCGCCGCACGTTGATTTCTCCGATCCCGACACGGACCAGCAACCTGCGCCCTTCCCGGCGCTCGTCCGAAACGAATTCGTGGCTCAGGAGCTTGCGCCGCGTCGTCCCGATCAGATCCGAATTCACCTCTCCCAGACGGACGCTTGCGTTCGCGCGGTATTCCTGGCCACGAGGCAATTTCACATTGACTTCCCCGATGTGGTTCGAGATCTCAATGTCAGCCTTTACGCCGCTTACATCGACCTCGCCAACTTCATGGTCGATCGAAAACGAGGTGTTCGCGGGCGCCTTGATCCTGTACTTCACATTGACATTCGTCTTGCCTCGAAATGGTCGCGAAAACAGGTCGCGGTCAGGGAACTGGGTCTCGATCCGTAACTTTGCGGCCGATTCCTTCACAAGGCGAACCTTAACGTCCTCGAGTTTTCGGCGTGCCTCGGCCTGATTCCGCTCCGAATACTCTCGGTTCGTCGCCCGCACCACCGTTACTTCAACTTCCGGGCGGTCCCAGCCTTCGACCTTGACCTCGCCGAACGAGTTGGCGATCCGAATCCGGCCGCCAGGTTCGAACGGAATCGTTTCGGTTGAAGTAATCTCCACGTTCCGCTTCCCGTCATTCGCCGCGGCGAGCATCGTAAATGCGCCGAGTGCCACCAGCAGGACTTTCATTCTGTCTCTCATCATGCAGCCTCCAAGCTCTCCTCTACAATTCTTCCATCAAACATGTGAATGGTGCGGTCGGCGAATTTCGCGTAACGGGGGTCGTGCGTCACCATGCAAATAGTAGCACCGTTGCGGTGCAACTCACGGAGGAGTTCCATCACGGATTCCCCGTTCAGGGAATCGAGGTTGCCGGTCGGCTCGTC
>SYKU01000072.1 GCA_005808865.1 Acidobacteriota bacterium
ATAGGTCTCCTTGCCACTGGTTTCGTCCCGAAAGATATAGAACAGCTCAGTCGCGTCCCCCGTTTCAAGTACTGGACGCAGTTTGAACTCCCTTCCCTCGAGCCGGAACTCCGCATAGCCAGGGCTCTCGAACTCCTCCGTGATCCCCACGATATTGAGCACCGGAATCCGGCGCGGCGCGGCGATGAACTTCGCCTGGACGCGAAAAGCCTCCCGCGGCGGATACCAGTTCAGCCCTGTGAATCCGGCACGCGCGGAGCTATTCTGGTCCTTCAACCGGATGGCGAAGCGATCGCCGCGGCGAATCAGGAACAAGGTACAGTCGCCTTTCACAACCTCATCCGCCGGCCCCGGGGCGTCCGAACGCAGCTCCCGCCCTGCGAGTACCGCCCGTCCCGCGTGGAATCCGATTCGCACCCCCGGGCCACAACGCGAGGGCAGCGGAATCTCGTTGTCTCCCTCGTTGAGCCAGAACAGACCCGCAAGAGAGAGCCATCCGTCCGGGGCCTTCAGCTTCGCTTCGCGCTTTTCGCGCCACTCAATAGTGCCGGTCAGAAACGAGCCGTCAGGCCGAGAAGATTGCAGGGCGAGGAGCAGGGCAAGCGTCTTCATACCACCTGGTCCACTGGCAGGCGCGTTTTGCCGTCGATAATCTCGACCGAGCCGGCCCGGCCATATGTATGCGTACCCACCAAGTCCTTCATCCAGCCGGGTTCGACCGTCACGCAAGGCTCTTCCCGGTAGCGCTCAGGGTCCAAGACGAGAATTTCGTTGAGGGTCATGCTGCGTCCGTACTCTCCGCTGCAGTCCTGGCTGGGACGGTAAAGCCGGCCGCCGTGCCGGAAGATCGCTCCGCCTCCGCGAGCATACCGGACGTCAGTTGAAATCGGGTTCGACGGATGCGGTGTCCATTTCCCATCAAGCGACGAAGCGGAATAGAGCCAGAGTTGGGATGCGTATCCCCGCGGCTCCTGAAGCGTGACGAAAAACCAGTATACGCCGTCCTCAATCCATATCGTGGTATCGACGGCTGAGCCCTTTAGTAACTCCCGTTCGAACTGCCAGGCGTCTGGAAAACGCGTGCAGCGGTACAACTCGACCGTGCCTGCCGACACGGACTCCGGGATCATGTACCAAACTCCGGCGTCGCGAAAGACGCAAGGATAAGAGAGGTGGTATGGCCGCTCAAGAGCTGTCAACGGCTCTCCTAATCCACCGTTCCGCACCTCGGCGCACGAGATCTTCCCGCGCTGCGTGGCGTACTCGTAATCTTCAAAAAACACCCAGTGCGAACCCTTCTCCTCCACGACGAAAGGGTCCGCGAAAAAGCGGCCTCTGGGTGATTCGATCCAACGGAAATCGCTCAGGTCCGGCGTTGACTTCGTTTCGGCCAGGGGCGCCGCGCCCAGGCGTAAGGCGATTCGCCAATGCCGGATTGAGGCCCGCTTTGTCAGCCGGCGCACAATCTTGCCCGTCAACAACGGCGCCAGCCACCGCGCCATCTCCCCATTGGAGGGCGTCGAGTAAATCTTTTTCCTTCCCAGGTATGGCGCCGGTTCTACTCCGTTCTTCTCGACATGCTCCCAACCATGCGCGTGCAGTTCGCGCAACTTCTGAATCATGAATGTGGAGGCACCCCAGTAAGGCTGTACCCGATTGCGCGCCAGTGAGAATCCCTCGTCTGTTGCGAATAGGCCTTTATAGAGGACCTTGCCTGCGTCGAGCTCCTCGGTCAGCACTTGCAGGATAGCGCCCGAAACTGGATTTCCTTCGAGGACCTCCCAGAAATACGCGGGTCCGCCGCGATAGCGGTCGTTATCGCCGTGATGGTAGGACCAGACGCCGAACCTGGCGGCATTCAGAATGCCGCCGCGCAGAATATTGAAACCGAAACGGATAAGTACGTCCAGCTCTTTCTCCCGGATACGCTCGATGTCGTCCGCCGGGAAGCGATGGACGAAGCGCTTCGTTTCGGGTTCCACGCTCATCGATTCTACGCCGGCAAGGCGCTCTGCGCAGTCAACCATCGCGAGTGGATCCGTCGACGGGTCGGCATTGCGGCGGTCCCAACTCTGGTAGAGATTGAAAAGGAGTCTCCGCCTCTGTGCCGGATTAAGTGCAGTATCGACTATCCTGCGCGTCAGGCTCCGCGCGGGCCGAGGCTTACCTGTTTTCGCCGCCGCGCCGTTGAAAACTACCAGATCGATGCCCGCGAAATCACTTTGAAGGATGTGGTCGACAACTTCGGAAAAGCATCTGGACAACGATGAGCTATCGAGGAGCAAGCCAATCCGAAGTCGGGGTTTACCGCCAGGGGAACTTCGATAGAGAGATGCGTCCACTAAGCCAATTTACCATCAGGCCCGGTCGCTATAATCATGGAGCGATTCGAACCGGCGGCGTCCAGTGTTGAGAAAAACGTTTCAGGTTCGTTTCCGGAGCATCACTGTGTTTCATGCGAGTCATCAGAGTACGCTCCGTTTCCCCGGTATTCGCGAACACTCCGCGAATGGCGTCACAACGGCCACGTGCTGGGCATTCGAAACGAGCGTAGCGCAACTAACTTTGGCTCGGTTCGCTGCCGGCCAGTACCGCCAGCGTAGCGTCGAACAAATGGCGGGATAGGCCAAGGCACTCCTCAACAGGGAGCCCTGCGAGGCCGGATTGCGCTGGCCGCCGCGGACGGGCAGTCCGACGGGGCCGTCGCCCGGCAGTTGTCCGTCAACCGCAAGACCGTCAACCTGTCGCGCCAGCGCTTCTCCGAAAACGGCGTGGACGGATTATTGGAGATTGCTCCAGGACGCAGACCGAAAGACAAACCGGCAAGCGCACCGCCATTGTGGATGCAAACCGGCGGATCAACCTGAAGCCGGCAAGCATTCGAGTTACGGCAGTATCGCCAAGAGTCAGGGCGTGAGCGAGCCCACCACCAACAATATCCGCCAAGCCTGCTCCCGCGCGATGAAAGGCGACGGAGGGACCCTGATCCCGTCTCCAAACCTGGTCGCGCCTGAGTCGTGCGCTCCGCGTGGTCAATACAGCATGGCGTTCAAAATTCCGGCCGCTCACGCCAGAATCTTCGTCGCAACCTTGCCTGCCACGTCCGTGAGGCGGAATGCGCGGCCGCCGTATGGAAACGTCAGCCGTTCGTGATTCAGGCCCATGATGTGGAGAATGGTCGCGTGCAGATCGTTGATGTGCATGCGATCTTCAACGGCGTAGTATCCGAACTCGTCGGTTGCTCCGTACGTCGTGCCGGGTCTCACGCCCCCGCCCGCCATCCACATCGTATACCCGTATGGATTGTGATCGCGGCCGTCGCCCGATTGAGCAACAGGCGTGCGTCCGAATTCGCCGCCCCAAACCACCAGCGTGTCCTTCAACAGCCCGCGCGACTTCAGATCCTCAAGCAGTCCGGCGATGGGACGGTCCACCTGTAGCGCGGTTCGCGTGTGGAGACGGATCAACTCACTATGGGCGTCCCAGCCGACTTCATTGCCCGGTCCGTACTCGTGGTTGATCTGGATGAACCGCACGTTGCGCTCGGCCAGCCTTCGCGCCATCAAACACTGCCAGCCGAATTCGCGCGTCTCGGGTTCGTCGAGTCCGTACAGCTTCTTCGTCGCCTCTGTTTCCTTCGAAATGTCGAACGCTTCCGGCGCTTCGGTCTGCATGCGAAACGCAAGTTCGAAGGCCTGAATGCGGGCGTCGAGTTCGGAATCCTGCTGCCACCGTCCGGCGCTCGCGCGGTTCATTTTCTGAATCATGTCCAGTTCGTACCGCTGCTGTTCGGCGCTCAGGCCCTTGTTCTTCAAGTGCTCGACGGGCTCGGTGAGGTCGTCGATCTTCACGCCGCCATGGCCCACCGCAGTGCCCTGGAAGGAAGCCGGCAGGAAGCCCGAACTCCAGTTCTTCGCGCCGCCGTGCGAAAGGCCCGGTTTTAAGGTGAGGAACGCCGGCAGATTCCGGTTCCCGGTGCCCAATCCGTAGATCACCCACGACCCCATGCTGGGACGCGTAAAAGTGTTAGACCCGGTGTGCAGCTGAAGTACCGCGCCGCCGTGCGCGACGCTGTCGCCCACAATGGATCGAAGGATGCAAAGATCGTCGGCGAATCTTGCGACGTTGGGAAACAACTCACTGACGGGAAGTCCGCTCTGCCCGTGCTGACGGAACTGCCAGGGGGATTTGAGCAGGTTGCCCATGCTGCCCTCCGCGAACGTCAGAGGCCGTTTGAATGGAAGAGGCTTGCCGTGGTCGAGCGTGAGCCGCGGTTTCGGATCGAAGGTGTCGATCTGCGAGGGACCGCCGTGCATGAACAGAAAAATGACTCGCTTCGCGCGCGCCGCGAAGTGAGGAGATCTCGCGGCGAGCGGATCTGACTGGCCTTCTTCCGCGAAAAGCGATTGAAGGCCCAGCAATCCAAATCCGCACGCGGAACTCCGCAACAGGTGGCGGCGTGAAATCGAGGGGCGCGGGCTGATCGTTTCTCTCATGTACGCTCTGGTTCTAGTGTACGTAAATGAAATCGTTCGAGGCCATCAGGGAACGGCAAAGACTCGACCAGGCCAGCAGGTGTCCCTCGCCGGCGCCCGCCTTCGCGGGAAAGCGTTCAAGGTAGTCGCGCGCGGCGGTTCTTTCGCTTGCGTCGGGTTCGCGGCCGAGCACGAGGTACCAAGCCCGTTCAACGCCTCGCCGGTCGTCCATCACTTTCAGGGCAAGCGACCGCGCGCGGCTCTCGACGAACGCACTATTCATCATGAAGAGTGCCTGCGGAGCGACGTTCGTCTGCGCCCGGGCTTCGGTGCTGGTGGTAGCGTCGCCAAAGTCGTAGAGCGTGAACAGGCTCGCGAGGTTGGACCGGCGCAATGGAAGGTAAACCGTCCGCCTGCTGCTGCTGTCGGGGTTGGGGCTTTTGCGATCGTCGCTGAATTCCTTGTCCGTGCCTTCGCCCGTTTGCAGCGCGCCGCCCATGGTCAGGTTGAGAGAGCCATCGGCCGCGAGCAGCGAATCGCGGATCTCTTCGACTGCCAGGCGGCGCATCTTGAAGCGCGAAAGCAGGCGGTTGTCGGAGTCGATTTCACGCTTCTCCGGGGTCACAGCGCCGCTCATCTGATAAGCGTTCGACAACACGATCAGGCGGTGAAGAGCTTTAATCGACCAGCCACGCGCCACGAACTCCGAGGCCAGCCAGTCGAGCAATTCCGGATGCGATGGGCGCTCGCCGGCCAAACCGAAATTGCTTGGCGTGCGTACCAGTCCTTCACCGAAATGGCCCTGCCAGATCCGGTTTGCCATCACTCGTGCCGGGAGGGGGTTGCGGGGATCGGCCAGCCAATTGGCCAGTTCAAGCCGTCCGCTTCCAGAGGTAATCGAGGGCTGGCTCTCGCCGGCCAAAACGCTGGGGAAGCGCTTTGAAACCGGGTCGCCGAGCAACTCTGGATTCCCTCGAACAAAGACGCGCTGATCGACATTCTTGCCCTCCCCGACACCACACGCAAAGGGCGGCTCGTGAGGCGAATTGTTCTTCAAATTTTCCATTTCCGCGTCTAGCGCCGCAGTGAGCGACTTGTCGCGGCTCTTGTCGTCGATGCCCAGCGGCCCTTTCGCCGCCGCAACTTCGGTGAAGAATCGATTGTCCCCGGGTTGAAACGTCTTGTCGCGCTTCGCGGCGACCGCCTGGAAGTCCGTCTGATACCGCCGCGCCACACTTTCCAGTTCTGACGACGAGGAATGATACCAAGGCTCAAGGTGCGGACGGCGTTCCTTGCCGGGCTTGAGGTACTCGACCCAACGCGCAAGTAGAGCGGAATCGAGCGATGCGCTCTTCGCGATGTCCACCGCCGCGCCCGACTCGGCATAGACCTTGCGTGCAGCCAGCATGTACTCCGCGACTCGCGGAGACATGGCGTCGCGATAACGGCGGGCCTCCGCCGCGCGCACTTCGTCGATCTCATGCTTCTTTTTCTCGAGCTTCTGTTGGTACGCTTCGTATCGCTCGGCGGCCTCCCGTCCCACGAGGGGCGCAAAGTAGAGCTTTGAGACGGTCCCTTCAAGCTTCGACAGTTGCTTGGTGCTGGCGAAGATGGATGCCAGAGAATAGTAATCCTTGGTCGAGATGGGGTCGAACTTGTGATCGTGGCAGCGGGCACAGGCGATGGTCAGGCCGAGAACCGCTTTACCCGTGACATCGATTTGCTCGTCCACAATGTCGTAGAACATCTTCGGCTTGTCCTGTTCGGCGATGAGCTTGGGTCCGAGGGCCAGGAATCCGGTGGCGATGATTCCGGCGGTGTTCACCTCGCCGCCCTTTTCGTCTGGCAAGAGGTCGCCCGCGATTTGCTCGCGAATGAAACGGTCGTAAGGGAGATCGCGGTTGAATGCGTCGATGACGTAGTCGCGATAACGCCAGGCGTGTGGATACCGGTGGTCTTCATCGGCGCCGGTGGAATCCGCATAGCGGGCGACGTCGAGCCAGTGGCGGCCCCAGCGTTCTCCGTAGCGGGGCGAGGCCAGAAGCCGGTCGACGGCCTTCCCGAACGCATCCGCTGAGGTGTCGCCGACGAAGGCCCGAACCTCTTCCTCAGCCGGTGGGAGGCCAGTAAGATCGTAGGTGATGCGGCGGATCAGGGTGAGTTTGTCCGCCGGAGGCGCCGGTGACATTCCCCGTGCTTCAAGCCTCGTCAGGATAAACCGGTCGATGGGGTTTCGCACCCAGCCTTCATTTCTTACGGCTGGAAGCGGCGGACGTTTAGTGGGAAGGAAAGACCAGTGATCCCTCGCCGGAGTGCCGGCCAAATCCGACTCAGGCCATGGCGCGCCCATGTTAACCCACTCGCGCAGGGCGGCGATTTCGCCATCGCTCAGTTTGCCGGTGGGAGGCATCCTGACCCGGCCGCCGCCACCGATGGCGGGTAGCAGGCGTGCGGAGAAGGCGCGGAATCCGGCTGCGCTCGTCAGGTTCAGGCCCGCCGACTGAACTTTGACGCCATGGCAGGATTGGCAACGCGAGGCGAAGATAGGACGGATCTGCTTCTCGAAGAAGTCGGCCTGTGCGGAAGTAGGAGGCTGCGCGCCAACCGGCAGCAGAGCGATCGATATCAGAAAAGCGAATAAAAGCCACATGCGCGTCAATTAATGGCAGTATGGCACAGGAGGAGGAAGGCTGCCGCGCGTAACGAATGCAGATCGGTTCGAGCGGCAAGAAACTTCGCTGACGGATATCGCACGGCCGCGGTTTCTTAACTGGATTACCCGAGGCGCGCAGATATTTTCGACACTTTTTGCAAGAACGGTTGGTACCGCAAGTCGTCCGGGCTCACCTACTGCCCGTCGTAGGGTTTCAGCCTCCTAATCCAAATATTGCGAAAGCGCACGGGACGGCCATGGTCCTGCAAGCTGAGCGGCTCTTCCGGTTCATGAGCCTTGTAGGTAGCTACCCGCCGGTGGATCGCCGCTCCGAGAATTTCCTGCCGGTGATGCACCATCACACCGTTATGAACTACTGTAACGTAGGCGGGCTTTGTCAGTTTCTCCGCCTCAAACCGGGGCGCTTCGAAGACAATATCGTATGAGTTCCATTCGCCCTGAGGCCGCGACACATTCACACGCGGCGGCCATTGCCCGTAGATGGACCCCGCCTGCCCATCGGCATACGTCACGTTTTCAAACGACTCGAGTACCTGGATTTCGTAGCGGCCCATGAGTTCGATACCGGAGTTTCCGCGGCCTTGACCAGCGCCGTCGGAACCAACGGGAACCATCCATTCGACGTGCACCTGGCAGTTGCCAAACTTTTCCTTTGTGACCAGTCTGCCGGTCCGCGGAGCGATTTCGATGTAACCGTTCTCCACCCTCCACTTCGGCTCCTGCGCCGTTCCTCCCCGCATGACATTCACCCATTGCGAGAGATCCTTCCCGTTGAAAAGCTGGATGGCGTCGGCGGGCGGCTGAGCTGAGGGTAGAGGGAGTCCCGGCGCGATCTTCGGGGGCCTCGGACGGGCGGCGTCGTGGACCTTCCACGTCTGTCCTGGAATCTGGGGTGTATCGGTGTAGCCGCGCTTGTCGTCGCCGGCCTCTGGAGAGGGCCGCTTCTTCGCGGATTGCTGCGCCGCAAGCGTTGCGGCCAAAGCTGCAAAAAGGAAAATTCTCATTGGACATAGGCGCCCGCCTTCGCGCACAAGCCATGATAACTCTCTTCCCCGGCGAAACTCGACGACCGTGTTCTCCGAAGATGATAAACTCACTGCATGATGGCGGGCGACCGGTTGGCGAGATTTCGCACAACCGACTGGCTGTGTTGTCTTAGCTATTTCTATCCATTCTATTGGTTGGCGCTTTTTCTTGTGAACGCCACGCCGGCGCTCCTGCACGCCGGTTTTCTCCGCCACCGCCTCGGCTTCTTCCGCATCGGTTTCTTCGGCGCACAGGCGGTCTGCTTCCCGCCTGGTGAAACATCGCTTAACATGCGCGACGCGGACCGTGCCGGATTTCTCATGGTCGCGGGCATCTTACTTGTGGCCGGATCTCTGGCTGCGCGGCTGCTGAATCACGGGCTCAGGGGACTGTTCATCGCGTCTCTAGGAGCGGCCGCGATCAGCCAGCCGCTCATGGCTCTGTTTTTCGCGCGCCGGACGCCGCCACCGCAATCGATCGCCGTTGCCGTGCTCGGCGCGTGCGTCATCGTATTCGGTCTCCGTTGGATGCTGTCCGCTTGTCCACACGGCTTTGCGATTCGACTAACGGCCGCCGCGATGCTGTTCGCTCTCCCGGTGGCCTTATTTCATTCGCAGGTGGGATTCGGCCCCGCGCGGGGGCCACTGCTTTACGCCATTCCTCCGCTGGCCGCGTCCTTACTTGCGGCGTTTTCCAGGCTTCGAGTCAACCTGCGGCCGACGCCTGTCTCGCATCTGATTGCGGGTGCGGCCGCATCGCTTCTGTTGGTCGGAGTTCTTCACGCGAATAACGTTGTGCGCGAACGCGAACGGGCGACCGTGCTGCGCGCGGCTCTTGCCGCCATCCCCAAGAGCGCTCCCACCGCGGAATATACGAAACTGTTTTTCCAGAAGGGCGTCAATTTCACCGCCGAAGGCCGCGCGGGTTACGAGCCCGAATATGCCGCCCGCATGCTCGACCGGCTCAAGGCATTCGGCGTGAACGCCGTTGCCCTCGTTCCCTACGGGTCCATGCGTCGCGGCAGCACATCGATCCGCTATGGCGGCGGATGGGAGAGGGCCGAACTCGTCGAGGCGGTGACGAACCTTGCTCACGCCCGCGGCATGAAAGTCATGCTGAAACCGCAGATCTGGGTGGGCGGCGGCAGCTTCCCGGGAGATGTTGAGTTTCCCGACGCCGGGGAACGCGCTCAATGGTTTGCTAACTATGGCGAAATGGTGGATTTCTACGCGCGACTTGCCGCGCGTTCGCATGCCGACATCTTCTGCGTAGGCACCGAGTTCGGCAAGCTAACGATGCACGAAGCCGAGTGGCGAGGGCTTATCGCGCGGGCGCGAAAATTGTATCAAGGCCCGCTTACCTACGCGTCGCTCCAGGGGCCGGAGTTCGAAACGATCAAGTTTTGGGACGCGCTCGACTACATCGGTCTCAACAATTACTATCCGCTTCCAGACGATCTTTCAACGGCCGCCGTAGTGGAGAAGGTTGAAACCGTGCAACGCCGATTCGGCAAACCCGTGATTTTTCCCGAAGCCGGTTTCACGAGCCTCTCCGCGCCTCACCGCCAGCCCTGGGACGAGACGCCACGGGCGCTGTCGATGGAAGATCAGGCCCGCTGCTATGAGGCTGTCCTCAAGGCTTTCTACAAGAAGCCCTGGTTTCACGGGGTCTATTGGTGGAAGGTCGGCACGGACTCTTTCGGAGGCCCGCGCGACGGTTCGCATACGCCGTGGGGAAAGCCGGCCATGGATATTGTCGGTGAATGGTACCGGGACGGCGGCCGATGAACTTCGCTTCAGCGGCTCACATGGGCCGTCTGGTTGATCAGCTACAGAAGCTCGAAGGCCGGTTGCGCGCGGGCGGCGGCCCGGAGAAAATCGAGAAGCAGCACAAAGCTGGAAAGCTGACGGCGCGCGAGCGAATCGACCGGCTGATAGATTCAGGCGAGATGTTTCTTGAGGTCGGGCTGCTAATCGCGCACGACCTTTATGAAGGGCAGGCTCCTTCGGCAGGCGTCATAACCGGAGTCTCGCGCATCGAGGGGCAAGCCGTAATCGTCGTCGCTAACGACGCCACCGTGAAGGCGGGCGCGTGGTGGCCGGAGACTATTACGAAGATTCTGCGGGCGCAGGAAATCGCCATGAGGAACCGCCTGCCCATCGTCTATTTAGTGGACTCGGCCGGCGTGAATCTACCCATGCAGGACGGCATCTTTCCCGGCCAGTACGGCGCGGGACGGATCTTCTATTACAATTCGCTGATGCGCCGAAAACTGCGGACGCCACAGATCGCGGCGGTCATGGGGCCGTGTATCGCGGGCGGCGCGTACTTACCCGCGCTTAGCGACGTCATCATCATGGTGGAAGGTACGAGCTTCATGGGACTCGGCGGCCCCAATCTGGTGAAGGGGGCGACCGGCCAGGTCATCGACACGGAAAGTCTAGGCGGCGCGCGGATGCACACCGCATCGAGCGGCGTGGCGCATTACCGGGTGAAGGACGACGCCGAGTGCCTGGAGCTGATTCGGCGGAAGGTGCGCGAGGCCGGAGCCGGCCGCGCACCCTGGAGCGGCGCCGTGATTCCGCCTTCGGAGCCGATGGATGATATTTACGGTATTCTTCCCGCCGACCATCGCATGCCATACGACGTGACGGAGGTGCTCGCGCGACTCTTCGATGGCGGAGGAATCCTCGAGTTTCAGCCGGATTACGCGCCGGAACTGCTCTGCTGCGAAACCCTCCTGGACGGTGTGCCCGTGGCAGTGATCGCGAATCGGCGCGGCTTTCTCAAAGGGGAAGGGAAGCCGCGCATCGGCGGCATCGTGTACACAGAGTCGGCGCGCAAGGTCGCCTACTTCGTGGAGAATGCCGAGCGGTCGGGACTGCCGATCCTCTATCTTCAGGACGTTTCCGGCTTCATGGTTGGTGAAGAAGCGGAGCGGGAAGGAATCATTCGAGCAGGCGCGGAAATGGTCGAGGCAATGGCTTGTACGTCAGTCCCGAAAATTGTTCTGACGCTCAACCACGCGAGTGGCGCGGGCTATTATGCGATGGCGGGCCAAGGCTTTGACCCGAATTTCACATTTAGCTGGCCGACGGCGCGTATCGGTGTAATGGAGGGGGACTCGGCCGTGCAGGCTTTGTATTCCGTGGAACTCGAAAAGTACAGAAGATCCGGCGAAGCGGCGCCAGCGGGATTGGAGCAATCCATGGCGCAAACTCGCGCGGATTACGAACGCTGGCTCGATGCACGATACGCGGCCGCGCGCGGGCACGTTGACGCTATTATCGACCCGAAAAGGACGCGAGAGGTGTTGTCATTCGCGCTTCGCGTTGCGATGGAGCGCCCTCGGGCAGCGCCGCTCGCGCTGGAGATCATGTCATGAACGTCAGTCAGGCGTATGCCCGAGGATTGGCAGCCGGTCGGGCAGGCGATCGATTCTTGCCGCTCGTCCTCTTCTGTGCGAACGGCAGGCTGGAAGAACTCTCGCACCGGGAACTCTCCAACGAGCTCGAAATCGGCAGACAGAAAAATACGATCATCCTCGCCACTTCAGAGGTGCTCCGGTGATCCGCATCGCAAATGGACAGGGCTTCTGGGGCGACTGGCTTGAAGCGCCCGTGCGCCTCGTGGAGCAAGGCCCCATCGATTACCTCGCTCTCGACTATCTCGCGGAAGTTACGATGTCGATCCTGCAAAAGCAGAAGCAGGCCGACCCGCAACTGGGTTACGCGCGCGACTTCCCGCCCCTCATCGGGCGAATCGCCGGTAAACTTCGCGAACGAGGTATCACCGTGATCGCGAATGCCGGCGGCGTCAATCCCGTGGCGTGCGCGCGGGCGGTGCTCAAAGCGGCGCCCGGTCTGCGGGTCGCAGTCGTCACCGGCGACAACGTGTATCCGCGGCTCGACGAGTTCGCGGCGAGCGGCTACGAAATGCGCGATATGGATAGCGGCGAGCCGCTATCGTCAATTCGAAGCCGCATCCTCAGCGCGAACGCCTACATCGGAGCCTTTCCCCTGGCTGAGGCGCTCGCCACCCGGGCCAATGTCGTGATCGCCGGCCGGTCAACCGACACAGCCCTCACTCTCGCGCCCATGGTACACCGTTTCGGCTGGAAATGGGACGAGTGGGACAAGCTCGCCGCGGGAACCATCGCC
>SYKU01000073.1 GCA_005808865.1 Acidobacteriota bacterium
GCGGCAAGTGCGGCAAGCGATCGACGACTTTGTTGAAGTCTACAACGAAAAGGCAGCGCCGTTTGAATGGAAGAAGGCAGTCGTGTTCCCTTCCGGCCCCAAAGCCAAGTACTCTGACTTATGCAACTAGGTACTAGCAAGCCGGCGGGCTCGGCGGAGGCGGACGCAGGCACGGCTTCCGACATGTACTGTCTTACCCGCACAGGCAATGTCCGCGTATCTATGGGCTTGGCGATGTAGCCATCGCATCCGGCGTCCAGAGCCCTTTCTTCGTCGCCCTTCATGGCGAACGCCGTTAGTGCGACGACGATAATATCGCGTGTCTTGGGATCCGCCTTCAGTTTCCGCGTCAGTTCCAGCCCGGACATCCCGGGAAGTTGGAGGTCCATCAGGATCAGGCTGGGAGTGCACTCGGTAAGAACCTCAAGCGCTTCGACTGCGTCGGCGGCTGTCCGAACATCGAAGCGCTGTCCGGTGAGCAGCACTCGGAGCAGTTTCAAATTCGTCGGATTGTCGTCAACAACGAGGATCAACTCTCCCATCGGAGTTCAAGACGGTTGAATTTTCAGCATATAGGAGCGCACGAGGTGGAAGCAACCACCGGCGCAGAGTGCAGGGATTGCGAGTCCAACAAATGTTCCGGCAATACGGATCGGGGCTGCTCTGAGGCTGCATTTCTTCGGAGTCACAATCTGCCCCGGAGACGACCGATTTTCCGCCGGTCGCGTTTCGAAGGTTTGCCCTCGCGTAGCGCTTCGATTTGCGGCATCGCCTTGCGCTCTTCCGCCGCCTTCAACCGTAACGCCGCACTCGCCTCGCTCTCGCGGTAAAGTGCCCGCGCGACCGCGGCCGGGCCGCGCATTTCATTGAGAGCCAGGACCTCCACTTGAAAGTCGCCGCTGTCGTTCTTCACTTGCAGTTGGTCGCCGGTCCGGACCTCGCGCGACGCCTTCGCTTGCTGGCCATTGGCACTAATCCGGCCAAGTTCGCATGCCCGCGCGGCGAGCGATCGCGTCTTGAAGAATCTGGCGGCCCAGAGCCACTTGTCTATTCGCACGCCGGTCGTGGTCCTCTACGGCAGAGACTCGAAGTATTCAAGGAATCGCCGCGCATAGAGATCGAGGTTCTCGATGCTACCCGCGCCTTTGCCCGACCGATCAAGCAACGGCGAGCACATTTCATATCCGACGCTGCCGGTAAATCCGCTCGCGCAAAGTCCGGCAAGAAAAGCCGCGTTATCGATGAAGCCCTCGCCCGCGGGCACGGCCTGAACATAAGGCGTATGCGGCGTGTAGTTGATGACCTGTGCGTCATAAGCGTAGCGCGGACGCCTCTCATAGCAGGCTACGGTCGTGTGCGCGGTCACCGGCCCCATCAGGCGGGCCGCCGCGGCGAGGTCGGCGCCATGGAGCGCAGGCGCCCACGCGTCGAACAGAGCCCGGCAATTGGACTCGTTGACGGCGTTGATGAGGTCGAATTGGGACTCGAACCCGCAGGCGATATCGTGATGGTTCTGGACGCCGAGAATAACGCCGTACTCCGCCGCGCGCCGCGCGCATTCGCGAAGCGTGCTCACGATCAGGTTCCACTGCGCGGTGTAGGTTGACGCCGGGTTTTCGTAGCCAGTGAATATGCGGACGATCGAAGCGCCGAGATCGCGCGCGAGCCGCGCCAGTTCTCCGATGTAGTGAATCTGTATTTCCCGGTGGGGGATATCGCCGTGTTCGAGATCGGCAGTGAGATTGTTGTAGCCGGCGATGACAACGTGGCGGAGGTTTCGGCGCTCAAGGCGGGAACGGAGTTGGGAGCGTGCGGCGGCGTCGAAATCGAGGATCGAGAGATGCGGGCGCTTCGCCGTGAGCATGACGCCGTCATAGCCGAGATCACCCGCTTTGTCGATGAAGTCATCGAGAGAGAGACGGGTCTGTCCCCAGAAGCCGGCGTAGCTGACCGAATGCAGTAGTGCGGGAAGTTTCACAAACCCACGGTATCGCGCGCGCGGGCGGAATTCAACACGCGCCGAGCGGGAGTGCTGCTGCCGTTCTTCCTGTTCTTTGGACTTGAGAAGGATTGATCGGCTGTGAGTCTACGTGACCGGCAACGAAGAAATCAATCCACATGCACTTTGCGATCATCGCCGCGGCTGCTCTCGCGGCGCCAAAACTGTTCGCTCAACTCGATTGGAACGACCACGGTCACCATGGGAGACTTGCCGGGCACACTCGTGGCAGGCGTCAGTGCGCTGCTTCGAAACGAGAGCATTGAAAGGATTCAAGTCGTGCCAGCGGCCGTCCGTCAACCCGCAAGTCAACCCGCAGATCTTAGTGCCCGTCGCACTTAAGGGCCGGCGATGTCACCGAACAGATCATGGTTACCTCAGCCCGCCCCGCCTGTAGAAACCACTTTCGGGAGTGATTCACGGAACCGTCGATCGCGTCCGAGTCCCGGATTTGCCACAACGGCCGCAACGGCCCGCAACTCCAAGTACTCGTACCGGGACTGGTGAGCGCGGGTTGTTTGGACCAAGGTGCGGGCACTCCGGTTCTGCCAACAACTGTGGCATCAGCGGTTCAACCATGTACTTGCTGGACGAAGCCGAATACCAGGATTCGCACCACAACGCGACGCTTCCGCTTGCGAACCCGGACGCTTTGCAGGAGTCGATTACAGCGCGAATTCGTGAAGCATCCGTCAACGCAGTCACGAAGCCGGGCAGGAACTCCGCGGCGGCGCATGCTGGCGGAGAGCCGTCTGAAACGGCGGCTGCCCGGGAGCATAGTGCAGCGGATCGACGTGCAGGCAGTGGCGAACGGGTAAGGAGAGCCGTTTCGGAACGGCGAGACCACGCGACAACGGAGGCTAGGCGAGGAGAGGCGCTTGTGGCAGGCGGCGAAAGAACGGAAATTCCCGGATTTCGAATTTTGCCGCTGGTCAAGACCGCCTCATACCGTGACGAACGCGGCTTCCGAAGGATAAGAGCCGACCACAGAGGATCGCAGGCAGGGCAGGTGTATACTGGACGGAAACCGGGAGCCAAGATGGAAATTCCGGTCTAAGAATCCCGATGACGAGAAGATCATTCCTGGCGGCTACGGGCGCCGCATTTGCGGCCGCGCAGAACAGCCGCCGTCCCAATATCGTGCTCATCCTGATTGATGACTACGGTTGGCGCGACACCGGATTCAACGGCAGCAAGTTTTACGAAACGCCGAACATTGACCGGCTGGCGCGCGAAGGGATGGTGTTCACCGACGGCTATTCCGCCAGCCCCGTATGCTCTCCCACGCGGGCGGCGATCATGACCGGCAGGTTCCCGGCGCGACTCCACATTACATCCCATCTTCAGGGCGCTTCGAACCGCTACCACCACACTAGAGTGATTCAGCCCAGCGCCCGCCTGGCGTTGCCGCTGGAAGAGGTGACGATTGCGGAACTTCTGCGCGGTCAAGGCTATCGAACTGGTTGTATTGGCAAGTGGCATCTCGGCGCCAAGGGCTCTCTTCCGACCGACCAGGGCTTCGACGTCTCGTTTGCCGGGGACGAGGCCGGATCAACGAACAACTTCTTCTATCCGGCGTGGCTCAAGAAGGTGACGCTGGACGGGAAGCCCGGGGACTACCTGACAGACCGGCTGACAACATTAGCCGAGGATTTCATCAAGAGCAATAGAGAACGGCCGTTCTTCCTGTATCTGCCGCACTTCGCAGTCCACACCCCGATTGAAGGCAAACCCGAGAAGGTGAAGAAGTACGACGCGAAGGCGCGCGCGGAAGATCCGCAGAACTTCGGCGAGTACGCCGCGATGATTGAGAGCGTGGACGAGAGCGTCGGACGGATTCTGGATACGCTGCGCGAAAACGGCGTGGCGGAAAACACGCTGGTGCTCTTCAGCGCTGACAACGGCGGCGTGACGTCTCTTGAGTGGAAGCGCCGTCCCGTGACCTCGAACCTCCCGCTGCGATCAGGGAAAGGCCATCTTTACGAAGGTGGCATTCGGGTACCCACCGTGGTTCGCTGGCCGGGAGTCACGAAGCCGGGCAGCACCTGCCCGGAGCCGGTGATTAGTTACGACTATGCGGCGACGATCGCCGACGCGGCGGGGATTCCCCGGGAGAAGTTGCCCGCGATGGATGGCCGCAGCTTTACGAAGGAGTTGCGCGGACGCTCCGGCGGCGTGCGCGATCTGTTCTGGCACTATCCGCACTACAGTCCGCAGAAAGGGCGTCCGGCGGCGGCGATCCGCAATGGGGATCACAAGCTGATTCTGTTTTTCGAGGAAAGCCGCGTGGAGCTCTACAACCTTAAAAAGGACATTGGCGAGGCGAACGACCTGGCGGCGGCGCAGCCAGCGAAGGCAGCCGCAATGCGGAAGCGGCTGGAGGAGTGGTTGCGGGGGACAGGCGCGCAGATCCCGGTCAAAAACCCGAACTATGATCCGGCGCGCGAGTTTGAAGTGGGTGCTCCGATGGGGCCGCTGACCGCGAAGTAGATTCGCCTAAGTTATCAGGAGTCCTCAATGTTGAAGGCCTGTGCGTTTTTCTTTGTCGCGATTGCTACTGGATTTGGCCAGGGCGCCGCCACTATCGTCGGCGTCGTCTCCGATTCGTCAGGCGCGAATGTCCCCGTCGCGGAGGTCACGCTCGTAAACGAAGCCACGGGCGTAACCTTCAAGGCTGCCGTCGATGCCGGGGGGCGATTTGACTTCGTCCGGGTACCGGTGGGGAACTACCGGCTGAGCACGGCCGCCAATGGCTTCAAGCGAACGGAGATGCGTGCTGTCAACTTGACGGCCGAACAGACACTGCAACTCAACATCACGCTCTCCTTGGGCGAGATGAGCCAGAGCGTGGAGGTTTCCGACAGCTACTCGGCGCTCGAGACCGCCACTTCCACCGTGCGCTCCGTTGTTCGGCGCGAGTTGATTGAAGACCTTCCGTTGAATGGCCGAAATGCTCTGCAGTTACAGACACTGCTGCCCGGAGCCGTGCGCCAGGCCGGGGCGCGGACCAGTTTCTCGCAAGAGGACGGGATTTCAGTGAATGGTTCGCGAGGCAACGACAACAACGCACTAGTCGACGGCGGCCACAACAATGACGTATACACGGGCGTGCCGACCTCCATTCCCAATCCGGATGCATTGCAGGAGTTCAGTGTGCTCAGCAACAATTTCAGCGCAGAGTTCGGCCGCGGATCCGGTTCGATTGTGTCCGCCGTCACAAAGAGTGGTACGAATTCGATCCACGGAACCGTCTATGAGTTCCTGCGTAACGACGCTCTCGATGCGCGATCCTATTTCGCTCATGCCAACCTGGTGGAAAAGCAGCGTCTGCGCCGCAACCAGTTCGGGGCGTCGATAGGCGGACCCGCCATTCGCGACCGGACGTTCTGGTTTGCGGCGTGGGAGTCGGTTCGCGAAAACCGAGCGGTGAATCAGGCGGGCCTGATCGTGGCGACGCCGGCCGAGCGGGCCGGTAACTTTTCGGCCTCGGCGCGCAAGCCGTTCGACCCGTCGAATAACCGGCTGCCGTTTCCCGGCGATCAAGTTCCCTTAGCGCGCCAGTCCCAGGCGGCCCGGCGTATGGCCGATATCCTGATTCCCTTGCCGAACCTGAGCGGTGGTCAATTTGTCTACAATAGCCCGTCGAGGGAGCGGCGCGATCAGCTATTGGCGCGCGGCGATCATAACTTTTCGTCGACTGACCGCTTGTACGTGTCTTACTTCTTCGCCAATGTCGACCAAGTCCAGAACTTCAACGTTCCGCTATCGAACGGCCAAGGGTCCTGGACAAACAATCGTATCCTGGCCAACTACACAAAGGTGATCTCGCCGTCGATGGTCAATGCATTCACCTACACCTACAACCACTTGAGCTTTGCGCGTGGCCCCGTGCCGATTCTTCCCGAAGAGTACAAAGGGAACCCTCCGGCCGTGGCTGCCGGACTGCGCCTGTCCGACCTTGGGGTGCGGACGAAATCGGCGACTCCGCAGTATCCGATGAACATGCGGCTCGGGGCCATCGCCGGGTACTTCGGCTTTGTGGGAGAGAACTTCGTTGAGTTCGCCCCGAACGCGCATGAGGTGCGAAACGTGCTGACGTGGACCCGAGCCGGGCACATGATCAAGTTTGGCGGCGAATACGCCTATAGTGTGGCGACCCGCAACGCGTCAAACGAGTCGGACGGGAACTCCTTTGCCTGGAACGGCAGCCGAGCCAACAATGGCTATGCGGAGTTTCTACTCGGACTGCCTTCCAGCTATACCCAACAATCCATCCTCCGCACGGATAACCGTTTTCACACGATCGGATTGTTCCTCCACGACGATTGGAAAGTATCCCGTTCCCTGACGGTGAATCTGGGGCTTCGCTGGGAACCCGGCCTGGGTATCTATGATGGCCGCGACGAGATCGCTTCTTTCCGGGCCGGACAACAGTCAACCCAGTATCCGAATGCACCGCGCGGCTTAGTCTACCCGGGGGACACCGGGATTACGCGGAGCACTTACCCAACGGATTGGAACAATTTGGGACCCCGGGCAGGCTTGGCCTGGCAGCCTTTTGGTTCAGACGGCCGTACGGTGATTCGCTCCGGGTACGGGATCTTCTACCTGGATTATGCATGGGAACGCGACTCGGCGCACCGGTATGGTGAGCGGTGGCGCGGGTGCCGATTGACTGGGCTGAAGCTGCTCTGATCGTCTCTTTTTAGTAAGTCACGAACATCTCTGTCTCCCCTTTTCCTGGA